>DATJVB010000019.1:0-55704 GCA_035502055.1 Thermoplasmata archaeon | reverse complement strand
GACCGACATGGACAGCGCGCTCACCGAGTGGATCGCCCGCGAGTTCCAGAAGGAGAGCGGCATCGACGTCCGGAAGGACAAGATGGCGATGCAGCGGGTCCGCGACGCCGCGGAGAAGGCGAAGATCGAGCTCTCCTCCACGCTCGAGACCCAGATCAACCTCCCGTTCCTCTCCGCGACGCCCGAGGGACCGAAGCACCTCGCGCTGAGCCTCTCCCGGGCGCAGCTCGAGGAACTGATCCGCCCGGTGATCGAACGGTGCCGGGGCCCCGTCGAGCAGGCCCTCGCCGACGCGAAGCTCGAGAAGGGTCAGATCGACCGGATCGTCCTCGTCGGCGGCCCGACGCGCATGCCGATCGTCCAGAAGACGGTCGAGCAGCTCGTCGGTCCCTCGATCGAGCGTGGCGTCGACCCGATGGAGTGCGTCGCCATGGGCGCCGCGATCCAGGCGGGGGTCCTCGCCGGCGAGGTGAAGGACGTCCTCCTGCTCGACGTGACGCCGCTCTCGCTCGGCGTCGAGACGTTGGGCGGGGTCTTCACCAAGCTCATCGAGCGGAACACGACGATCCCGACCCGCAAGGCCCAGATCTTCACGACGGCGGCCGACTCCCAGAACTCCGTCGAGATCAAGGTCTTCCAGGGCGAGCGGCCGCTCTCGGCGGACAACGTCTCGCTCGGAAGCTTCATGCTGACGGGCATCCCGCCCGCGCCCCGCGGCACGCCGCAGGTCGAGGTGTCGTTCGACATCGACGCGAACGGGATCCTCAACGTCTCGGCGAAGGACCTCGCGACGGGGAAGAAGCAGGGGATCACGATCACCGCGTCGACGAAGCTCTCGAAGGAGGAGGTCGACCGGATGGTCCACCAGGCGGAGGAGTTCGCCGCGAAGGACCGCGAGCGCGCGGCGGCGGTCGAGGCCCGCAACCGGGCCGAGACCCTCGCCTACGACGCGGAGCGGCTCCTCGCCGACGGCGAGGGGAAGATCTCGGAGGCGGACCGCCAGGAGATCACCCAGAAGGTCGCGGCGCTGCGCACCGCGCTCGGCGAGAAGGACCTCGGCGTGCTCAAGGAGCGGATGGACGATCTCACCCGGACCCTCCACGCGGTCGCCCAGCGGATGTACGAGGCCGGCCGCTCGGAGGCCGGCGGCGCGACGTCCTCCGGCCAGGGCGGCGGCGGTCCCGCGACGCCGAGCGGCGGACGCCGACCCGGGGAGACCCCGGTCGACGCCGATTTCAAGGTCGTCGACAAGGAGCCGGGCGAAGAGAAGGGCAACGCCTAGGGGCGCTCCCTCCGGCCGCCCGCACCGCCGATCCGGCGGGCCGCGGCGGTCGATCCATTCCGGCGCCGGCGGAACGACCGGCTTCCCGGAGCGCTCGGAGGCGGCGGCCGCGCGGTGGCGTCGGACGGACCGAGCGGTCCGACGGGATTCGCCGCGACCCTAGGGGGCCGGGAGGTTCGGCCACCGCCGACCGGGCGGAGGTCCGACGTACCGGACATCCGGCCGGATGAGCCGGTTCGACGCGGCCTGCTCGAGGGAGTGGGCGACCCATCCGGCGGTCCGCGCGACGGCGAACGTCGGCGTGAACAGCTCGGGCGGAAGGCCGACGGCCTCCAGGACGACGGCGCTGTAGAACTCGACGTTCGCGTACAGGCGTTCGTTCGGTTTGCGCCTCCGCAGCTCCTCGACGCCCGCCCGCTCGACGGCCTCGGCCAGCTCGAGCCGGCGGGGATCGGCGACGCGCCGGGCGACGTCATGCAGGAGGAGCCCGCGGGGATCCTCCGCCTTGTACGCCCGGTGGCCGAACCCGAACAGCCGGGCCTTCTGGTCGAGCTGCGCCCGGATCCAGTCGGGCGCCCGCTCCGGGCTCCCGACGGCGTCGAGCATCGCCGAGACGCGCGCCGGCGCCCCGCCGTGCGCCGGGCCCTTGAGGGCTCCGAGCGCCGCCGTGGCGGCCGAGAAGAGGTCCGACTGCGTCGAGATGACGATCCGGAGCGCGAACGTCGAGGCGTTCATGCCGTGGTCGGCGAGCAGCACGAAGTACGTCTCGAGGGCCCGGACGCGCTCCGGCTCCGGCGCGCGCCCGGTGAGCATCCAGAGGAAGTTCGCGACCTGACCCAGCGCCGGGCGGGGCTCGACCGGCGGCTCGCCGCGGGCGCGGCGGACGTGCCGCGCGAGTACCGTCGGGGTCCGGGCGACGAGATCGATCCCCTGCTCGATCGTCGGCGGGTACGGATACGTCCCGTCGCCGAGGGCGGAGAGGCCCGTGCGGAGCGCCTCCAGCGGAGGGAGTTCGGGCGCGAGGGCGTCGACGACGCGGACGACGCCGTCGGGCAGGGCGCGTCGCGCGGCGATCGCGCGCGCGAGCTCGGCGGGCGGGTCGGTCGCCGGCGCCTCGCCGTGCCAGAGCAGGTGGACGACGCCCTCGTAGGAGGCCCGTCCGGCGAGCTCGCGGATGTCGTACCCCCGGTAGACGAGCCCCCCGGTCTCGCCGGCGACGAGGCTGAGGTGGGATTCGCCCAGCACCACGTCGCCGAGGCCCCCGGAAGGTCGCGCGGGCGCGGACATCGGTCGGTCGGGCGCCCCCAGTCGGCCCCGCCCTGATAGCGTTCGCGCCCGGCGCCGGCAAAGGCTTAAGCGAGCCCTTCGGTCCCGAGCCCGATGGCCGGCTCCCCGGTCGAACTTCTCTCCCGGCTCGTCTCGCAGCCGGTCGCGCTCCGGCTCAAGGACGGCCGGACCCTCACGGGCCGGCTGATCGGGGTCGACGAGCACCTCAACCTCGCGCTCGAGGAGGCCGAGGAGTCCCGCCCCGAGTCGACGCGCCGCCTCGGCCGGGTGGTCCTTCGGGGATCGAACATCCAGTCGGCGCACTTCCCCGGCGGCGCCCCGGTCCGGGGCCACTAGGGGGCCCCTCCGTGTCCTCCCCGCGCGACGCGCGGCTCAAGATGGAGGAGTTCACGCTCCTCCGACTCCTCGCCGGGCTCGGCGCGGCGCGCGCGCCGGTCGAGATGTCGAGCGGCGAGGCGGGCCGGCGGCTCGGTGTGAGCCAGCAGGCGGCGGACCGGTACCTCGTCGGCCTCGAGCGCCGCGGCTACCTCGCCCGGCAGCTCGCCGCGCGCCGCCAGCGGCTCACCGTCACGCCCGACGGATGGGAGGCGCTGTCGCGCGAGTACCACCCGCTCCGCCGGCTGTTCGAGGGGCCGGCGGCGGTCCGGATCCGCGGCCGGGTCGCGAGCGGCTTGGGCGAGGGCCGGTACTACCTGAGCCAGCCGGGGTACGTCGTCCAATTCGTCCCCCGGCTCGGCTACGAGCCGTACCCGGGGACGCTCAACGTGCGCGTCGGCGCCGAGGAGGTCGCGACGCTCGGGCGGCTCCGACAGTGGACGGGGATACGGATCGACGGCTTCGAGGCGTCGGGGCGGACGTTCGGCGGGGCGACGTGCCTCACCGCGCGGCTCGGCGGCCGCCCGTGCCACCTCATCGTGCCGGACCGGTCGCACCACAAGGATGTACTCGAGCTCATCGCCCCGGTCTGCCTGCGGGACACCCTCCACCTGCGCGACGACGACCTCGTCGAGGTCGAGGTCGAGGAGTCGTAGGTGCCCGAGTCCGTCGCCCGGTCGCTCGCGCGGGAGCGACGGCCCCCGCCGGCCCCCGCCGGCTCGGCCGGGGCGTTCGTGAACCAGTGGACCGAGGCGGAGGCGCTCGACGGAGCGCGGGTCCGGGCGTTCGTGCTGATCCTGCGCACCCGCGGGTGCTACTGGGCCGACCTCAAGGGGTGCTCGATGTGCGGCTACGCCCGCGACACCCTCGGCCGCTCGGCGGCGCCGGAGGAGCTGGCGGCGCAGCTCGACGCCGCGATGGCGCGGTACCGGGACGAGCCGTACGTCAAGATCTACACCTCGGGAAGCTTCTTCGACGACCGCGAGGTCGACCCCGCCTCGCGCGACCGGATCGGCCGGGCGTTCGCCGGCCGCGCGCGCCGGCTCCTCGTCGAGACGCTCCCCGAGTTCGCGACGGACGCGACGGTGGGGGCCCTGCGCGACGCGTTCGGCGGGCGCCTCGAGGTCGCCGAGGGCCTCGAGAGCGCCGACCCGGTCGTCCTGGAACGGTTCGTCAACAAGGGGGCGTCGCCGCGCGAGTACTTCGACGCGGCGGCCCGGATCCGTTCGGCGGGCGCCTCGCCGAAGGGGTATCTCCTCCTCAAGCCCCCGTACCTCACGGAGCGCGAGGCCGTCGAGGACGTGGTCGCCTCCGTCGCCGCGGCCCGCCCGTGGTTCGACACGCTGAGCGTGAACCCGGTCCACATCCAGGGCGGGACGGTTGTCGAGTGGCTGTACCGCCGCGGCCGGTACCGGCCCCCGTGGCTCTGGAGCCTCGTCGAGGCGATGCGCCGCGCGGCGCCCCTCCGGGGGACGACGCGGCTCGTGACGTTCCCGACCGCCGGCGGCCAGCCGCGCGGCCCGCACAACTGCGGCGCCTGCGACCGGCGGGTGCTCGCGGCGCTCGAGGAGGCGGCCCTCGACCAGCGGTTCGACGTGCTCGACGGCCTCGCCTGCGCCTGCCGGGACCGATGGGCGACGGAGGGGGCCCTCGAGCCGGTCGGGGTCGAGGCATGAACCTCGACGTCCATCTGCCTTCCCACGCGCGGTCGACGATCGACCGGTTCCTTCGCGCCGAGGCGGGCCCCGCCGCGAGCGACGGCGCGATCGTGGCGCTCTCCGGCGGCATCGACTCCGCCCTCGTCGCCCGCCTCGCGCGGGACGCGCTCGGGCCGGAGCGGGTGCTCGCGGTCCTCCTCCCCGACGACGCGTACCCGCCGGCCCTCCTCGAGGAGACCCGGGGTTACGCCGACGCGCTCGGGGTCGAGCGGTGCGAGGTGCCGATCGGGCCGATCGAGGCGGCGGTCCGGTCGGTCCTCCCGGCCCCCGTCGACCGGACGACGGCGGGGAACGTGAAGGCGCGGGCCCGGATGCTCCTCCTCTACACGCTCGCGCGGGAGCGGGGCCGCCGGGTCGTCGGGACGGGGAACAAGTCGGAGATCCTCCTCGGCTACTTCACGAAGTACGGGGACGGCGGCGTCGACCTCCTGCCGATCGGGGACCTGTACAAGACCCAGGTCCGCGCCCTCGCGGCGGAGCTCGACCTCCCGGCGCGGATCCGGGAGCGGGTCCCTACCGCGGGCTTCTGGGAGGGGCAGACCGACGAGGGCGAGATCGGCCTCTCCTACGACCTCCTCGACCGGATCCTCCTCGGGCTCGAGCAGCTCGCGCCGGTCGAGACGATCGCCGCGGCGGCGGGGACCGATCCCGAGACGGTCCGCCGCGTCGACGCGCGCGTCCGGGCGAACCGCCACAAGCGGCGCACCCCCCCGATCCCGAAGGTCGGGCTCCGCACCGTCGGGCTCGACTGGCGGGACTAGGGGACCGGCGGGCGGCCGGGCGTCCGGGGGGAGGCGGGGGGCTCGGCCCGGGACCCGTTCCCCGGGACCAAACGTTTTAGAGCGTCCCGGCTCAGCGGCCCCCGAGGGCGGTCGCGTTTCCGCGCCGTCCGGCCATGGACCGTTCGACCTACCAACGTCTGTACGACGCCCTCGCGACGTACGAGGACGTCGTCCGCATCGCCCGCGAGGAGAGCCTCGACCCGGAACTCTTGTTCGTGATCCACACCCACCGGGTCACGCGGGACGCGACGCGGCGGTTCTACGTGCTGAAGCGGCAGATCCCGCGCCTCGTCGGGCAGTGGCGCCGCGGGCGGTCGATCCTCGACATCGCCCGGGAGTGGCGGTTCCCGCCGGTCCTTCTGGGCCAGATGGTCCTCCAGGAGCTCCACATCCCCCGCAAGAAGGTCTGGCAGACGTTCCTCCACCCCGAGCTCGGGCCCGACGAGCGGATCCGCCGGGAGGTCGCGGAGCTGATCCAGGCGGACCCGATCTACTCGCCGCAGGGGATGGAGCTCCAGCGGGAGCGGGGGCGGCGCGGCGAGGAACGGCTGTACGGCTGGCTCGACGCGCACGGGATCGGATACCGGACCGAGAAGGACCTCCGGGGCCGGTACGCGAAGACCCCCGACGCGCTCCTCGACCGGCCGATCGTCTTCTACGGGCAGAAGCTCACCTGGATCGAGTCGAAGGCGAACTTCGGGGACGACGTGGAGCTCCGGAAGAACCTGCGCCGGCAGCTGGGTCCGTACACCGAGATCTTCGGCGAAGGGGCCGTCGTCTACTGGTACGGGTTCGTCGACGGGGCCGACTCGCCGCCCGGGATCCTCCTCTGGGACGGCGCGACGATCGAGTCGATCACGCCGGTGGTAGCACCTCCGAGCTCGGCCGCTCCGTCTGCGCCCCCGTCGTCAGGTCCCGCTCCACGACCGTCCCCTTCGCCCGCTCCCGGGGACCGAGGATCAGCGCCCGGCGAGCCTTCCGACGCGCCGCCTCCTTGAGCTGGCGGGAGAGCGACCGGCCCAGGAGGTCGCCGTCGGCGCTCACGCCGGCGCGCCGGAGCCGCTGGACCCATTCCGTCGCCTCGGGCGCCTCCGCCTCGGTGACCGCGACGACGTACGTGTCGAGCGGCGGCTCGCCGTCCGGCCACCGCCCCCCCTGCCGAAGGAGGAGCTCGAGCGTCTGGTCGCCGACGGCGAGGCCGCAGGCGGGCGTCGGCGGGCCCCCGAGCGTCTCGACGAGCCGGTCGTACCGGCCTCCGCCGAACAGCGAGCGGAGGTCCCCCGCCCGGTCGAACGCCTCGAACACCGTCGACGTGTAGTAGGCGAGCCCCCGGACGAGGCTCGGATCGAGCCGGAGCCGGTCGCCGAGCCCGGCCCGGCCGGCGAGGCGGAGGATCGTCTCGAGCCGGGCGCGGCCCTCCGCCGCCTCCGGCCCGACGGCCCGGGCGCCGATCGCCTCGAGGACCGCCGCCGGGTCGCCGGCCGGGTCGGACGCCGCCGCGATGAGCGCTCCGAGCCGGTCGATCCCCTCCGGGTCGACGCCGGCGGCGGCGAGCTCGCGCTCCGACTCGGCCCGGGGCGCCTTCTCGAACCGGTCGAGGGCGCGGAAGTACCGGGCCGGGTCGGTGACGCCGAGCCCCCGGCCGAGCCCCTCGGCGAGGGCGCGGTCGTTGATCCGGAAGCCGTAGAGCCCCTGCGCGCCGATCTCGTCGAGGAGGAGCGACGCCGTCGCGAGCAGCTCCACCTCCGCGGCCGGTCCCGGGACGCCGAACACGTCGAGGTTGAACTGGGAGAACTCGCGCGTCCGGCCCGACTGGGGCTCCTCGTACCGCCACAGCCGGGCCACGGTGAACCACTTCGCCGGCATCGGCTCGGCCTTCGCGCGGTCGATGAACATCCGGGCGACCGACGGGGTCGACTCGGGGGTGAGCGCGACGGCGCGCCCGCCCTTGTCGGTGAACTCGAACAGCTGGCGGACGATCTCGTCGCCGCTCTTCGCCTTCAGGAGCTCGAGCGACTCCAGGCTCGGGGTCTCGACCTCGACGAACCCGCACCGCCGGGCGACGGAGCGCATCCGCCGACGGAGCTCGGACCGGGCGCCCGCGTCGGGGGCGGGGTAGTCCCGGAAGCCGCGGAGCGCCTCGAACGGCATCGCCGGAGGACGAGCGGGCGGGCGGATTAATGAACCGCCCGAGGCCCGCCGGCCCTACGTCCCCACGTCCGGCGGCGCCGCGGCGGCGACGGGGGCGCCCCCGTCGAGCGCCCCGCCGCCGCCGGTCGCCTCCCGGAGCCGTCGGAAGGCGAGGACCGCGCTCGCGTAGTTGCGGTGGCGGAGGTCGCGGCCGAGGGCGCGGAGCGACTCGATCGCGGGCCGCATGTCGTCGCCGCGCTGCCGGCGGGCGACGATCGCCGGCCGCAGCCGGGTGAGCTCCTGCTGGAACATCGGCGCGAGGATCGTCCAGAGGGCGAGGGTCGCCCGGGCGAGGACCGGCTCCGCCCCGGCCCGGTCGCCTTCGCGCGCGCGCCGGCGCCCCTCGGCGAGGGGGCCGAGGGCCGGCTGCGGGTCGCCGCCCAGGAGGCGGATCGTCTCCGCGATCAGGTCCGCCTCGGTCACGAGGATCTCGACGGTCGCCCACCGGTCCTCGAGGTCGGCGACGAGCTCCTCGACGTGCCGGAGCCGGCGCTGGGCGCCCGCGAGATCGCCGAGCGCGAGCGACGCGCGGCAGCCTTCGAGCTCGAGGTCGACGGAGCCGGTCGGGACGAGTCCCGCGAGGTCGTTCCGACGGCCGACGGCGGTCTCGTAGACGTCGGTCAGCGCCGCGGCGAGGTGGACGAACAGGTCCCGGGAGAGCGCCTCCAGCGTCGACCGGTCCTGGCTCGCGACGGCGGCGCGGGCCCGGTCGGTGAACGGCGCGAGCTCGAGGCCCTGGCGGCGCGCGAGCTGCAGGTAGTCGTTCACCTGGCGGAGGAGGAGCGGGACGTCCCCGGCCGGCGGGAGGGCGGGGAGTCCCGTCACCGGCCCCGGCGGCCGGCTCGCGGGGAGGTCGCCCCGGGGGGCGGGAGGCGCGGGGAACCGGTGGGAGTAAAGGAGCGCGGCCCGGCCGGTCTCGGGCTCGGAAGCGGGCGGCGGGTCGTCGCCGAGCTGGGAGAGGATCTCGCCGATCGTCTGGGTGAACCGGGGGTCGCGGTCCGCCTCGTCGGCGGTCGCCTCCCGGACGGCCCCGAACAGCTCGACCGCGAGATGGCAGCGGGCGCATGCCGTCGCGTCGTCGGCGTTCTCGAGCCCGCACGCCGGACAACCGATCACGGCGCTCCGCTAGCGGATCGGTCGGGCCGGCCGCCCGGCGAACCGGGCGCCGCCGGGCGATACGATCGTCGGCCGGTAGGCGAAGTCGGCCTGCATCGACCGAAGGCGTCGGATCCGCTCCTCGGTCGGCGGGTGCGTCGAGAAGAGGGCGGCGAACGATCCCCCGCGGAACGGGTTCACGATGAAGAGGCTCGACGACGCCGGCGAGCCGAACCCCATCGGGCGCGCGGCGTTCGCCGCCTCGAGGGTCCCGAGGGCGTCGGCGAGAGCGATCGGGTCCCGGATCGTCCGGGCGCCGACCTCGTCGGCCCGGAGCTCCCGGGACCGGGAGATCGCGAGCTGGATGAGCGCGGCGGCGATCGGCGCGGTGATCGCGGCGAACAGGACGACGAGGCCGTTCGATCCGTTCCGGTTTCCCCCGCCGAACAGCGCGGAGAAGAAGACCATCTGGGCGGCGTACGAGATCGCGCCGGCGAGCGTCGCCGCGAACGTCATGACGAGGACGTCCCGGTCCTTCACGTGGGCGAGCTCGTGGGCGAGCACGGCGCGCAGCTGACGGTCGTCGAGCCGGCGGAGGATCCCCTCCGTCGCGGCCACGACGGCGTGCCGCTCGTCGCGGCCGGTCGCGAAGGCGTTCGGCGTCTGCGTCGGGATGATCGCGAGGCGGGGCTCGACGACGCCGAACATCGGCGCGAGCTCCCGGACGATCCGCCCGAGGCGCGGGGCCTCCGCCTCGGTGACGATCTGCGCCCGGTTCGCCCAGAGGACGAACCGGTCGCACCCGTAGTACGAGACCAGATTGAGGACGAGGGAGAGCCCGAGGGCGACGGCGAGCCCGCCCCAGAACGATCCGAAGACGAACGCTCCCAGGATCCCGCCCACCGTGACGAACAGGGCGAGGATCGCCGCGAACAGCATCGCGGTCCGGGCGCGGGGGCCGATCATGGGATACCCATCGTTGGACGACGCCGCACCGCCTAATCAGTTTCCCCTACCCGGGGCTCGGGGGAGGGGAAGGTGCGTCGGGGCCGGGCCGCGCGCGACCGGGGCGAGATGCCGGCGCGCCGAGAGGGTCGGCTGGTGGGTCCCCGACGGCGGTCGGGCCCGCGGCGTGGGGAGGCCCGCCTCGAGCGGCAGCCGCCGCCGGCACGCGGCGCACCGGAAGCCGCGCCCCCGGCCGAGCGACCGGGTCCGCGAGCCGCACCCCGGGCATCGGGGGGGCCGCGGCGGCCCGGACGAGGGGGCGAGCGCGAGGAGGCGGACCCCTTCGAGCCGAAACGCCGCGTCGGCCCCGCGTCCCCCCCACAGTTCGACGCGGTCTCCCCGCACCAGCGTGGAGACGATCCGGGGTAGCGTCTTCGTCGGCTCGAAGGCGAGGCAGTCGATGGTCGCCCCGTCGGGCCCCCGGAGCGGGAACCGGACGTGCCCGCCCGGCAGGCGGATGGGGGTCCCATCGATCCGCCCCCGAAGCCGCGCCGCATCGAACGGCCGGAGCTCCGGGATCGCGCGCGGCACGAGGTGATCCCCGGTCCCCTGGTTCGTCCGGAAGACGACCCACCGGTCGACAGGCTCCGAGCCGACGCGCGCCGCGATCTTCGGCAGCCGGCCCGGGCGCGTCGCCCGCAGACCGAACAGGATCGGGCACGGGGTGTGCGGTGCGACGAGCAGCCGGCGCGTGTCGGGGTCGAAGCACGCGAACAATTCCGGGAACCGTCGCTCCGCGGACCGGACCGCGCGCGCGGAGACGCGCCGGGGCCGCCCCCAGGCGCTCGGACGCCGGTACGCGATGAGCTCCCACGTCGCCCGTCGGCCGGGCCAGGCGAGCGCCGCCGCGGCGCCGACGGCCCCGCCGAGGGGGCCGGTGTGGCGGATCGTCCCCCCGAGCCGCTCCACCTCGCGCACGACGGGGACCGTGTCGACGAGCCGGGAGACGGCCTCCCGGTACAGCGAGCCGGCAGGGCGCCGGGGCATCGCGACGAGGACGGGATCCGTCCCCGGATCGCCGACCCGGGCGGTCCGGAGGACCGTCGTCCACGCGACGTCGACGAGTCGCTCCCGATCCGTCGCCGGGAGGGGGTCGCCGCGCGGGAACGACCAGATCGGTCCGGTCGGGGTCGAGCCGATCCGCCGTCGCCGGCCCCGGCCCCGGCCGAACCGCGCCGCGAGCGCCGCGTTCCCGCGCGTCTTCATCGGCACGTTCGGGTCGAGCCGGACGAGCCGGGGGTCCCCGATCGGATCGAACCCGGCCGCCTGGGCGGCCTCCAGGACCGAGAGGAGGGTGAACGTCGTGCAGCCGCCCGCGGGGCTGTCGGTGTCGTCGATCCCGAGCCACACGGCCGCCCGGGGCCCCCCGGGCTACGAGAGGCCCGCGAGGAGCTTCTCGTACGCGGCCCGGTTCCCGTCGACGCCGAGGGTCGCGTCGGCCGGGCCGACGCCGTCGGCGAGCAGCTTGCGCTCGAGCGCGAGATCGTGCGCGTCCCCGTCCTTCGGCCGGTGCATGACGCCGATCGGGATCTTCCCGGACTCCATCGTCTCGAGGCAGAGCCGGAACGACGCCTTCCGGTCCGCGGGATCGTACCCCGGGAGCTTCGCGATGTCGACGATCTTCTCGCGCCACTCCTTGAACGTGTCGTTGTAGGTGACGCACGGCGACAGGTCCTCGACGAACGCGTAGCCGCGGCCCGCGCGGTTGAACCGGAGCGCCTCCGCCAGGACCGCGGTCATGGTGCGGGGGTCGCCGGAGAACGTCCGCGCGATGAACGCCGGCGTCGGGATCGAGAGCGCGCTTAGGATCGCGTCGAACGGATGCTCGACGTTCCCCTCGAAGCCGATCTGACTCGTGGGGGAGGCCTGCCCCTTCGTGAGCCCGTACGTCTCGTTGTTCATGACGACGTAGAGGATCGACGCGTTCTTCTTGAACGCGTGCATGAAATGCCCCATCCCGATCGCGTACCCGTCGCCGTCGCCCCCGGCGGCGACGACCGTGAGCCGGGGGTTCGCGAGCTTCACGCCGACGGCCTGCGGCAGGAGTCGGCCGTGGAGCGCGTGGAGCCCGTTCACCTCGATGAAATTGTGGATCCCCCCGGAGCAGCCGATCCCGCCGACGAGGACGAGCTCGTGGGGCGGCACCTTCACCTCGGCGGCCGCCTTCTTGACGGCGGCGAGGACGCCGAAGTCGCCGCACCCCGGGCACCAGGTCGACGGGATCGCCTTCGCGAGCTCCATCGTCAGCCCCCCCGGACCTGCGCCGCGAGCTCCGGCGCGCGGAACGAGAAGCCGTCGCTCTTCGTGATCGACTGGAGCTTCGCGTGGTGCTGGGGCAGGTGCTCCCGGACGAGGCGCGCGAACTGGCCCGTGAAATTGTGCTCGATCACGTAGGCGACGTCGACGCCCTCGAGGAACGGCCCGAGCGTCTCCGTCGGCACGGGGAAGATCGTACGGGCCTGGTAGAACCGGGTCGGGACCCCCCGGGCCGAGAGCAGCTCCTGCGCCTCGCGGATCGGTCCCCACGTGCTCCCGAAGCCGATGAGGCCGGTGCGCGCCGACGGCTCTCCGTACAGCCGCGGCGGCGGCAGCTCGGGGCGTGCCCAGACCATCTTCCCGAGTCGCTTCTCCATCATCTTGCGGCGGTTCACGGGGTTCACCGAGACGTGGCCCCACTCGTCGTGCTCGTTGCCCGTGATCTGCGCGTGCACCCCCGGCGTGCCGGGCGGGACGTACGGGGAGCGCCCCTCGGGATCGAGCTGGTAGGACTTGTACGCCGATAGTTGCGCGATCGCCTCCGGCGTGAGGAGGTTCGGCCGCTCGACCCGGACCCCGTCGAGGGTGAGCGGCGGGGCGCTCACGGTGTTCTGGCAGAGCGCCTGGTCGAGGAGCAGGAGGACGGGGAGTCGCCACCGCTCGGCGAGGTTGAGCGCCTGGACCGTGAGGTGGAAGCAGTCGTCGATCGTCCCGGGGGCGAGGATGAACCGGGGGAACTCGCCGTGGCCGAGGTTCGCCAAGTGGACGACGTCCGACTGCTCGTGCCGCGTCGGCTCGCCGGTCGACGGCCCCACGCGCTGGCAGTCGGCGACGACGATCGGGATCTCCGCCGCGCCGGCGTGGCCGATCCCCTCGGTCATGAGGGAAAGCCCCGGCCCGCTCGTGGAGGTCATCGCCCGGACCCCGGCGTACGATGCGCCGATCACCATGTTGATCGCCGCGAGCTCGTCCTCCGCCTGGCGGACGACCCCGTGGAACGGCGGAAGGTAGCGCATCAGGTACTCCATGATCTCCGTGGCGGGCGTGATCGGGTAGCCGGCGAAGAACCGGCCCCCGCCGACGACGAACCCCAGGGCGACCGCCTGGTTGCCCGTCGTGAGCACGAGGTTGTGGGCGTCGCCGTCGCTCACGTTCCATCGGTGGATCGCCCGCGAGGCGCCGTACTCGGTCGCCGCCTTGCGACCGAGCTCGAGCGCCCGCTCGTTCTTCTCGTACAGTTCCTGGCTCCGGCGCTTGAACCGGGACTCGATGACCTGCCGGGTCGTCGCGGCGTCGAACCCCATCATGACGGAGATCGCGCCGTACGCGGCGGTGTTCTTGTAGATCGGCGCGCCGAGGCTCCCGCCCGCGAGCGTCGCGAACGGGAACCCGACGGCGTTCGGCAGGTCGATCTGGAACACCGACGAATCGTAGAGGACCATGCCGTCGTCGGCGAGCTCCCCGCGCCCCACGTCGACCGCCTCCTTGTCGAACGCGAGGAGGAGCTCGACGTGCGACTTCATCGCCGCGATCGGCTCCCGGGAGGCCCGGACCGACGCGTCGGCGTGCCCGCCCCGGATCCGGGACAGCACGTTCCTCGACGTGTAGACGTGCAGCCCCTTGAGCCGGAAGTACCGGCCGAGGAGGTCCGAGACCGTGAGCGTCCCGTCGCCGCCTTGGCCGCCGATCATGACCGCGAGGTCGTGGAGCTCCTTCACCGGCCGGTCCTGGCCGGGGCCGCTCTCCGCGGACGACGGGGCGGCCGCTGTTGCCGGGCTTGTCATCGGATCGCGTGAGGAGGCTCTCGCTTCCTCATGGATTTTCGAGTCGCCGACCGTATTTAAGGGTGGGGGCGCGCGCGGCGCGCCGTCGCGTCCGGGCGCCCGCCGGCCGGCGGTACGCTAACGTGGCTCGTCGAGTCCGGTCAAGCTTATGTCGCCGGTCCGACCTTGAACCGCGCGATGTCGACGGACCCGGCCCTCGTAGAGAACTACCACGAGGCGACCGCGTCGGAGCGGACGTTCGCGCGCCCCCTCGTGTTCTGGGACGAGACCCTCCGCGACGGCGAGCAGATGCCGGGGGTCCGGTTCTCGCCCGAGGAGAAGCTCCGCATCGCCGAGGCGCTCGACGCGGTCGGCGTCTCGGTGCTGAACGCCGGGATCCCCGTCGTGAGCGCGGAGGAAGCGGCGGCGGTCCGCCGGGTCGCGGAGGCGGGCCTGAAGGCGAAGATCCTCGCCGCCGGGCGGACGGTCCTCGCCGACGTCGACGCGATCGCCGCGAGCGGCGTCACCCACGCGGCGATCTTCGTCGCGGCGAGCAACGTGCACCTCCAGTACAAGCTCCGGATGACCCAGGACGAGGTCGTCGCCGCCTCGGTCGCGTCGGTCCGACGCGCGAAAGAGGCGGGGCTGCACGTCGCGTTCGTGACGGAGGACACCGTCCGGGCGCCGTGGCCGTTCATCGAGCGGCTGTACCACGCCGTCCAGGAAGCGGGGGCGGACCGGCTGGTCGTCGCGGACACGGTGGGGATCATGACGCCCCTCACGTTCCGCTGGTTCCTTCGGGAGTTCAAGCGTCGCGTCAACCCCACCGACTGGTCGGTCCACTGCCACAACGACTTCGGCCTCGCGACCGCGAACACGTTGACCGCGCTCGAGGAGGGGGTCAACGCGCCGCACGTCTGCGTGAACGGCCTGGGCGAACGGGCCGGGAACGCGTCGCTCGAGGAGGTGGCCGTCGCCGTCGAGTCGCTCTACGGGGTCCGGACGGGCCTCGCGCTCGAGAAGCTGTACGGGCTCTCCCGGCTCGTCGAAGAGCTGAGCGGCGTCCCCATCGCGGCGAACAAGGCCCTCGTCGGGTACAACGCGTTCTCGCACGAGGCCGGGATCCACACCCACGGCATCCTCGCCCACACCCTCACCTACGAGCCGCTGCAGCCCGAGCGCGTCGGCCGGACCCGCCAGATGGTCCTCGGGAAGCATACGGGGAAGGCCGCCGTGGTCGAGAAGCTCAAGGAGCGCGGGGTCGCGCTCACGGAGGCGGAGACCGCGGCGCTCCTGGACCGCGTGAAGCGGCTCGCGGAGGCACGGACGAAGCAGGACGACCGCCGGTTCCTGACCGAGTACCGTCACCGGTTCGATCGGCCCGGAATCCCCGACGCGACGTTCTGGGAGCTCGTCGACTCGGTCCAGGGGAAGGCGGCATGACGGTCGGGAACGGCGCCGGGGCGACCCTCGCGGAGAAGATCCTCGCCCGGGCGGGCGGCATCGACCGGGCCGTCCCCGGCCAGATCGTCGACGGCCGCGTCGATCTCGCCATGATGCACGAACAGGGGGCCCAGACCGTGGGCCCGTTCCACGCGATGGGGGCCCCGCGGGTCTGGGACCCGGAGCGCGTCGTGATCGCGATCGACCATTGGGTCCCGGCGTCGACGGAGGGGGCGGCGGTCCTCCACCGGATCCTCCGGAAGTTCGCGGCGGAGCAGGGGCTGCGCCACTTCTACGACGTGGGGAACCACGGGATCTGCCATCAGATCCTCGCCGAGCACGGCTGGGTCGTCCCCGGCGACCTCGCCGTCGGCACCGACTCCCACACCAACATGCTCGGGGCCGTCGGCGCCGTGGCGGCGGGGATCGGACCCACCGAGATGGCGGCGGTCCTCGCGCTCGGACGCCTGTGGCTCAAGGTCCCGCCGACGGTCCGCGTGGACGTGAAGGGCTCGCTCGGGCCCGGCGTCACCGCGAAGGACGTCGTCCTGCGGCTGCTCGGGGAGATCAAGACGACGGGCGCGACGTACAAGGCCGTCGAGTACGGGGGCCCGACGATCGCCCGGTTCTCGATGCCGGAGCGGTTCACGATCTGCAACATGACGACCGAGATGGGCGCGAAGTGCGGGATGGTCGCCCCCGACGCCACCACCGAGGAGTACCTCCGCCCGATCGCGAAGCATCCGATGCGCCCCCTCCAGCCCGACGCCGACGCGACGTACGAGCGGACCGTCTCCCTCGACGTGACCGGCATGCCGCCGATGGTCGCCTGCCCGTACTCCCCGGACAACGTGCGCCCTCTGCCGGACGTCGCGCGGGAGCACGTCAAGATCGACCAGGCGTTCCTCGGCTCCTGCACCAACGCCCGGATCGAGGACATCCGGGAGGGGGCCGCGCTGTTGAAGGGCGAGAAGGTCCACGCCGGGGTCCGGTTCATCGTCTCGCCGGCCTCGACGCCGATCTACGAGCAGTGCCTCAAAGAGGGGATCATCGAGACGTTCACCGAGGCGGGGGCGGTGTTCACCAACTCGAGCTGCTCCGCCTGCTTCGGGGGCAACATGGGGATCCTCGCGCCGGACGAGGTGTGCGCCTCGTCGTCGAACCGGAACTTCCCCGGCCGGATGGGGCCGAAGGAGGCCCGGATCTACCTCATGTCGCCCGCCGCGGTCGTCGCCGCCGCCATCCGCGGGGAGATCACCGATCCCCGGGAGATGGCCTAGGGGGCCGCGCGGCATGGAGAAGCTCCTCGTCGGCCGCGTCTGGACGCTGGGGAAGGACGTCGACACGGACCAGATCATCGGCGGGAAGTACCTCACGGTCATCGACCCCAACGAGCTCAAGAAGCACGTCTTCGAGATCGCGCTCCCGGAGTTCGCGGCGCAGGCCCGCGCGGGCGACATCGTCATCGCCGACGAGAACTTCGGCAGCGGATCGAGCCGCGAGCACGCCCCCCAGGCGCTGCGCGCCATCGGCGTCGCCGCGATCGTCGCCGACTCGTTCGCCCGCATCTTCTTCCGCAACGCGATCAACCTCGGTCTCCCGGCGATCGAGGCACGCGGGGTCCGGGCGATCTTCGAGACCGGCGATACCGCGCGCCTCGACCTCGAGGGCGGCACGGTGACGAACGACCGGACCGGCGCGTCGGTCCGCTTCCCGCCCCTTCCGCCGCACCTGCTCGATCTCCTCGAGGCCGGCGGCCTCGTCGAGAAGGTCCGCCGGGAGCTCGCGGCGTCCCCCCCTGCGCCGGGCCCCCGTCCATGAGGGAGACCGGCTACGCCGTGCTCCTCCTGCCGGGGGACGGGACCGGGCCCGAGGTCGTCCGCGAGGGCCGCAAGGTGCTCGACGCCCTCGCCGAGGGGGCACCGGCGCCGTGGCACCTCGACGAACGGCCCGGCGGCGCGCAGTACTACCAGGCGCACGGCCGCGAGTGGGAGCCCGAGACCGAGGCCGCGGCGCGCGCGGCCGACGCGATCCTGCTCGGCGCGGTCGGCTGGCCCGGCGTGAGCCTCCCGTCCGGCGACATCGCCGGGGCGGCGCTCGTCCTCGGGCTTAGGCAGAGCCTCGACCTGTACGCGAACGTTCGCCCCTGCCGGCTCTACCCCGGCGTCCGCCACCGGATCAGCGGAGAGTACCGGACCGTCTGGTCGCCCGAGCACGTGGACCTCGTGATCGTCCGCGAGAACACCGAGGACCTGTACACCCCGATGCACGGCCGGCTCCGGCGCGCCGACGCGACGGAGGCCGCCGTCGACACGCGGATCATCACGCGCAAGGGGGCGGAGCGGGTGGTCCGCTACGCGTTCGAGCTCGCGCGGCGTCGCCCCCGCGGCGCGCCCCGCGACGGCGTGAAGCGGGTCACCTGCGTCGACAAGTCGAACGTCCTCGAGGGGTGCCGCTTCTTCCGGGAGACGTTCGACCGGGTCGGCCGGGAGTACCCGGAGATCGAGCGCGACTACGCGTACGTCGACGCCTTCACCCAGTGGCTCGTCCGCGACCCGGAGCAGTACAACGTCGTGGTGTCGACGAACATGATGGGCGACATCATCACCGACCTCGCGTCGGTCCTCCAGGGCGGCATGGGGTTCGCGGCCGGCGGGAACATCGGCGAGGCCCACGGCATGTTCGAGCCGGTTCACGGCAGCGCGCCCAAGTACGCGGGGAAGGACCAGGTGAACCCGTTCGCGACGTTCTTCGCCGTGGAGATGATGCTCCGGTGGCTCGGCGACCGGCACCAGGACGGGCGCCTCGTCGGCCAGGCGGACCGGCTCGAGCGGGCGCTCGCGCGCGTGCTCGCCGACGGTTCGGCCCGAACGTACGACCAGGGCGGCACCGTGCGGACGAGCGGCGCGGGGGACCGCGTCGCCGACGCCGTGCGGGCGGAGCGCGCATGACGACGGGACGGGCCGTCGCGGTCGTGGGCGGCGTCACGGGCCCCTGGGGGGTCCGCGACCTCACGTGGCCCGAGCTCGCCGAGGAGATCGGGGCCGCCCTCTACGCGGCGGTGCCGGCCCTCGCGTCGGAGACGCCCGACTCGCTGTTCGTCGGCGCCGCGCAGCCGGAGCGGTTCGCCTTCCAGTCCCACGTCGCGCCGCTCGCGGCGGAGCACCTCGGGATCTTCCCCACGCGGGTCGTGCAACGGACCGAGCTCGCCTGCGCGTCCGGCCAGTCGGCGATACGCTCGGCATACGCCGCGATCGCCTCGGGGCTGTCGGACGTCGCCGTCGCCGTCGGCATCGAGAAGATGAACCTCCCGTCGATGGCCGAGGCGAACACGTCCATGGCGTGCGTCCTCGACCGCGCCTGGGACGGCCCCCACGGGGCGACGGCGCCGCCGTTCTTCGCCATGGTCGCCCAGCGGCACATGCTCGAGCACGGGACGACCGAGGAGATGCTCGCCGCGGTGTCGGAGAAGAACCACCGGTTCGCCAACGCGAACCCCACGGCGCAGTTCCACGCGAAGACGTTCTCGCGCGAGAAGCTGATGCGGATGCCCCTCGTCGCCCCGCCGCTCAAGCTCGGGGACTGCTCCTCCATGACCGACGGGGCGGCGGCGGTCGTGCTGGCGGCGCGGGACCGGGTCCGCCGGTTCACCGACGCACCCGCCTGGGTCCGCGGGACGGGCCAGTCGGCCGACTTCCACAACCTCGCGAACGCGGGACCGCTCACCGACTGGGCCGGCCTCCGACGCGCCTCCGGCGAGGCGCTCGACGGCGCGGGGATCTCCGTCGAGGCGCTCGATTTCGCCGAGCTCCACGACTGCTTCACGATCTCCGAGATCGTCGAGTACGAGATGCTCGGCCTCTGCGCCCGCGGCGAGGGCGGCCGGTTCGCGCTCGACGGCCGGTCCGACCTCGGGGGGGACCTCGTCGTCAACCCGCGCGGCGGGCTCCTCGGGTGCGGGCACCCCCTCGGCGCGACCGGGATCGCCCAAGCGGTCGAGGTGTTCGAACAGTTCGCCGGCCGGACCCCGGCCGCCCGGCGGGTGCCGGATCCCGACTGGGCGCTCGTCCACAATCTCAGCGGCAGCGCGAACGTCCACTCGGTGATGGTCTACGGCCGGGAGGCGCCCCCCGCATGACCGAGCCCGCGCCGCCCGCCGCCCGGCGCCGGCCGCGTACCGCGGCCGAGACCGTCCCGCCGCCCGCGGCGCCGGCGCCGTCCGGGGACCCGGCGGTCCCGTACCTCCTCGACTTCTATCCGCGCGAGGGACCCTCGGAGACGCGGCTCACCCCGTTCTTCGAGACCCTGCGCCGGGGTCGGCTCTCGACGACGCGCTGCCGCCGCGACGGGGCGCTCCTCTGGCCGCCGAGGCTCGCCTGCCCGCGGTGCCACACGAGCGACCTCGAGTGGATCGACCTTCCCGGCACGGGCCACGTGTACGCCTTCAGCGCGGTGCTCGCCGGCGCCCCCCTCGGCATGGAGCGCGACGTGCCGCTCGTCGTCGGGCTCGTCGACCTCGACGGCGTGCCGATGCGGATCTTCGGGCGGATCGTCGGCCGGCCGTGGACCGAGTGCCGCGTTGGGCTGCCCGTCACCGTCGAGCCGTTCGACGTGCCGGGCGGGCGGGTCTTCTACCGGTTCCGGGCGACCCCGTCGGACGCGTGACCCGTCGCCCGCCGCCGAGTTCCGAGCGGGGCGCGGGCCGCCGGCGGGCGCGCGCGCCGCCGCCGGTATAAGGCTATTTATACACCCCCTCGGTCTCGCGCGCCGCCGGTTTCCGGCGTTCTCTCATGCCGCCCGAAGCTCCGACGGTAGGTTGGTGGCGCCGCCACGGCGTCACGGCGGCGCTCCTCGTCACGGCGTTCAGCGTGGCGATCCTCATCCGGACCGTCTTCATGGCCCAGGTCGTCGAGCTGTGGGGCCCGTTCAACGTCTACGGCGGCGGCTCCGACTCGTTCTACCACTCCCGGGTGATGGAGTACATCATCCTCAACCACCACAACCTCGGCCGGGACACGCTCCTCAACTACCCGATCGGGGCGGTGAACCCGAGGGAGCCGCTGTTCGACTGGATGAACGCGGTCCTCGGCATCCTGTTCGCGCCGCTGTTCGGCGGGAACGCGGTGACCGCCGGCGCCTGGTTCCTCGACGCCGGGGGGCCGATCTGGGCCGGGCTCGGGGTGTTCCCGGTCTACCTCATCGGCCGCGAGGCGAGCTCCCGGCGGATGGGGATCGTCGCGGCGTTCCTCTACCCGCTCATGGTCGCGAACATCGACTCGTCGACCTTCGGGTACGCGAACTACCTCGCGTTCTACACGTTCTTCATCCTGCTCACCGTCTACAGTCTCCTCCGGACGTTCAAGGCGGTCGGCTCCCACCGGTGGGTCGAGAGCTACCGGAGCCCCCGGTCGATCGTCGCCGGCCTCAAGGGGTTCCTTCGGACCGAACGGACCGCCGTCAAGTGGGCCGTCTTCGCCGGCGTCTCGTTCGGCACGCTCGCCCTCGCGTGGCAAGGGTACACCTTCGTCGTCGCGACGATCGTCATCTTCCTCGCCGTCGCGCTCGTCATCGAGCGGATCCGGCGCGTCGACTCGTTCGGCCTCTACGTCGCGGTGTGGATCGTCGGGCTCGTCGGGTTCCCGATGGCGATGCCGTACTACCTCCGGCAGGGGCTGTTCGCGGGGTGGTTCGACATCCCCCTCCTCCTCTACTTCGGCGCCCTCCTGGTCGTCACCCCGTTCCTGTTCCTGCGGGACTACCCGTGGGTCGTCTCGCTCCCGGTGCTCGCCGCGATCGGGGGGGCCGCGAGCGGGATCCTGTACCTCATCGCCCCGGCCTCGTTCATCACCCTCGTCACGGGCCAGGGGTACTTCGTCAAGACCCTCGTCTACTCGACCGTCGCCGAGGCGCAGGCCCCGTCGATCGACCAGCTGATCCTCGGCTACGGGGTCGTCACGTTCTTCCTCGCGTTCGTCGGGCTCGCGCTGTACACGTGGCAGACGACGCGCACCCGCTTCCGGCGGACGAGCCTCCTCTTCCTCGTCTTCGCGGTGGTGTCGGTGTACCTCCCGGTCTCGGCCGCGAAGTTCTTCTTCCTCGGCTCCGCCGCGTTCTCGCTCCTCGCCGGGGAGGCGATCGTCCGGGCGATCGACGTCGGCGGCTACTCGACCCTCCGGCGGAACGTCGCCTCGCTCGCCGACCGGCGCTCCCAGTGGGCCGCCTTCCGGCGCGCGTTCAAGATCCGGCACGTGCTCGTGATGCTCCTCCTCCTCATCGTCGTCCTCCCGAACGTCTGGTACGCCATCGATGCGGGGATCCCGTACAACGAGAAGTCGAACGCGAACCTCCAGGTGTACAACACGCTCCCCCCGCCCCTTCGGACCAATCCGGCGTCGGCGTCGACGTTCTATCTCGGGGCGGCGGGGACGCAGCTCGACACGCCGAACCAGTACGACGAGGACGGCTACAATTGGCTCGCCGGGCAGGACCAGAACCTGCCGCCGCCCGATCGACCCGCGTTCGTGAGCTGGTGGGACTACGGGTTCCAGGCCGTCGCCCAGGGGGACCATCCGACGGTCGCGGACAACTTCCAGAACGGGATCGACCCGGCGGGGAACTTCCTCCTCGCCCAGAACGAGTCGCTGGCGATCGGCATCCTCACGACCCGGCTGTTGACCGCCGAGCTCACCGAGACCGGGAGCCACTACCTCCCGAGCGGGCTCGCCCAGGTGCTCGTCCGGGACCACGTCGACGTGGGCCAGCTCAACAACCTCCTCGTCAACGCGTCGAACGACATCCCCCTCGTCATCGGCCACCCCGACCGGTACCTCGCCGTCGATGCGAGCCACCTGGACGCCACCAACGCGCTGTACGACGCGACGTCGTACTTCCTCGCCTCCACCCTCCCGATCTCGGGCGTCGCGCAGGTGTACGACGACGTCCAATCGTACACGGGCTGGTCGATCCGCTACGCGATGGTCGACAGCCGCCTCTTCCCCGTCGCGGGCTCGTCGACCGGGATCTTCTACGCTCCCGCCGACCTCACGGACCGGGTCATCGGCTCGGGCGGCGTCCCGACGTCGTACTACAGCGTCACCGTGACGGGCTCCGACGGCTCGACGTACCCCCTCGGGAGCGTTCCGCCCGGGGTCCTCGCGACGAACTACAACATCCAGTACTATCCCGCGTTCTATAACTCGATGATCTACCACATCTTCGCGGGGTACAACGGCTCGGATATCGGCCAGGGCGACGGCATCCCCGGACTCACCACCTTCGTCGGGAACTCGATCGCGTCCAACCTGCCGGAGCCGGGCTGGATGCTCGAGCACTTCCAGGTGGTCTACCGGACGGCGTACTACTGCCCCTACGCGGACCCGGCGAGCCATCCGAACTGCTACGTCGCGAAGAACTTGGTCGACGCCCAGGCCCTCGCGAAAGCGCAGAACGGCACCGTGACCGCGGACCCGTCGGCGTACTACGGGGTCAACGGCGGCGGCGGCGAGACGATCCTCGAGTACTACGCGGGCCAGACGATGACGGGGACGGTGACGCTCCCCGGCGGGGCGCCCGTCGCGGGCGCCCTCGTGACCGTGTACGACGGCTGGGGGATCCCCCACATGATCGCCCAGACCGACGCCCACGGGGTGTACTCCGTCGTCCTCCCGCCCGGGAACGACACGGTCAACGTCACCACCGGCTCGTTCAACCCGCTCACGGAGTCGGGCGGGACGACGCTCGTGTCGCTCCACCTCCCGATCGCGGCGTCGCAGGGCCTCAACCCGGAGAGCCCGGCCCTGGTCCGGCCGATCGTCCTCGCGCCGGCGACCGTGAGCGGCTTCCTCTACTGGAACAACGCGAACAACTCGTCGTACATCGCGGGGACCGACTCGGTCGTCCCGGGCGCGTCGGTCGTCCTGTGGGGGGGCCCCGGCGGCGCCCGCACCGTCCCGACCGACGCGAGCGGCGCGTTCTCGGTCACCGGCCTCGCCCCCGGCGTGTACAACATGTCGGTGCGCTACCAGGGCGCCAACTTCACCGAGCCGATGCTCACGCTCTCCACCGGGGCGACGCAGAACGCGACGACGGGTCTCACGCCCGCGTCGCTCTCGGGGAAGGTGTTCATCCCGCAGGGCGGGTTCGGCGCGCAGGGGGCCACGGTGACCGTGAGCGGGCCGACCGGCGTCGTCGGCACCGCGGTCACGAACGAGAGCGGGGAGTACGCGATCCCGAACCTTGGACCGGGGAACTACTCCGTCCGGGCCGCCGAGGCGTCGATGGGCTGGGGGACCGTCGCGGTCCCATTCTCGATCACCACCGCCGGCACCCGGACCGTCGTCAACCTCACCGCGGTCCCGGTGACGACGGTCGAGGTCGCGGTCCTCGCGAACGACGAGCCGGTCGCCGGGATCCCCGTCCGGTTCACCCCGATCGCCTCGGCCGCGGCGGGGAACGGCTCCTCCGGGACCGGCAACGGGTCGACGGCGCCGATCGGCGCCGCCCCGCCGCTCTCCCCCCAGAACTCGACGGTCTTCACGTCGAACGCCTTCGGGTTCGTCTCGGCGACGGTCCCGACGGGCAACTACTCCCTGTACGCGCTCGGGCTCGTCGGGACGACGCTCGAGGCCGGGTTCTCGTCGGCGTACCTCCCGAGCGGCGTCGGCGCGCTCGAGCTCGCGCCCCTCTCCCTCGCCCCCGCCGTCCGCCTGAACGGGACCGCCGGCAGCTCCTCGGCGACGACGCCGACCAAGGTCACCGCCTACGACACGCGCGGGGCGTCCGTGATCGCGGTGGCGAACGCCTCCGGCGACTGGGCGCTCTACCTGCCCCAGGGCACGTACAGCCTCCTCGCGATCCAACCGACGAGCACGACGGACGCGACGGCGCCGGTCCTCTCCGCGGCGAAGAACGTGACCCTCGTCTATCCGACGACCGTCGATCTCCCGGTCGGCCCGTCGGTGGTGGTCTCGGCGGAGGTCGGCACGCCGACGTACACCAACGGGCCGGGGTTCTTCCCGGCCGCCCGCGCCGAAGTCCGCCTCGGGCTCTCGACGGGGTGGTCGGTCGCCGCCCTCTCAACCGGCGCCGGGAACGTCTCGTTCACGGTCCCGGCGACGGTGCCGACCGGCACCTCGTACTGCCTCTCCGTGGCGGCCGAGGGGTTCGAGCCGTACGCCGCGTGCGGGCTCACCCCGTCGGACCTGACGGCCGCGACGACGATCCCGCTCCGCCTCACACCGGTCCCCGTGAACCTCACCGTCTTCGGGCTGCCCGGCGGGTCGAAGGTCACCGTCAACTTCACCGCCGAGAGCGCGACGGCGTCGACGGTGAACGCGACGGGCGGTCCCACGTTCTCGTTCTCCGTCGCGCCCGGGACGTACTCCGTGACGGCGTGGGGCCCGTCGCCCGTGGCCCCGGGCCTCCTTCGGCCGACGTCGCCGATCAACGCGACGATCGGCATCGGATCCGCGGGCGAGACGTTCACCCTCACGGTCCGGCACGAGGTCGACTCGGCCGGGGGGCTCGTCCTGCCGACGGGGCTCCTCAACGCGTCGGTCGCCCTCTCGCTCTCCTCGGCCACCGCGAATCTCACCGTCGGCGGGGACACCTTCACGACCGGCTTCTTCGCCCCGCCGGGGACGTACACGGCCTTCGCCCGGGGCGTCGCCGCCGGCAACGGGTCGTCCGCGGGGACGACGTACACGGGGCTCTCCACCGTCACGATCAACGCGACGGGCGCGATCCAGCCCGCGGTCGCCGTCACGTCGGCCGCTGCGGAGCTGAACGGCTCGCTGGCCCTCTCGACCGGAGGACCGCCGAACGGGACCGTCGGCGTCACGCTCGCCGGGCCCCCCGGCGTCACCGTCGCCGCCGCCGCGGTGGGCGGCAACTTCACGGCGGAGGTGCCGGCGAACGCCACGTACACGGTGCTCGTCAACACGACGCAGCTCGTCGGCGTGGGCTCGACGGCCCGCTACGAGGTGTTCGTCGCCAGCGCCGGCGCGACCTGCTTCGCGGCGTATCCCGTCTCCGGTTGCCAGGTCACCCTCGAGGGAACGGCCCTCACCGCGACGCTCAACGGCACCGTCGTCGCCCGGGCGTACCCCGGTCCCGCCGCCGCCTCGATCGAGCTCGTCGGGCCGTACCCGTCGACGGCCACGGTCTCCGTCGCCGCCCCGTCGGGGGCGTTCAGCGCCTCCCTCGCGCCGGGCTCGTACGCGGTGTACGCGACGGGCGGCACCGGGTTCGCGAACCTCGCCAACCTCACGCGGGTCACGGTGTCGGCGACGGCCCCGACGGCGCTCGCCCTCACCCTCGTGCCGACGTGGACCGACACCGTCACGATCGCCCGGCCCCAGTCGAGCGCGGCGGTCTCGGCGCCGACGCTCACCGTCGCGAGCGCCTCCGGGGCGAACCTCACGATCGCCGGGGCCGCCTTCGGCGCTCCCCTCGCGCTCGCGCTGCCCGTCGGGATCTACACGGTCTCGGCCCGGTCGACGGGGAGCCCGTACGGCGTCAGCGCGAACGCCACGGCGTCGACGAGCGTCGTGCTCGCCGCCGGGAACGCGGCGACGCACCTCGGGCTCGCCTTCGACCTCTCCCCCCGCGTGGTCCTCACCCTCGTGACCCCGGGCCCGTTCGTCGTGCCCGGCGGGCAGACGGTGAACGGCATCTTCGTGGCCCGGAACGTCGGGAACGCCCCGGCGGCGGTCTCGTTCCTCGGCAGCCCCTCGACCTGGAACTTCACGCTCACGCCGGCGAACGCCTCCCTCGGCGTGCTTCCCGGCAACGACTCCGTGACCGTCGACGCGACGGTGCGGGTGCCGGCCGGCACCCTCGCCGCGCCGCCGGCGGCGAGCCTCCTCGCCGAGTACGCGAACGGCACCGCCGCGGGGCCGGCGACCGTCTGGACGATCGCGACGGAGCCGTACGTCTCGATGTCGGCGGGGGTCTCCGCGTCCGGGACGAGCGTGGCGCCGAAGAGCGGGACGGTCTCGTTCTGGATCGCGAACCTCGGCAACGTCGCGGTCCGCGAGACGATCACCGTCGAGAACCCGATCGCGCTCGCCGCCGACGGCTGGACGGCCGAGATCGACCAGGGGTCCGGCGCCGTGACCGCGCCGCCGTCGCTCGCGCCCCAGTCGAACACGACGTTCTCCGTGAAGCTCAACGCGACGACGCCGTACGCCGTCGCGCCGGGGGAGGTCGACCTCGCCCTCGTCGGCTCGAACGGCACCCTCTCGGCCCGGACGACGCTCAAACTGCCCGTCCCGGTCCTCTCGGTCTCGCTCGGGAACGGCACCGGCCTCACCGTCACCGGACCGTCCGTCGGCGCGCCGAGCCCGTACCCCGACTGGCTCGTGCCGGTGCTCGCGTTCTCGCCGACGTTCGCGCTCCTCGTGGGGCTCGTCGTCTACCGGTGGTGGCGGACCCGCCGGTGGAGCCGCCGATGAGGAGCCGCCGGTCCGCGCCGGGCGCCGCCGTCGCGCTCGGCCTCGTCCTCCTCGCCGCTACCGCCGGCCTCGCGGCGCTCGCGGCCCCGGCCCGGGGCGCGGGCCAGTACCCGCCGCTCAGCGCGAACATCGCCGGACCGACGACGATCGGCACCCTCCAGTCGCGGTCGTACGAGATCAGCGCGACCGGCGGGCCGGCCGAGGCGCTCAACGGGACGGTCGTCGGGACCTACACCTACTCCGCGAGCTTCTACGCCGTCAACACGACGGGGCTCGCCTTCGGCCCCGCGTCGACCGGCGTCCTCGTGAACGGCTCGATCAACCTCACCCTGTCCGCGGGGAACATCACCGAGCCGGTGACGCTCACGGTGACCATCAACTCGACGCTGAACGGCGTCAACGCGACGACGAACGTCTCGCTGCTCGTCGAGATCGTGGAGCCGTTCGTCCTGTCGACGACGCTGCTCGTCGGGAGCGGCGCGTCGGTGAGCGCCTTCGCGCTCACGGTGACGCTGGACGGGTCGCCGGTCGGCTCGATCGCGGTGCCGTCGCTCACCCCGGGCCAGAGCTACCCGCTCTCGTTCCGGTACGTGGCGACGGACCTTTCGCCCGGCTGGCACGCGTTCTCGATCAACGTCGCCGGCGAGCACGGCCTCGTCGGCTTCCCGGGCGGCCAGCAGGTCTACACGCAGACGTTCTACGTCCAGCCGGCGCCGCCGGACGACACGCCGTGGTACATCGCCGGGGCGGCGGCGTTCGTCCTGGCCATCTTTATATGGGTGAGCCTGGTGGGCGGCCGCCGCCGCCGGCGCGGGCGCAAGTAGGGGGGGCCGTGGGCGCGATCGACGTGAACTGCAGCTCGTGCGGGCTCGCCCTTTCCGCCCGCGGGGCGACGCACTTCCCGTGCCCGGACTGCGGGGCGACCACGATCGGCCGGTGCCCCCGGTGCCGCGACCAGAGCGTCCTCTACAAGTGCCGGCAGTGCGGGTTCGAGGGCCCGTAGCCGCCCCATGGGCGAGGTCGCGGTCCTGTTCCGGCTGATGCCCGAGGGCGTCGAGACGGACATGCGATCGATGGGCGAGGCGGTCCGCGCGGCGCTCCCCACGACGGTCCGCCTACGGGGCCTCCAGGTGAAGGAGATCGCCTACGGCCTGAGGTCCCTCCTCGTCTCGGTCGTGATGCCGGACGCCGGCGGGGTCCTCCCGCAGGCGGAGGCGGCGCTCGCGAAGGTCCCCCACGTCGCCTCCGTCGAGGTGATGGAGGAGGGGCTCCTCTAGCCCCCCCGGGGCGCCCGTGGACCTGTTCACCCACGTGCTCCTCGGCTACCTGCTCGCCTTCGGCGTGGCCGGTCCGAACCCCACGTACCTCGCCGCCGGCGCCCTCGCGGGCGGGCTCCCGGACGCCGACATCCTCCTCTTCCCCCTCGCCCGGCGGTTCCCGATCCTCCGCCACCACGGGATCACCCACTCGATCCTCGGCGTCACCGTCGTCGCGCTCGTCGGCGGCGGCCTCCTCGCGCCCCGGCTCGCGCCCGGCGACCCGGTCGTCTACGTGGTCGTGATGGAGCTCGCCGGGCTCGGCCACGTGGCGGCCGACGGGTTCACCCACTTCAGCGTCCCGCCGCTCCTCCCGTTCTCCGAGGCGCGGCTCGAGCTCGACGCGGACCGGGCGGTCAACTTCGTCACGCTCGTCGTCTCGATCGGCGCGTTCTACCTCCTCCTCGCCGTCGAGCGGGGCCGGGTGCCGTTCCCGGTCTACCTCCTCACGGTCTACGGCCTCATGGCGTTCTACGCCGCGTACTTCGCCCTCCGCCTCGCGGCCCGGCTGTGGATCGGCCGCCGGCTCCGGTCGTACGGGCCGTTCGACGTGCCGGTCCCGCTCACGAACCCGATCGACTGGCTCCTCCTCTCGGAGGTCCGCGCCGCGGGCCGGATCCGGACGACGTTCGCCCTGTACCGGTTCGGCCGGGGCCTCGTCGGGCCGGTCCGGTCGATCGACGTGCCGATCGAGCCGGACGGCGGGACGGGGCCGGTCACCGACGCGGCGGCCGCGCTCGCCCGGTCGTACCCGATCGCGCGCCGCGCGAGCGGCCTCTTGGACCAGACGTACCACTTCGGGGAGGCCCGCTCCGAGGCCGACGGCGCGTGGTCGGCGACGTGGTACTCCCTCGAGGTGAGCGCCTTCGGACGGGCGTTCGGCGTCCGGGTCCGCCTCGCGCCGGACGGCCGGGCGACGACGCGCCGGGCGTGGACGGTCCCCGCGTACCGGCGGCCGACCGCCTGACGGCGGATCAGCGGGCCCGCCGGCGCCACGCGACGACGCCGAGGAGCCCCGCGGCCACGGCGACCGCCGCGCCGATGACGAGGAGCGCCTCCACGAACCCGATCGTCGGGCCGGACGAGGCGGCGGGCGATCCGCCGCCCGCGCCGGGAGCGGGGGTGAGGTCGAGGGCGACGGACGTCGTCGCGCCGGGCCCCACCGAGACGTTCTCGAACGAGGTCGCGAACCCCGTCCCGATCACCTCGAGGGTGTAGCTTCCCGGGACGACGGAGACGTTGAACACGCCGTCCTCGACGGTCACCGCCTGCCCGTCCAGGAGGACGGTCGCGCTCGGCGGGTCGACGGTACCGGTGATGTATCCCGGGCGCAGCGTGAACGACAGCGGCACGCCGACGGGGCCCCCGTCGACGGCGACCGTTCCGGTCGCGGGGTTCGCCTCGTACGTGATCCCGACGTCGATCGCGTACGGGATCGAGCCGTTCGCCTCGGAGACGGTGACCGACGGGCCGTCGGCGACGATCGAGCTCCCGTCGAGGACGACCGACCAGGCCGTCCCGTCGGGGAGACCGGACTCGGTGAAGGTGACGGGGTAGACGACCTGGGTCCACGCGACGCGCAGCTCGACGGACGCCCCGTCGACGGTGAGGGTGCCCCGGTACGCGCTCGTCGTGTAGCCGGCGATCGGCGTGATCGCGAAGTCGTACGTCCCGTTCGGACGGTCGGGGAGCTCGTAGCCGTTCCCGGAGATCGAGTAGCTGCTCCCGCCGAGCGTGAGCCCGAACGCCGTCCCGGGCGGGAGGCCGGAGGAGACGACGGAGACGGAGTACAGCGCGGGCGGCGGCGGGGTCCGAAGGGTGAGGTCGGTCGTTCCGCCGGCGGCGAGCGTCACGTTGGTCGCGTCGACGACGCCGTCCGGGCCCTCGAGGACGACCGGGTACGTCCCCGGGGCGAGCGTGAACGTCGCCGACCCCCCGAGGTACGGGTGCGGCGCGCCTCCGATCGCGATCGTGCCGCTCGCCGTGTCCGGCGTCGAGACCTGGAGCGTGGCGACGTCGGAGTTCGTGTACAGCTCATCGAGCTCACCGCTGCCGTTCGAGACGTTCGCCGTCAGCGAGCCGTTCGCGGATCCGTCCGAGAGCCCGACGTGGACCCCCTGGATGACCTCGGCCGTGTTCGCGCCGAAGTCGTACGCCTCCGGTAGCGCCTGGAAGTCGTGGCCGTTCCAGTACTCGAGCCCCATCTGCATCGACGTGTTCCGGTCGACCTGCGCCGACGACCCCGACGTCCCCGTGTAGTCCCACTCGGCGTTCCAGAACACGCCGATCGGCGTGTACTGGCTCCCGTCGACGGTGAACCCCGCGTCGGTGAAGCCGCTCGCGAACGGGAACGTGCAGTTGTCGTACGTGATCCACCCCACGCCGGGGTCGAAGTACTCGAACCCGACGTACGGGACGTTCCCGGCCGTGAGGCCGGTCTGCACCCGCTCCTCGAGGACCGTGGGGTAGCTCCGGACCGCCCCGTCGCCCGGCGTGTTCGTGGGCGCGGTGTAGTAGTACCACGAGAGGCCGCACGACGAGTACGTGCAGACCGTCCCCTTCCCTTGGACCGAGTGGCTGTCCATCGCACCGGTGCCGGCGCTCAGGTTCCAGATGTTGTCGAGGAAGTAGTAGCCGTTCGCCGCGGTGTCGACGTCGACGACGTCCTGGATCCAGAACGCGTACGTCCCGGACGACGGGGCGGGGCGGACGAGCTTCACCACGACGTTGAGCTGGAACGTGACGACGCTGTTCGCCTCCGTGTCCGTCGGCGCCCAGGCGAGGAGGCGGCTGATGTTGGCGTACGACTGGAAGATCGGTGTCGAGTAGGAGTAGCCGATCCCCTGCGCGTTGATGCCGTAGTCGGCGATCCCCATCGGTGCGGGCTCCCCGGAGCGGAAGTACGGGTCGACGGCGCTCGCGAGCGGCCGGCTCTCTCCCGCGGGGAGGACCGCGGGGCGGGAGACGAGGACCGGGCCCGTCGGGCCCGCGGCTGGGCCGGGGGCGCCGCTCGCCGGACCGCCACCGGCGCCCCGGTGCGGCGTCGCGGGGGCCGGTCCCGCGCCGGCGGTCGCGAGTCCCGTCGGCAGCGTGAGGAGGACGGCGATCGCGATCAGCGCGGGGCCCACCACGCGGGGCCGGCGGACGGGTCGGAGCACGGCGCCGGAACGACCCGTCGTGGGATTATAGACCTGACGGCCGTGCCGGCCCGGCGGGAATCACGCGCAAGCGGCCGGGAGAGACCGGGGCTTACGCCGGCCGCACCGCGGCGACGGTCCGGGCGATGTGGGCCCGGCGCTCCTCCTCCGCGAGCTCCCGGAGATGGACCGACACCGTCACGATGCCGTTGAGCTCGATCCCGATCGGCCAGCCGGGGATCGACACGCCCACGTGGTCGAGGCGGAGATCGATCTGACCCTGCTTGTCCGTGAGTGCCTCTACGATGCCGCTCAGTCCGGGTGCTTCGCCCGCTCGCTCCGTTCTTGCCATGGGGTCCCCCGGGACGCCATGGCGGACCCGGGCTATGACCGATTCGGCCGGCCGGCTCGCGAGGCCCGGCCGGGAGCCCGCCGGAGGATGAGCCGCATCTCGTGCGTCCGCTGGAACCCCAGCTTCCGGTAGACCGAACGCCCCTGTACCGAGGCATGCAGGACGACCCGTCCATACCCGCGCCGGCGGGCGATCCGGACGAGCCGGGCCACGATCGCGGTCGCGAGCCCGTGGCCCCGGTGCCCCTGCCGCGTGTACATGGAGAAGACGTAGGGGGTTGTCTCCTGGGGGGCGCCCGGCCGAGGCTGGGTGGGCTGGAACCAGAGGAGACCGCTCGCGACCGGTTCGCGGTCGGCGCCGGAGACGACGTACCCGACCACCGCCCCGGTCCGGAGGCGCGAACGCAGCCATCGGCGGTACCGCCGCCGGTGCTCGGGCCAAATCGACGGCGGGAACCGGCGGATCGCGCGATACATCGCGATCCGGTGCTCCGTCAGCAGGTCCACGTCGTCGGTTCCCGCCCGACGGAACGAGTACGAGACCGGGACGCGCGCGGCGACCCGGGCCCCGCGGGAGGACCGCTGGGCGAGGGTCATGCGCCGGGAACATCCCGCTCGACGCATATCATGAGGATGACCGCGGCGAGGCGGCCGGGATCCGTCCGGGCGACGCCGTCTCCAGTGCCCGGTAGAAGCAGAAGGCGGCCCCCCGGGAGGCGAGCGACGAGGGCCCTGCATCGTGCGATGGTGTCGGCGCTCCCCTCGGCGCCCGCCACGACAACGGCCGGACCTAGGAAGTCGACCGACACCCGCTCCCCCTCGGGCGGGGCCGGGGGGACCGGCGCCGGGTCTACGAGGACGAGGCTGCGCAGCAGGTCCGGGTCCGCGTCCGCGATCGCGAGGGCGAGGTGGATCGACGCCCCTTCCGCGACCAGATGGACGGGGTACCGTCCCCCCACCCGGAGGACGCGGGCGAACGCCGCGGCGTCCGGGATCGGGTCGCCGGGGGAAACGAGCTCGAGGGCGGACTCGAGCCGCGGTCGCACCGCGGCCCAAGCGTCCCGCCCGCCTCCTTCGGTCGGCAGGAGGACGATCGGGTCCCGGGGGCCGGCCCACAGCGGGTCCGTTCCGCGCTCGAAGTCGGCCGTCGTTCCTCCCAGGCGCCTGCGGCGCCCGCCCCCGGCGGACCTTCAAGGGTAAAGAAGTACGACTCCTTGGGGCCGGCGATGAACGAGAATGCCCCAACGAACGCCTCCCTGCCCGAGGTGTTGGGACAGATCCGACGGCTCGCCGCGTCGGACGACGAATCCGCCCGTACCGCGGCGACGACGCGACTGACCCAACTGCTCGAGGAGGAGTTCGACGCCGTCCTCGACGCGACCCAGGAGTGGGCCCTCGATCCGGACCGCCGGATCCGCGAGGTCACCCTGCGTGCCTGCGAGCAGCCGGCGGCGACGACCGACGAGGCCCGCGTGCGGCACCTGCTCGGACGCGTGGAGCGGTTCATCGGGGACCCGGATCCGGCCATCGACGACCGGTGGAGCCGCGTCACCGTGCCCCACCTGCTCGCGATCCGGCCCGAGGTCGTCCTCCCGTGGTTGCGGGAATGGACGAAGAACCCCGAGACGCGCGCGCGGGCCGGTGTCGCCCGGGCCCTCGGGGCGATCGGAGGACGCTACCCCACCGAGGCCGTCGAAGGGATCGCCGAACTCGGATCGGATCCCCGGGCGCCGGTCCGGGAAGCGGTCGTGGGGGCGCTCGAGGAGATCCGGGAGCAGTACCCCCAGATGGGCCCGTACCTCGACGGCCGGTTCGGACTCCTCCTCCGCTCCGAGTAGGCGGGCCCCGCGCGGGGCCGGCGGCGGGGGCGACGGAGTGGCCGGCCCGCCTCCCCCCGACCGCGCCGCCGTGCCGGAGGGGGCTCGCCGGGCGCTGGCGCTCCTGATCGTCCTGCGCGTCGCGTACGCCTACAACTGGTTCGACGTCGGCCCCGCGCTCCCCGCCCTCGGGCAGGAGCTCGCGATAGGGCCGGCGGAGTGGGGGGTCCTCCTCGCGGCGTTCCTCGCGGGCGCCGGCCTCCTCCAGGTGCCGGCCGGGCTCCTCGCGAGCCGGTACGGCCCCCGGCCGATCGCCCTCCTCGGTGTCACGGTCCTGGGCGGCGCCGGCCTCGCCGCGGCCGCCGCGCCGTCGTTCGCCCTGCTCGTCGCGCTCCGCGCCGTCGCCGGGGCGGGCGCCGGTCTCTTCTTCGCCCCGGCGATCGGGCTCGTTGCCGCCCTGCGGCCCCCGGGGCGACGCGGGATCGCCGTCGGGACGTTCAGCTCGGCGTTCAGCCTCGGGGCGGCGATCGGCGTCTTTGCGACCGCCGTCCTCGTGCCGGCGGTCGGCTGGCGGACGGCCCTCGCGACGGGCGGGCTCCTCCTCCTCGGTGCCACGGCGATCGCGGTACCGTGGGTGCCCCGCTCCGCGGCCCCCCCCGCGGGCGCGCGACGGCCTCCCCTCTCGAGCCCCGCGCTCCGGTCACCCGCGGTCTGGGCGATGGGGTTCGCCTTCGTCGGGCTCGAGGGGGCCTCCCTCTCCGCCGGACAGTACTTCGTTCCGTTCGCGGAGGCGGTCCGCGGGTGGAGTCCCGCGCTCGCGGGCGGCGTCGCGTCGTTGTTCGTCTTCCCGAGCCTGTTCGGGGGTCCGGTCGGCGGGGCGCTCACCGAGCGGTCGGTCCACCGGCGCAGCCAGATGGCCGTCGCGACGGCGATCGGCGGGCTCCTCCTCTTCCTGGTCCCGTACGCGGGGCTCGTCGCGGTCGCGGCGATCGCGACGGTGTTCGCGTTCAGCTACGGCGCCACGTACGCGATGATGTACGTGCTCGCGCCGTACCTTCCGGGGCTTCCCGCCTCCGACGTGCCGCTCGCGATCGGGCTGTTCAACGCGATCCAGATCGGAGGAGGTTCGCTCGTGTCGCTCGCGGCCGGCGTCCTCATCGCCGGCCCCGGCTACACGGCGGCGTGGCTCGCCCTCGGCGCCGCCACGCTCCTCCCGCTCGTCCTGCTCGCCGCTCTCCCGCGGACCCGTCCGGGTCCCGTCCCCGGGGCCGCGGGGCTTTGAGCCCGGCGGCGCTCGCGCCGGTCGCGATGCTCGCCTACGTCGGCGTCCGGGTGCGGGACCTCGACCGATCGATCCGGTTCTACGAGGACGGCTTGGGCCTCGTCGCCGGTCCCCGGGGAACGATGCGTCACGGGGGCGTCTTCGTCGAGCTCGAGGACCCCCGGTCGCGGCAGAAGCTCGAGCTCAACTGGTACCCGCCGGGATCGCCGTACGCGACGGAGTACGTCCCGGGGGCCGAGCTCGACCACCTCGGCGTGGAGGTCGACGACGCCGACGCGTCGATCGAACGGCTCGTCGCGCTCGGCGCCGAGGTCGCGATCCCCGCCTGGACCGAGGCCGGTCCGACGAGCCGGTACCGGATCGGGTTCGTCCGGGACCCGGACGGGATCTGGATCGAGGTCGAGTCGCGGCTCGCCCCGTAGCGCCGCCGGCCCGGCCCGCGGGGGCCGGGGTTATCGGGGCCGTCTCCCGTCCCCCGGCCGTGCCGCCGACGGCGTCGGTCTGCGTCCTCGACGGCGAAGCGTCGATCGGCGGCACGAAGATCCTCGTCGACACCGGTTCCCACCGGGTCCTCCTCGATTTCGGGACGAACTACAAGCGGATGGGGGCGTTCTACGAGGAGTACCTCCACCCCCGGCCCAGCCGGGGGATGACCGACCTCCTCGCCGTGGGACTCCTCCCCCGACGGCGCGGGTTCTACCGACCGGACCTGTTCCCCCCGACGGAGTTTCCGCGCGGGGACGAGGGCTTTCCGGGCGAACCCCCGGACGGGGTCCTCCTCACCCACGCCCACCTCGATCACTGCGGGGCGCTCGCCTACCTCGACCCCCGGCTCCCCGTCTACGCGTCGCCGGCGACGGTGGCGACGCTCCGGGCCGTCCAGGAGACCGGGAAGACCGACCTCTCGAGCGAGATCGTGTACGTCGCGGAGCGGACCGCCGTCGACGAACGCCGGTTGGCCTCGGCCCGCGGCGCGGGCCGTCTCCGTCGTCCGTTCCGCCTCCTCGGCGATCTTCCCGACCCCCTCGCGGCGCTCCTCGCGGAGCCGCCGTCGAAGCGCGCCGCCTTCGAGGGTCCCGCGCCGGGGCCGGCGGCGGGGGACCCGCTGGTCCGGGCGATCGGCCTCGACGCGCCGCCCGTGGACCACTCGCTCCTCGGTTCCACCGCGTTCCTTTTGGACGTCGACGGCGCCCGGATCGCGTACACGGGCGACGTGCGGTTCCACGGGGGGCGCGGCCGGGAGACCGAGGCGTTCGTCCGCCGGCTCGAGGAACGCGCGCCGGACGTGCTGCTCGTGGAGGGGACGCGCCTCGCCCGGCCCGGCGATGGGCCCGCCGGCCCGACGACGACGGAGGACGACGTCCGGCGGAACGCGGAGGAGGTGGTCCGGTCGCACGCCGGCCGGCTCGTCGTCGCCGACTTCGGGCCGAGGAACATCGAGCGGCTCATCACGTTCCGCGCGATCGCCCAGGAGACGGGGCGATCCCTCGTGGTCACGGGGAAGGACGCCCACCTCCTCCGCCTCCTCGCGGCGGTCGATCCGCGCGTGCCGACGCAGTTCGGTCCGGGGGCGATGCGGATCTGGGAGGAGCCGACGACCGCCCGCCCGCCGACCTGGCTCGAGCGCGTCGTCGCCGCGTTCCCGGACGCGCTCGTCGGCCCCGCCGAGATCGAGCGCGCCCCCGGGCGGTGGATCGTCTGCTTCAGCTTCTTCGACGCGAACGACCTCGTCGACCTCAAGTCGGCGGCCCGGGGCGGCGTCTGGCTTTACTCGTCGAGCGAGGCGCACGGGGAGGAGCAGGAGATCGACTTCCGCCGGCTGGAGAACTGGATCGCGTGGGCCGAGATGCACTGCGTCGGCTTCCACTGCGATGGCCCGGACGGCGCGATCCGATACGATCCCGGGTTCCACGCGTCCGGCCACGCGACCGAGGCGGAGCTCCTGGACCTCGTGCGCCGCTCGCGCGCGCGGCTCGTCGTGCCGGTCCACACCGAGGCCCCCGGCCGGTACGAGGCGGTCCTCGGTCCGGAGGGGGTCCGCGTCGCGTCGCCGCGGCCCGGCGTCCCGATCCCGCTGTAGCCCGGGCTACCCGGGGCCGCGGCCGCGCTCGCCGGCCGCGTCCTCGGCGGTCCGGCCGACGCCCGCGAGCAGATCGTGCCGGGTGACGATCCCGACGATGCGGCCGTTCTGGACGACGGGGAGCCGGTTGATCCGGCTCGACAGCAGGAGCCCGATCGCCTCGTCGAGGGTGGCGGTCGGGGGGACCGAGATCGGCGGGCGGCTCATCGCATCGCGCACCCGGGCGTCCGCGAGCCGCCGGGCCGCCTCGGTGAGCTGCGGGGGCGCGTCGACCCCGCCGTTGAGGATCGCCTCCAGGAGGCCCGCCGGGACGGCGCCCCCGGCGCGGGCGCTCAGGAGGCGGAACAGGTCCTTCTGCGAGACGACGCCGACCAGGCGTCCGCCCGTCCCGACCACGGGGAGGCCCGAGACCCGCGCGGTGACCATCCGGCGCGCGGCGACGCGCAGCGACTCGCCGGCGCCGACGGTGACGACGTCGCGCGTCATCACGTCCCGGACGTGGAACCCGTAGAAACCGAGCGGCCGCCGCGCCGCCGGCGCGGACTCGCCCCGGGCGACGGCGCGTCGCCGCGGGCGTCGGACGGAGGGGGCGCGCGTCGGCATCGGACGACCGCTCCACCGTACCGTCGGGACGGAAAACGCCTTGCCCGCGGACCGGCGGGCCCGGCGCGACCCCCGTCCCTTGATAACCCGCCGTCCGTCTCGCGGGGCATGACCTCGCCGACGACCTCCGACCCCGCGATCGCGGCGCTCCTCGGCACGGTGGAGCCCGCGCTCCTCGAGCTGTCGATCGAGTCGCAGCGCGCCGACTGGGTCGCCGCGACGCACATCACCGACGACACCGAGATCCTGTCGGCCCAGGCGCAGGCCCGGCTCATCCGCGCGACCGTCGACGCGATGGGCGCGGCCGCGCGGCTCGCCGACCGGCCGGCGACCGCCGCGGACCGCCGCAAGATCGAGCTCCTCCGCCGGTCGCTGTCGCTCGTGACCCCCGCCGACCCGGCGCTCGCCGCCGAGCTCACGCGCGTCGTCGCGTCGATGGGCGGGAAGTACGGGAAGGCCCGCTACGCGCCGAAGGGCCGGAGCGCGGCGCTCGACGTGCAGGCGCTCGGGCAGCTCCTCGTCGAGAGCCGCGATCCCGCGCTCCTCGAGGACGTCTGGACCGGCTGGCACGAGACGGGCCGGCTCGTGCGCGACGAGTTCCTCCGGTACGTCGCGCTCGGCAACCAGGGGGCCCGGGAGGTCGGCTTCGCCGACATGGGGGCGATGTGGCGGGCGCGGTACGACATGCCGCCCGACGCGTTCGAGGCGGAGGTCGAGCGCCTGTGGCAGCAGGTGAGGCCGCTCTACCGGTCGCTGCACGCGTACGTCCGCCGGCGGCTCGTCGAGCGGTACGGCGCGGCGACGGTCCCGCCGCGGGGCCCGATCCCGGCCCACCTCCTCGGGAACCTGTGGGCCCAGAGCTGGGAGCACGTGATCGACCTCGTCGGGCCCCGGGACGCCCCCGCCCCGCCGGACCTCACCGCCGCGCTGCGGGCGAAGGGGTACGGGCCGACCGAGATGGTCCGCCTCGCGGAACGGTTCTTCGTCTCGCTCGGGCTGCGGCCCCTCCCGCCGTCGTTCTGGGAGCGGTCGATGTTCGTCCGTCCCCCGGACCGGGAGGTCGTCTGCCACGCGAGCGCCTGGGACATCGACTTCGTCGACGACCTCCGGATCAAGATGTGCATCGACCCGACGGGGGAGGAGCTCCGGGTGATCCACCACGAGCTCGGCCACAACTACTACCAGTGGGCGTACGCGCCGCTGCCGTTCCTCTTCCGCGACGGGGCCCACGACGGCTTCCACGAGGCGATCGGCGACACGATCGCCCTGTCCGTCACCCCGGCGTACCTCGCCCGGGTCGGCCTCCTCGATCCGGCCGCGGCGCAGGACGATGCGGGGATCGGTCCGCTCCTCGTCCAGGCGCTCGAGAAGATCGCGTTCCTCCCGTTCGGCCTCGGGATCGACCGGTGGCGGTGGCGCGTCTTCTCCGGGGAGATCCCCGCCGAGCGGCTCAACACCTCGTGGTGGGCCCTCCGACGGGAGTACCAGGGCGTAGCGCCCCCCGGGGACCGGTCCGACCCCGCGTTCGATCCGGGCGCGAAGGCGCACGTCCCGGGGAACGTCCCGTACATGCGGTACTTCCTCGCCCACATCCTCCAGTTCCAGTTCCACCGGGCGCTCGCGCGCGAGGCCGGCGCGACCGGGCCCCTGCACGCGGCATCGATCTTCGGGTCGACGGCGGCGGGGGACCGGCTCTCCCGTCTCCTCGCGATGGGCCAGCGGGAGCCGTGGCCCGACGCCCTCGAGGCGGCGACGGGGGAGCGCCGGATGGACGCCGCCGCGCTCCTCGAGTACTTCGAGCCCCTTCAGCGCTGGCTCGACCGGGAGAACGCGGGCGAGCCGGTCGGCTGGTGAGGGATCCCGGCGCTAGCGCGTGGCGACGCCGAAGCAGAAGTCGAAGTTCTGCATCGACGCCCCGACGCGCACCCAGAGCGGCACGAGCGCCTCGAGCCAGCGGGCCGCCTCGATCCCCCCCACGTCGATCACGCCCGGCCATCCGAACGCGGCGAGGATCTCCGCCGTCTGCGCCTTCGCCGCCGCGTCGTCCCCGGCGATGAGCATCCGCGCCCCGCCGCCGGCGAGGCGCGGGTGGACCATCAGCGTTCTCGGGACGGTGTTGAACACCTTCACCACCCGGGTGTTGGGCAGCTTGCGCTGGAGGCGCTCCCCGACGGAGTCGGTCATCCCGAACAGGAGCCCGGGCGGCATCCCGCGGGAGAAGTCGAGCGGGTTCGTCACGTCGAGGAGGAGCTTGCCGGCGAGGTGGGCGGGCCCCGCGAGGTCGACGACGGCCTCGGCGACGCCGCCGCCGACGGCGAGGACGAGCCACTCGCCGTGCCGCGCGGCATCGGAGAACGACGCGAGCCGGATCCGCCGGCCGACCTGGTCGCGCCACGCGGCGAGCGCGGGACGGTCCGGCTCGCGAGTCCCGACGACCACGTCGTGGCCCGCTTCCGCGAACCCGCTCCCCAGCGTCTGGCCCACCTCGCCGCTCCCCAACACCCCGACCCGCATCGGTCCCCCCGAAGGGAGACCGTCTCCCGCCTCAAATCCGTTCGTCCCGCCATCCAAGGGGCCCCGTCACCTCCGGATGGGGGGTCCGGGGTAGGAAGGTGCGGCGGCCGGCGTAGGGCGGCGCCGGCCGGGCGGCCACTACGGTCGTCTCGGACGTCGCCGTCGGGAGGTCGTCGCCGCCGCGCCGACGAGCACCGCGGCCCCGGCGCCGACGGCCGCCAGCACGCCGATCGAAACCCCGATCGGCGGCGCCGTCGCCGCGGCGGCCCCGGGGCCCGGCGTCGCGGGCGCGTACAACGCGAGGATTGAGCCGTTCCCGTCGACCGTCGCGTTCGTCGACGTCGCGTCGGCGCGGGCGACGGAGACCGCGCCGTCCGCGGACCACTCGACGAACGCCTCGCCCTCGCACGACCCGGCCGCGACCGCGTGGGCGCCCGTGGGGAGCGAGACCGCCGAGCCGTTCGCGTAGGCGAGGCCGTCGAGCCGGACCGCCGGTCCGCACGTCGCCGGCTCGACGGCGATCGAGACCGTCGCCGCCGGTAGGGGTTCGTCGGTCGGCTCGGGCGCGAACGTCGCGCCGACCGACCCCGACCCGTTGACGGAGAGGGTCGCGCTCTCGGCGGCCGGCTGGTCGACGGAGACCGCCCCGTCGGTGGTCCAGCCCGAGAACATGTATCCGGGGCACGGGAGCGCGAGAAGCGGGAAGAGCCCCGCGCGGATCGCCGCCGTCGCCCCCGAGAGGTACGCCTCGCCTCCCAGGTCCACGGGACCGCACGCGGCCGGATCGACCGAGACGGTCACGTTCGCCGCGGCGGGAAGAGCGAACGTGGCGACGAGGACCGCCGTGCCCGCGACCGAGAGCGAGGTGGCGCCCGGGCCGATCGTCGCCGCGCCGACCGCGGTGAGGTTGGCGAGGACCCGGCCCGGGCACGGCGACGTCGATACGGCGTGCCCCCCGGGAGCGAGGGTCACGAGATCCCCGTAAGCGTGCGCGACGCCATCGACGGCGATCGTGCCGCACCCTCGCGGGGACGTCGCGAAGCCGAGGACGGGCTGGGGCGGGTCCGTCGGCGGTCCGCCGGGGGTCGCCCAGTAGACTCCGGTCGGGACCTCGCCTTTCCAGAAGGCGAGCATGTCGCTCACGTTGAGCTCGTCGTCGGTGTGGATCCCTTCGGGCTCGAAGATGTACCGGAACCGGTACTCGCCCGGATGGAGGGCGGCGAGATCGAGCATCGGGTCGGTGCAGTTCGCGGGCTCGCCGATCGCCGAGGCGACGAGGCAGGTGGTGTTGAGGAGCGAATTGTTCGCTTGCAGGTACCCCCACAGGGAGAGGTTGTTCGGCGACTCCTCGTCGACGCCGCCGTGCACCACGTACATCGTCACGTTGCTGTAGTTCTCGGGATCCAGGCGGGGCGTCGACAGGTAGCCCCACAGCCGCTCCGCGAGCGCGGACTGGTTCGGCAGCCGTCCGCCCGAGATCGACGCGAGGAGGTCGGCGGCGAGCGGGGCGGAGTTCGGACCGGCGGCGGTCGCGTAGGCGTACTCCTCGAAGTAGTCCGAGAAGCTGAGCACCGCGCCGATCGCCCGGATCGCCCCCGGATGGTGGCCCGCGAGGAGCCACGCCCCCATGCTGCCCATGCTGCTGCCGAAGACGTCGACCGCGCTCACCGGGTGACGGCGCTCCTCGGAGGCGATCGCATCCCAGACGTCCTGCTCCTGCGGTCCGGTGAACGGCGAGTTCACGTAGAAGCCGGATCCCGTCCGGGTGTTGAGGACGAGCAGGATGAACCCGGCCTGCGCGAACAGCGTCACGTACGTCGAGTTGTACGGCGTGGGGTACCCTCCCGACATCGGCGTCGTCTCGGTGAGCGAAAGGCCGTGCAAGAGGACGGCGAGCGGATGCGGGGTCGAGTTCGAGAACGCGTCCGGCAGGCACTCGGCGTAGCTGAGAAGGAAGTCGTCGACGGTGCTCGTGTAGTTCACCGTCGAACAGGCTGCGGCGACCGTCCGCTCCGACGGGGCGACCGCCCCGGGCCCGGCGGGGGGCACCCCGCGCGGGGCCGCCCCCGGGAGCAGGAGGACGAGTGTCAGCACCGACACCCCCACCGTCGCGGCCGGAGCGACGCCGCGGACCCGCCGCCAGCCGGCGCGGGGGGCTCGGTGCATCGGTGACATCCCGGGGGCGTCCCTTCGGGGCGCGCGGACGCGCCGACGGGGGGCCTCTGACCGCCCGTGCGCCGGAGGCCCATAACGGCATGTCTCGGCCACGGTCCGGGGTCACCCCGGGGGGACCGAGTCGGCGGGCGAGGCCGTCGCATCGAGCGCCCTTAGTACCGCGTCGACGTCGCCTTCGGCGATCAAGTACGGCCGGTCCCGGGACGGGTCCCCCGGTCCCGGCGAGCGGATCGCGAGCCCGACCCCTCGGTTCACCCGGGCCGACCCCGCGTTCTCGGGCGAGAGGAACGCCTGGATGCGGGGGATCCCCTGCGCCCGGCACAGGCGCAGCTGCGCGATCTTGATCGCCGTACCCCACCCCTGCCGCTGATGCGGGGCGCCGACCAGGAGTCCCGTGCGACCGATCCAGCGGCCGTCCGGCCCGCGGACCTGATGGACGAACCCGACGCCGACGGGCGGGCGCGCGGCGTTCGGCCCGGCGACGATCACCCACGTCGCCCACCCGGGCGCGATCCGCCGGAGGACGCCGACGCCCGGTTGGATCGCGAGGAGGGCGAAGAGGAGGAGGACCAGGCGCGGGCGATCGAACGGGAACGGGTCGAGCCGGACCGGCGTCCCGTCGGCGAGCTGAGAGCGGTAGAGCCGCACGAGAGCGCCCAGGTCGCGAAGCCCGGCGGCCCGAACGAACGCGTCGCGCCGGTCGCGGGGGCTCGGCACCGTCCACCCCCGGGTTGTTACCCCCGACGCCCCCCTTGTAGGTATGCCTCCCGCGCCACGGAGGTTCCGCGGGGCCGGCCCCGGCCGGGCGGGCCGGGACCGTTATCCGCTGCGGCCGCTAGCGCGGTCCCCGGCGGGGGGCCGACCGGACCGCTCCGCCGGCTCGACCATGGCGTCCGACGCGCGTCCCCTCGGCAAGCAGGCAGTCTGGCACGAGGCCCATCCGCATCCCACGCTTCTCTCGGACTTCATCCTCGGGGGCCAGGACGGGATCATCAACGTCCTCGGAATCGTGCTCGGCCTCGTGGCGGCGACGTCGGACATCCGGATCGTCTTCGTCGCGACGCTCTCGGCGATGGGCGCGGAGTCGATCGCCATGGGGGCGGTCGCGTACACGTCGACCCTTTCCCGGCGAAGGCTCTACCTCAACGAGCGACGGCGGGAGATCCGCGAGATGGCCGAGGTGCCCGACATCGAGAGGGCCGAGGTCCGGGAGGTCCTCGCCGGCTGGGGGTACACGGGCGCGGACCTGGACGACCTCCTCGACCGGATCTGCCGCAATCCGACGGCCATGCTCGAGTTCATGATGTCGTTCGAGCTCAAGCTCGCCCCCGTCGAGGAGGACGCGGCCCGGACGAGCGCGATCATCGTCGGGGGGGCGACCGTCCTCGGCCACGGGATCCCCCTCGTCCCGTTCCTGTTCGTGGGGAACGACCTCGTCCTCGGGGCGATCCTCGCCGTCGTGGCGAGCGCGGTCACGCTGTTCGCGATCGGATGGTACGAGGCTCGGATGACCGCCGGCCAGTGGCTCCGGGACGGGATCCAGCTCGCCGTCATCGGGATCGCCGGCGGGTTCGCGGGATTCCTCATCGGGCACCTCCTCTCGGTGCCCGGGCTGTAGCGTAGCCCGGGCCCCCTCCTCCTGTCGGGGGATTGGTTCAAGGCCCGGGACGCCCGTCGCACGGCCGGGCGGCGATGACGGACTGGGTCGTCCTCGGCGCCGAAGTCGGCGGGGCGATCGTCGGCGTCGCACTCGTCGGCGAGGGGGCGAGCCGGGTCATCCGCTCGATCGCGACCCGGGCGGGGGCCCGGCCGAACACCCTTCGCGAGATCCGCGACGTCCTCCGCGCATCGTGGATCGGCGTCGCCGCGCTCGCCTCCGTGTACCTCACCGGCATCGCCTCGGTGTTCACCGTCGTGACGATCACGGGGCTCGTCGGCCTCCTCCTCTCGCTCTCCCTCCAGTCGCTGTTCTCGAACATCCTCTCGGGCATCCTCCTCCTCCGGGACGGGATGCTCCACGTCGGGGACGAGATCGAGTTCAGCGGCATCCGGGGCACCGTGGCGCGGGTCGCGCTGCGGAATACGTGGGTCGTGACGGCCGACGGCCGCGTCGTCATGATCGGCAACACGGCGCTCTCGGGGGGCCCGCTCATCAACCGGACGGTCCAGGTCCGCCTCCTCGCGACCCTTCAGGAGTGATCCGCGACCCCGGGGGTGGGCCGCCCCGAGGGTAGCGGAAATCGCACTCCGACCGCCGTACTGCGTCGGTCCGTCCGATTCCAGCGCGAATCTATATACTCGGACCTGGGTCTCCCGCTGTCCCGTGCGCATCGGTCCGCACCGACGCGCACCGCGACACCGGGAATGCACGCAACCGCACCGAACCAGGTCCGCGCGCGCGGGCGCCGAACGATGGGCCGCTCCTGGGCCGGCCGACTCCGCCTCGGCGGGGCGATCGGCGCCGGAGGGATGACCGGTCTCGTGGCCCTCCTCCTCGTCGGCGCACCGATGGCGGGCGCGACAAGCTCGATCAACTTCGTGACGCCGTTCCACAACCTCGCGAAGGTCTTCACCGACGACGTGAGCTCGACCGGGTGCCACGCGTACGCCAACGACACCCAGGGCCCGAGCGTCGACCTCACGACCGGCCAGGTCGCCGGGTGGGTCCGCGCCGTCGCGGGGAACTGCGGCCTCGGGGCGACGTGGGGCGAGACGATGCAGCAGCTCGGGTTCAGCGGGTTCAAGTTCTCCGGCCCCACCTCGGGCTGGATCACCGCGACCGCGAGCTGGCCGATCAACTGGACCGCGCGGTCGACCGTCTCGGGCGGCACGGGCTCGACCTCGGCGGCGTACGCCGAGAACTACATGGGTCTCTCGATCTGGCTCTACGACGTCACGACGAACAGCTTCGTCTACAACGCGACCGCCGGCTCGGTCCAGATCTGGGCGTCGACGACGACCACGGGGACGACGTTCCAGCACTCCCACGGGGCGACGTTCACGATCACCGCCGGCTTCGCCGTCACCTCGGGGGACACCTACACGGTCTCGACGGTCGTCGTCGCCGACGCGTACGACTACTGCAACCTCTCGGGCGCGATCGCCTGGTCCGAAGTCGACTTCGGGAACCCGTACGCTCCCCTCGGGGGCGGGCTCGCCTCGGTCGACCTCTCGTAGGCGACCGGGGCGCCCCCCGGCCGGCCGCCCGTCCGCCAGCAGATAGATAGCCCGGGACGGGCGCCTTTCGGCCGGGGAGCGTCCACGCCGACGTCGGACGACCGCGGAGCGGAGGCGGAGGCCGACCGGGCCGGCGCCGCCCGGCTCGCCCTGGGCGGGGGACTCGGCGTCGCGGGGGCTCTCCTCGCGACGGTCTTTCCGGTCGCCCTCCTCGAACTCTCGGCCAACGACCCGACCGGACCGTTCGCGTTCGGGCCCTCCCTCGTGCGGGACCTCGCGGTCTTCGTCCTCGCCGGCGGCCTCCTCTTCCTCCTCAGCCTGTTCGTGTACCGGCGGGGGTTCGCCGCGCTCCGCGCGGCCGACCGTCGGTTCGTGACGGCCTCCGCCCTCTGCCTCGTCGGCACGTTCGGGTTCCTCCTGCTGCTCGTCGCCGCCGCGGTGATCGTCGGGTCGTCCGACCAGCTCTTGGGCTGCGCCGACGGGCGGCCGACCGAGGCGCTCGGCTGCCTTCGGTCGGGGCAGCCGCTCGGCGTCTGGACGGCGATCGCGGGCCTCGCGCTCGGCTGGGTCGGCGGGGTCGGCCTGGTCGTCGGGCTCGCGCTCGCCGGGCGACGGTTCCACCGGGCGTCGGTCGGGGCCGCGAGCGTGCTGTACGCCGTCCTCCTCCTCGTGATCGCCGGGCCGGTCCTCGCGGCCCTCAAAGTGGTGCCCGCGGTCGACCTCGTGCTCCTCGCGGTCCCGGTGCTCGCGCTCGTCGCCCCCGCGCTCGTGCTGGGCGGGATGCGGAGCGCGGCGGCGGCCGCCCCCGGCCGCGCCTGACCCGGCCCCAACGTGGATACAGGGGAACGCGCTGGGGTCCGGGATGGCCCCGTACGTCGACTACGACGAGGCGCGGGCCCTCTGCTCCGAGTGCGGGCGGCAGTTCCCGGACGCGGAGGCGCTCGCCGAGCACCGGCTCGACGCCCACGGGGCGGAGCCGCCGCCGTCCCCGTCGGGGCACACGCCGGTCACCTGCTCGGTCTGCCGCCGCCGGTTCCCGCACGTGAGCGCGCTCGCCCGCCACAACCGGACCGCGCACACGAGCTGACCCGTCAACCGGTGTCCGGGCGAGGGTAGATAGGCCCCTCGGCGTTCGCCGGCCGATGCCCTGGCGGTACACCGAGGACAGCTACCGGGAGTACACCCGCACGACGTGGAACGGGGCCGCGACACGGTACCTGGGTCTCGCGGCGCTCTACGATCGCGTGAACCCGGACCTCCTCGCCGACCTCGCGCCGGCGGCCGGGGAGTCGATCCTCGACCTGGGGACCGGCCCGGGCGAACCGGCCCTCACGATCGCCCGCGCGATCGGCCCGTCCGGCCGGGTCACCGGCATCGACCTCTCCGAGGAGATGGTCCGGCTCGCCGACGCCGCCGGCCGGGCGGCCTCCCTCGAGAACGTGGAGTTCCGGGTGATGGACTCCGGCCACCTCGACTTCGCGGACGGGCGGTTCGACGGGATCGCGTGCCGCTTCGGATTCCAGATCTTCACCGACCCCGAGGGGGCGGCCCGCGAGGCCCGCCGGGTGCTCCGGCCCGGCGGCCGGTGCGCGATCGCCGTCTGGGGTCCGGGGGATCGGGTTCCCCTCCTCGACGTCGTCGTCGGGCCGATGCTCCGTCACGCGGAGCCGGACGAGGGGGGCTACCTCCCGACGCCGTACGAGCTCGGGGGGCCGGGCGAGCTCGTCCGGCTCCTCACCGAGGCCGGGTTCCGCACCGCCCGCGAGCGTCGCGTCGAGCACGCCTGGATGTTCCGGAGCGCCGAGGAGTACCTTGAGCTTCTCCTCGAAGGGACGCCGCTCGGGCACTCGCTCGCGGAGGAGGATCCCGAGGTCCGGGCCGTCGTCCTTCGGGAGGCGCGCGACGCGCTCGCGTCGCACGCGACGGCCGACGGGATCCGGCTCCCCGGCGAGGTCGTCCACGTCCTCGCGGAGCGGTAGGCCGGCGCGGGGGTCAGCCGGTCGCGGCGGAAGGCGGCGCGGCCGCCGCCGGCGGCGCCGTCCGCGCGGGCTCGAGGGCGGCGCGGAGCCACTCCCCGAGCTCCTCCATCGCGCGCCATCCGTCCTCGACGACCCCCCGGTAGTCGAGGAAGGCGTGGAGCATGCCCGAGTACCGTCGGACCGTCGTCTCGACGCCGGCGGCCCGAAGCCGCTCCCCGAACTTTTCCCCCTCGTCCCGCGCGGGGTCGCACCCGGCGGTCAGGAGGAGGGTCGGCGGCAGCCCGGCGAGGTCGGTCGCCGCCCACGGGACGGCGTGCGGGTCGGCCGCGTCGTCGGCGGTCGGGAGGTACTGCGCCCAAGCCCAGTCGAGGAACGCCGCCTCGAGGCCGGCGCCCACGGCGAACTCGCGGTACGACGGGACGTCGGGCGCCCGGGCAAGGACGGGGCAGACGAGCGCGGCGGCGCGGGGCGCGGGACCCCCCCGCTCCCGGGCGAGCATCGCCGCCGCGAGCGCGAGCGCCGCACCGGTGTCGTCCCCGACGACCGCGAGGCGGTCGGGGTCGAGCTGCAGCCGGGCCGCCGTCGTCGGGAGCGCCACCCAGGCGAACGCCGCGAAGGCGTCCTCGACGGCGTTCGGGTACGGGAACTCGGGCGCGCGGCGGAAGCCGACCGTGACCACGACCGCGCGGGACCGGTTCGCGAGCTCCCGGGAGAGCCCGTCGTGCGTGTCGAGGTCGCCGAACACGAACCCGCCGCCGTGCAGGAGGACGACGACCGGGAACGGCGGATCGCCGTCGACGGGCGTATAGATCCGGACCGGTACCCGGTGGTCGCCGCACCGGTAGCTCGAGTTGGTGATCTGGGAGACCGACGGGACGGGACCGGCGATGCGGCCGAGCTCGGAGGCCATCTCCCGGACGAACTCCCGACCCTCCTCGACGGGGACCGTGGTGAGGTCCGGGTACGTCTCGGCCTCGAACTCGAGCCGCTCGACGAGCTTCGGATGCATCGTCTCGGGGCCCGGGGGGACCGGCGGCGGGGGCGGCGCGGCCGGGGGAGGCGCCTCGGGAGGGGCCGCCGGCGCCGGGGGCGCGGCCGACGTCGGAAGCGGTTCGAGGAGATCGAACCGGCGGAGCCGCCCGTCCGGCGTGAAGACGACCGAGAACCGGACGGCGTCCCCGCCGCGCGTGGCGACGCCGGTGCGGCCCCACCGGTTCCCCTTCAGTTCGACCGCCATCGGGCCGGTCCACCCCGCCCGGTGGCGGACCTCGCCGAGGATCGTGCGCCACTGGATGGCGCAGATCTGGCAGCAGAAGAACGTCGGGACACCGTCGATCGCCTCCCACCAGTCGCCCCACGTGGAGCCGCAGAGCGGGCACCCCTCAGCCGGCGGGTCCATACTGCTCCGCCCGCTCGAGCCGGGCTCCCAGGTAGTCGTCGAACAGGTCCATCGAACGGAGGAAGACCGCCTGCACGTCCTCGACCCGGCCCAATTCGGTCGCGTACCGCTCCACCAGGGCGAGCGCCTCCTCCGCGTGGCCGACGTCCGCCTCGTACCCCTCGCGGAGGAACGCGCGCGCGGCGGCCGGGATCGATTCGTCGTCGAGAATGGCGGGGTCGAAGTAGTGGACCGTCGCGCCGAACGGGGCGAGATCGCGGTGGGCGATGAGCTCGAGCGCGTGCATCGCGGCCATGGCGGCGACCCACGGCTCCCGCGCGGCGATGTCGTCCCACTCCGCGATCGCCCGCGCCGTCGCCGGGAGCGGCGGGGTCGCCCGCAGGACGTCGCGGGGGACCCCCACGGACTCGCCCATCCGGAGGAGGAGCTCGTAGTGCGACGGGTGGTCGTCGCCGGCGCCCGAGAACTCGGTCGTGAGGTTCTCGAGCTCGTACCGCGCGACGTCGTCCCGGTCCGAGCGGGCGAGGACGTACCCGCACGAGCGGACCCACTGACGCAGGAAGTGCTGGTGCTCCACCGCGTACCCCGCGAGCGTCGCCGGCGTGGGGTGCTGGAGCGCGACGACGAACGGATGGGGTCGCGCACCGAAGAATCGGGCGACGAACCGGCCGCGGATCCAGGCGGCGAGTCCGTCCGGCGGAATCGCGTAGAGGGCTCCGAGTGCGGCGGTAAGTTCCGCGCGGTCCATCCGTCGGCGCGAGATCGACTGGTTGAGCCACCGGACGTGCGCGGGGTCGCTCGCGGCGGACGCGGCCAGCAGGTGGTCCGCCACGGCCCCGAGGTCCGCGGGGCCGAACCCCATTCGACAGACGGCGCACCGGGTCATGCGACGCGCCCCTAGAAGGGGAACTCCTCGGGGAGGCGGGCGCGCAGCCGCCGGTACTCGGGCTCGTCCGCGTATCGGGCGCGGATCGCCGCGAGCCGCGCGCGCACCTCGTCCGGCGTCAGCCCCCGGTTCCCGCCGACCATCTCGAGGGTCTCCTCGAACGTCGCGTGGCACGCCTCGTAGCAGTTGCCCATCCCCGTGAGGAGCTCCCGCTCGGCCGGGGTCACGCCGGAGAGGAGGCGCCTCGACCTATATCGGCGTTCGCCCGGCCGTCGGCGGCCCCAGACGTTATTCTCCCGCTCGCCTCCGCCGGGCCCGGAGCGCGCACGACGGCGATGCCGAACCTCCTTCCCGGCGAGGCGGTCCTCCGAAGCGGGCCGGCGGTCTGGGTCGGACCGCCGATGGAGCGGGCCGGCGGCCTCACCGTCACGAACCAGGCGATCGTCTTCGAGGCGGAGGGCGGGGGCGGCCCGATGATGGCCCGCCCCGGCCGGCCGATGTTCGGAGGACCGCCCCGTCGCCGCCCCGGCTGGGGGCCGCGCGGCGGCGGCGGCGGTCGGCCCGGATTCCCCGGCGAGCTCCGCATCCCGCTCTGGCGGTGCCGGAGCGCGGCGGCGACGCAGGGACCCCGCGGGCCGGTCCTCGAGATCGAACTCCTCTCCCGGCGGATCGCCCTCGCGACGCCGGACGCGGCCGCGTTCGCGACGGCGATCACCGCCGCCCGGGCGAACGCCCCGCCGCCGCCTCCCGGGTTCGGCCCCGGAGGAGGGGGCGCCGCGGTCGACCGGTCGCAGATGCCGAAGTGCGACTACTGCGGGCATCTCAGCCCCGTCGCGGCGACGCGGTGCGAGACCTGCGGGGCCCCGCTCGGACCGGGCGGCGCCTAAGGGCGCCGAGACGGTATCCGACCCGCCAACGCGGGTCAGAAGTGCCAGGTGGGGCCGCCGTACCCCGGCGGGAGCCCCGGGGGCTCCGGACCTCCGAACGGGTCGGGCCGCGCGCGCGGGGGCCGGCCCTTCTTCTTCGCGATGTACGCCTCGATCGCCTCCGCCGCCCGGGTCCCGGCCGCCATCGCGTAGACGACCGACTTGCCGCCGGAGGCGAACACCCCCTCGACCTTCGTCATCCAGTCGGGGCTCGGCCCCTGCGGGGCCCCGGACCCCCCGATGACGAAACCGAGCTCGGGCGGGAACTCCGAGAGATCGGCGCGCTCGCCGACGGCGACGATGACCGTGTCGCACGGGATCGTCTCCTCCGACCCCGGCACGAGCGAGGCCGTCGGCCGGCCGCGCGCGTCGGGCGGCCCGTTCTGGGTCCGGGCGACGACGATCCCCTCGACCTGGCCCTTCCCGACGATCCGCACCGGCGACCGCTCGAACAGGAAGTTGACCCCCTCGGTCGATCCCCCCTCGACCTCCTCCGGCCCGGCCGGCATCTGGTCCCGGGACTTCCGGTAGATCACCGTCACGTCCCCATGGGCCGACAGCCGGAGGCTCGACCGGGCGGCGTCGAGCGCCACGTCGCCGCCGCCGATCACCACGATCCGCCGGCCCTTCCGGCCGAACAACCCCCCGTCGGGCCCGTGGTTCACCCCGAGGAGGAACGGGAGGGCCGCGTAGACCCCCGGAAGCTCCTCGCCCGGGATGCCGAGGAGGCGGGGGTCCGACGCGCCGACCGCCACATAGACGGCGAGGTACCCCTCGGCGAGGAGGCTTTCGGGCGTGAAATCGGTCCCGGCCTTTCGGCCCGTCCGGAAGGTGACGTCGAGCTTCGAGAACCGGGCCACGTCCGTCGAGAGCTCGCTCCCATCGAGATGGTACTTCGGGATCGTCTCGATCTGCCCTCCGAGGAACGGCTCCGCCTCGAAGACCGTCACCCCGTAGCCGCGCAGCGCGAGCTCCCACGCCGCCATGAGGCCGGCCGGTCCGCCGCCGATCACCGCCACCCGCTCGTTCCGAGGGGCCCCCGGCGCGTACGCGACGTCGGACCGGCCGAGCTCGAGCGCGGCGCGCTTGAGGTGGCGGATCGCGATCGGGACCCCCCGCCCGCCCATGACGCAGTCCTCCTCGCAGTAGTGGTAGCACGTCTTGCAGAGGACGGTCGCGAGCGGGTTCTCCCGGAGGGTGAGCCGCGCGGCGTCGTCGAACCGCTCCTGCGCGATGAGGTCGATGTAGCCGCGGCAGTCCTGGGTGATCGGGCACGCCTGGACGCAGAACGGCATCGCGCACTGGAGGCAGCGACGGGCCTCGAGCACCGCCTGCTCGCGCGTGTACGGGTACAGGATCTCGCCGAATCCGCTCGACCGTTCCTCCGGGGTCTCCTCCGGGATCTCGGTGCGGACGTACCGTTGGTTCTCCATCGGATCGGCCGGGGATCGGCGGCCCCGGTACGGGGCCCCATACGCCCTCGCGGGTATAGGGTCGTCGCGGGCGGACCCCCGGGGAGGCCCCGCGTACTACATGTAAGCGGGGCCGCTCGTCGGGGGAGAGCTCCCTTGGCCGTCGGATCTGCCGGGCGATGGCCCGCCAACGCCATCGCCGTAGCGCTCGCGCTCGGGTTCCTGGTTCCCGGCGTCGGCGCCCACCTCCCTACCGCCGCGCCGGGGCTGGCCTCCGTGCCGGCCGGGGACGCCGCTGTCGACGGCGCGCGTTCGATCGCGCCCCTTACGACCGTCGTGCCGGGGACCGCGGCGGGAGCCCCATCCGCGACGCCGCAGACGGTGACGGAGTACTGGACCGACATCTCCGCGCACGTGGGCGACGCGCCGAGCCCCCGCACCGGGGCGGCGCTCGAGTTCGACGCGGCGGACAACCTGTCGGTACTGTTCGGGGGGTGGGGCGACGGCGCGTCGCGCTGGCTCAACGATACCTGGGAGTTCGCGAACGGGACGTGGCGGAACGTGACGACCGCGTTCGGCCCGCCCGCGGTCGTCGGGCCCGCGATGGCGTACGACCCCGACCTCGGCGGGATCGTGCTCGCGGTCGGCCTGGTGGCGTCGCCGACCGGACCGGTCGAGGCGACGGCGACGTGGCTCTTCTCCGACGGAAGCTGGGAGGACCTCAGCGCCTCGCTCGCGGGAAGCCCCCCGGCGGTCGCATCGGCGGCGGTCGCCTACGACCCGGCCGCGAGCGCGCTCGTCCTCGTCGGCGGCCTCGACGCCAACGGCACGTCGGCGCGCGGGACGTACCTGCTGGCGAACGCGACGTGGACCGACCTCGGCGTGAACGTGGGGCTCGCGAGCGGTCTCTGCTGCGCCGGCCTCGCCTTCGACGCTCCCGACGCGACGGTCGTCCTCGCGGCGTGGGTCGGCGGCTCCCTCGACACGTACGAGTTCGCGAGCGGCGCGTGGACGCTCCTCCATCCGGCCGAGTCCCCGCCCGCCCGCTACTATCCCGCGTCGGGGTTCGACCCGCTCTCCGGGGCGGTCACGCTGTTCGGCGGGCGATCGACCTGGTCCGGTGCGACGTTCTACAACGACACCTGGCGGTTTGCGAACGATACGTGGAGCAACCTGAGCCTCTCCTCCGCCCCGACGCCCCGGGCCGGCGCCGCCTCGACGTTCGATCCCGATGAGCACGGGCTCGTCGTCTTCGGGGGCAACTCCTCGGCGACGGGGGGGGCGACCTCCGACACGTGGGTCCTCGGGGAGCGGGTGACCCCCTCCGTGATCGGACTCGCGAACCGCACCCAGGTGGCGCTCCTCGCCCCGGTCCAGTTCACGGCGACGGTCTCGGGCAACGGGACGCCCCCGTACTCGTACAGCTGGGCGTTCGGCGACAACACGAGCGGCTCGGGCGCGGTCGCCAACCACCGGTACGGGCTCGTCGGCAACTACTCCGCCCAGGTGACGGTCACCGACGCCGCCGGCCTCTCGGCGATGAGCCCGCTCGTCTACATCCGGGTCTACCCGCGGCCGAGCGGCATATCGCCCAGCTCGTCGCTCGAGGCGTCGGAGGTGTCGGTCCCGATCGCGTTCACGGCGACGGCCCAGGGCGGGACCCCGCCGTACGCGTACGTCTGGGCGTTCGACGACGGAACGACGACCCCCGGTCGCTCCGTGAACCACACCTACGCCGCCCCGGGCGAGTACACAGTGTCGGTGTCGGCGACGGACTCGCTCGGGGGCCAGATCATCGGGTACCTCGGTCAGGACGTCGCGCCGCACCTCGCGCTCGCCATCCGGCTCGGGACGGCGTCGACGGAGGTCGGTCTTACCGAATCGTTCGATCCGGGCGTCTCGGGCGGCGTCGCTCCGTACACGTTCGCATGGTCCCTCGGCGACGGCACCATGGCCGGTTCGAGCTCCTTCGAGCATGCGTACGCCGCGGCCGGGACGTACCCCGTCACCCTCTCCGTCGTCGACGCGCTCGGCATCTCCGCGAACGGTACGACGTCGGTGACGGTGGCCGCGCCGGTCGGCGTGACCGGCGCCGCGAACGTGACGTCGACCGACGTCGGACTCCCGATCGGCTTTACGTCCGTCGCGACGAACGGGTCCGGGACGATCGACTACGTCTGGACGTTCGGCGACGGCTCCTCGAGCAGCGCCGCGGCGCCGAGCCATACGTACGCGCTCGCCGGCGCGTACCCGGTCTCCGTCACGGCGCTCGACCAGCTCGGCGTCTCCGCGACGGCGTGGGTGAACGTGACGGTGAACGTCCTCCCGTCGGTCCAGGTGAACGTGTCGAAGCTGGAGGTTCCGTTCGGCGGCACCGTGGCAATCACCGCGACCGTCCACGGCGGGACCGGCCCGTACGCCGTCGCCTGGTCGTTCGGCGACGGGCGCACGGCGACCGGACTCACCGTCTCCCACGTGTACGACGTCGCGGGGTCGTACGAGGCGCGCGTGAACGCGACCGACGCCGCGGGTCTCACCGTGACCGCCTGGACGGCCGTGACGGTCCTGCCGGCGGGCACCGGCGGTCTCCCCACCCCGCCGCCGCCGTCGCTCGTGTCCGGCTCGACGCTCCCGTGGATCGGGGCGTTCGTCGTGATCGCCGCGGGGATCGCGATCGGCCTCGCCGTGTACGCGCGGCGGCGTGCGGCCCGGTCGGCGACGGCCGCGTCGGAAACCGACTCCGAGACGCCGGACGACGACGCCGACGCGGGACCGATGCGTCCGCACTAGGCGGGCGTGACCCGGTCGGGGGCCCGAGACGGGCGCCGGCGGGCGCGGCGAGGCTTCATCTCCCCGGGGCGATGCCGCCCCCATGACGTGGGTCGTCACGAACCGGATCCGGGTCGACGCGCCGTCCGACGCGGACCGGATCGTCGAGGCGTTCCGCCACCGTCTCGGCGCCGTCGACCGGCAGCCCGGCTTCCGAGGGCTCGAGGTGTGGCGCGAGGCGGACGGGCGCGAGGTCGTGGTGCTCACCCGGTGGGAGACCCGGCAGGAGTTCGAGGCCTGGGTCGCGAGCCCGGCGTTCCAGCACGCCCACGCGCGCGCGGACGGTTCGCCGGGCTCCGCGTCGGCCACCGTCTACGAGGTCGCCGTCTAGGCCGTCCGCCGTCGGTCCGCCCGCCGACCCGCCCGGCTTAAGGGCCCGCGCTCGTTTCGACCGGCGTGGGCGAGCTTTCCGATGCGCTCGCGGCGGCGGCCCGGCAGCTCGAGGCCCGCCTCGCCGCGCACCGGGACGAGATGACCGGCGCCGGCCCGGGGGAGCTCTTCCCCCAGTCGTGGCGGTTCCAGACCGAGTCCGAGAGCGCCGTCCTCCGCATCGCGGCCGACGGCTCGGTCTCGGTGCAGGCGGACGCGATCGAGCCGCCGACGGTGATCGTCGCGTGGGAGCAGCGCCGGCTCGTCCGGGCCCTCCTCTCGGGCCGGAGCAACGAGGAGGACCGCCCCCAACCGCCGTCGATCCGTTTTACCTCGGACCGCGGCCGCCGGGCGTTCAGCCTGCTCGGGACGAGCCTGGGGCTCTGAGCCCGCCCTACTTTTCCTTGAGGAGCTTTTCAAGGTCCTTCGCGACGGCGTCGAGCTCCCGGCCGACGCGCTTGAGCCCGGCCTTCACCGCGCCGCGGGGGTCGTCGGCGGCCCGCCCCGCGCCCGCCGCGAGGCGCGCCGCGAGCTGGGCGGTCGCCTTCGCGAGCTCGCGGGCCGCCCGTTCGGCGTCCTCCGCGAGGGCATCGACCGACGCCTCGAACGGGCGATCCGCCGATGTCGAGGCGCTCGGCCGCCAGCCGCACTTCGGGCAGACGTCGGCTCCCGCCGGGATCTCGCTCCCGCATCGCGCGCACGCCATCGGATCCGTCCCGTCCGCGGTCCCGGCCCCCGCGACGTCCCCCCATCGGCCCGCGCGCGTATAATCTCGACCGGCGGGCGCGCCGACGGCGGCGCGC
>DATJVB010000018.1:0-5073 GCA_035502055.1 Thermoplasmata archaeon | reverse complement strand
AAGATCTCCGGATGCTCCCGGAGGGCCGTGTCGGTGTCGCAGAAGATGACCCCCTTCTTCGAGAGGTCCTCGCGGATCTTGTGGTAGACGGTGCCGCTGTCGTACTGGGCGCCGACCCCGCCGAAGTACTCCCGCTCGGCCTTCGGGATGCCGAGCTTCTCGAACGTGTTCTTGATGTCGGCCGGCAGGTCCTCCCACCGGCGCTTCGTCTCCCCCTCCGCGAGGGGGTTCGCGTAGTACGTGTACGCCTCGAAGTCCACGTCGTCGAGCGAAGGCCCCCAGTCCGGCATCGGCCGCGCGAGGAACTGCTCGTACGCCCGGAGGCGGTACTCCCGCATCCAGTCCGGCTCGTTCTTGAGGGCCGAGATCTGCTCGACGATCTCCCGGCTGAGGCCCTTCGCCGTCCGGACCCGGTAGGTTTCCGGATTCTTGAAGTCGTACCGCGTATAGTCGAGGGGGACGACCTCGGGGGCTGTCTGCGCCATCGGTCCTCGTCAATTCCATCACCCGATGGTATTTAAATGGTCAGTCGCGCCCGCCGCGACACGCGCTCTCCTCGGGAATGGAGCGTTCGGGAGACGGCTGTCGGTGACCGAGCGACACCTTAGCGCGGGGTCCCGCGAGGGCGTCCCTACGCGGGCCGGACGGTCCCGCCGACGGGCGCCGTCGCGCGCGACCGGTCCGGCGCGGGGACGTCGAAGACGCGGGCGACCCTCTCGAGCCCGTCGAACAGCCGGTCGATCTCTTCGATCGTGTTGTACAGGTACGGGCTCGCCCGCGTCAGCGCCGGCACGTGGAGCCGTTCCATGAGCGGCTGGGCGCAGTGGTGGCCGCTCCGGACGCAGACGCCGTCGGCGTCGAGGAGGCTCGCGATGTCGTGCGGGTGGACGCCCTCGAGGCGGAACGACAGGACCGCTTCCCGGTCGGCCAGCGTGGGCGGTCCGAAGATCGTGAGCCGGGGGCCGAGGCCGTCCCTCGCCCGGTCGAACGCGTGGGTCGCGAGCCGCCGCTCGTGGTCCGCGAGCGTCTCCCATCCGATCCCCTCGAGGTAATCGAGCGCCCGGTGGAGCGCGACCGCCCCGCCGACGTTCGGCGTGCCCGCCTCGAACCGGGTCGGGGATTCCCGGTAGCTCACCCGGTCCAGATGGACCTCGCGGATCATCTCGCCGCCGCCCATCGCGGGCGGGAGCCGGTCGAGGAGCTCTTGGCGGCCCCAGAGCGCCCCGATGCCGGTCGGGCCGAGGGTCTTGTGGCCGGAGAACGCGAGGAGATCGCAGCCGAGCGCGGCGACGTCGATCGGCCGGTGCGGGGCGGACTGCGCGGCGTCGACCACTACGAGCGCGCCGACGGCGTGGGCCCGGTCCGCGATCTCCCGGATCGGGTTCACGGTCCCCAGCACGTTCGAGACGTGGGTCACCGTCACGACCTTCGTGCGCGGCGTGAGCAGCCGGTCGAGATCGTCCAGCCGGAGCCGCCCGTCGTCGTCGATGTCGACGAACTCCAGATCGATGCCGTGGGACTCCCGAAGGAGGTGCCACGGGACGATGTTCGAGTGGTGCTCCATCACCGTCGAGATCACCCGATCGCCGCGTTCGAGGACCCCGCGGCCCAGGCTCGTCGCGACCGCGTTGAGCCCCTCGGTGGTGCCGCGGACGAAGACGACCTCGGCGGGGTCGCGCGCGTGGAGGAACCGGGCGACGCGCTCGCGCGCCCGCTCGTAGGCGTCGGTCGCCTCCTCGCTCAGCGCGTAGACGCCCCGGTGGACGTTCGCGTTCAGCCGTTGGTAGAAGTCCGCCTCGGCGTCGATGACGACCTGCGGCTTCTGCGAGGTCGCCGCCGAGTCGAGGTAGGCGATGGGGTGCCCGTGGAACGTGCGCCCGAGGACCGGGAAATCGCGCCGGACCGCGTCGACGTCCATCCTGCGTCCGGGGGCCGCCCCTAGCTGCCGGCGGGGGGCTCCGGCCGGACCCAGTCGTACCCCTTCGCCTCGAGCTCCTCCGCGAGTTCGCGGCCCCCCGACCGGACCACGAGGCCGTCGACCATCACGTGCACGCGGTCCGGCTTCAGGTACTTGAGGATCCGCTGGTAGTGGGTGATCACGAGGATGCCGGCGCCCGGCCGGTGGAGCCGGGCGACCGCTTCCCCGACGGCGCGGACCGCATCGATGTCGAGCCCGGAGTCCGGCTCGTCGAGGATCGAGAACAGCGGTGCGAGCGTCGCCATCTGGAGCACCTCGGCCCGCTTCTTCTCGCCGCCCGAGAACCCTTCGTTCAACGACCGCTTGAGGAACGCGTCGTCCATCTCGAGCCACTTGAGGTGGTCCTCGAGGTCCCGCCCGAACTTCTCGGCGTCCGCATCCTCGGCGGTGTGCCGCTGCATGTGGGCGGTCCAGAGGAACTTGGAGAGCGAAAGCCCCGAGACCTCCTGCGGGTACTGGAACCCGAGGAACAGCCCGGCCCGCGACCGCTGGTCGACCGGGAGCGTGAGGAGGTCCTTCCCGTCCAGGAGCGCCTCGCCCTTGGTGACGATGTACTTGGGGTGGCCCATGAGGGCGTAGGCGAGCGTGCTCTTCCCGGAGCCGTTCGGGCCCATGAGCGCGGTGAGCTCGCCCGACAGGAGGGTGAGGTTGACGCCTTTGAGGATCTTCTTTCCGGCGATCTCGACGTGGAGATCGCGCACCTCGAGACGATGCGCCGGCGCGCCAAGATCGGGGGCCATGGCCAAACCGGTGGAACGACCCGATAGGGTTATTTAAGCATGGCGAGATGCGTAAACTCGCGGGCCGCGTCGGATCGATGTCGATGAGCTCGGCCGACGTGAGGGTCGGCGAGGGGACCCGCGGCCGCATCATCGAGGAGCTCGCGGTCGTCGCGCTCACGGCGCGCGATCTCGCGAAGAAGCTCGGCATCCAGGAGAGCGCCGCCCGGGGGCACCTCGAACGGCTCGAGGGGCGCGGGATCGTGCGCCCGGCGTTCTACCGGGAGGGCGTCGGCCGGCCCCGGAAGCGGTACAGCCTCACGACCGAGGGACTCGAGCTGTTCCCCCGACGGTACGAGCTTCTCCTCGACTCCGCCGTCGAGGAGCTGCTCGCGAAGCAGGGGCCCGAATTCGTCTCCGAGCTGTTCCAGCGGATGGCCGTCCGGATGGCCCGCCAGATCGCCCGAGAGATCCCCCGCTCCGCGACGCTGGGGGACCGGGTCCGCGCGCTCTCCCGCGCCCTCAACGCGCTCGGGTTCCGGTCGACGATCGAGGCGACACGCGACGGCGGCTACCGCATCGTCCGGACCAACTGCGTCTTCCGCCACGCGGCGCTGACGCACACCTACCTCCTGTGCGACGTGTTCGACAAGCACCTCACCGAGGCGCTCCTCGGCGAGGTACCCGTCGACCTCCAGGATTCGATCGGGCACGGGGCGATGCGGTGCACGCACCTCGTCCAGCTCCGGTGATCCGGGCGGGATTCCGCTTGGGCCGAATCCGCTCCTCCGGCCCCGTCGTTCCTCGAGGGGGGAACGACAAGCATCGTATCCTCCTGCTCGCTGCCCGCCCGGAGGGCGCCGGCCCGTGGCGAAGGTGACGGTCTCGTTGCCGCTTCCGTGGCGGTCCGACGGCAGTCTTCCGAAGACCGTGGAGGTCGACGCCGACGATCTGGCGACCGCGCTCGAGCGGGTCGCCTCCCGCTCCCCCCACGTTCGACGGGCGATGTACCGGGTCGACGGCCAGCTGCGGGAGTCGATCGGCGTGTTCGTGAACGACCGGGACGCCCGCGGCGGGGACGGCCTTCGACACCGGCTTCGCGACGGAGACGGGATCGTCGTCGTCGCCGCGTCGGCGGGGGGCTGATGGACGGCCCCGAGTCCGCCCCCCTTCCGGCGCTGACGCCGGAGGAGTTCCGTCGGTACAGCCGGCATCTCCTGTTGCCCGAGGTCGGCGTCGAGGGCCAGCGACGGCTGCGGGACGGTTCGGTCCTGCTCGTCGGAGCCGGCGGCCTCGGCGCGCCGGCCGCGTTGTACCTCGCGGCCGCCGGGGTCGGGACGATCGGGCTCGTCGACTTCGACCGCGTCGACCTCTCCAACCTCCAGCGCCAGGTGCTGTTCGCGACCGCCGACCTTGGCGCACCGAAGGCGGACCGGGCGGCCGACCGGCTCCGGGCGCTCAATCCCGAGGTCCGCGTGAACGTCCACGCCGAGCCCCTCTCGTCGCACAACGCGCTCGCCCTCCTCGCCCCCTACTCGGTCGTCGTCGATGGCTCGGACAACTTCCCGACGCGCTACCTCGTCAACGACGCCTGCGTCCTCCTCGGAAAGCCCGACGTCTTCGGCTCGGTCTATCGGTTCGAGGGGCAGGCGACGGTCTTCGACGCGGCCCGGGGACCGTGCTACCGGTGCCTCTTCCCGGAACCCCCGCCCCCCGACGCGGTACCGTCATGCGCCGAGGGCGGCGTCCTCGGGGTGCTCCCCGGGCTCATCGGGCTCGTGCTCGCGACGGAGACCGTGAAGCGGCTCCTCGGCGTCGGCGAGCCGCTCGTCGGGCGGCTCCTCCTGTACGACGCCCTCGCGATGCGATTCCGGGAGCTCGCCTTCGACCGGAACCCGGCGTGTCCCGTGTCGGGCGACCGGCCGACGATCCGCGAGCTCATCGACTACCCGGCATGGTGCGGGGTGCCGGCCCCCGGGGCCGACGACGACCCAACGGGCGTCCCCTCGATCGCGCCGGACGAGCTCGCGGCCCGCCTGTCGGAGACTCCTCCGCCCGTGCTCCTCGACGTCCGCGAACCCGCGGAGTGGGCGCTCGGCCATCTGCCGGGGGCGATCCTCGTCTCCCGGGACGCGGTCGCGTCGCGCGTCCCCGGGCTCGGGCGGGCGCCGTCGGTGGTAGTGTACTGCGCGACCGGGCGGCGGTCCGCGCGCGTCGCGCAGGAGCTGCGCGACCTCGGCGTGGGCCACGTGCTCCACCTTGCCGGGGGCGTTGAGGCGTGGGCCGCGCGGCACCCGCTCACGCGCGATCGGTGACCGGCTCGGGCTCGACGCGGGGGGCGCCGACGTCCTCGTCGAGCGGACCGGTGTACGAGCG
>DATJVB010000017.1:0-8020 GCA_035502055.1 Thermoplasmata archaeon | reverse complement strand
TCGTGTCGATCACGCCGGGGACCGATCGGATCTTGTCGACCACGAGCTGTCCCAGGGCGTTGAAGTCCTCGGCCTCGACCTTCGCGATGAGGTCGTACTCGCCGAACAGCGGATGAAGTTCCACGATGCCCTTCACCCTGAGCAGCTCGGTGTAGACCTCGTGTTCCTTCGCGGGCGCCGTGCTGATCAGAACGAACCCGATGGCCACAGGATCCCCTGACCGTCCGCTCGACACCGGCCTCGCTTAATAAGGCTTCGCCGGGAGCGGCGCCCCGGCACGCGCCTTATCCTCCGGAACCTCGACCGGGGCCGCCGGCGATGGAGCATTCGATTCGGACGCTGCCGGCCCGCCTCGTCGCGCGCCCGTGGCTGCTCGCGTTCGTCCCGATCAACGCCGCGACGGCCGGCTTCGGCGTCGCGCTGCCGTTGTACGTGCTGATCCCGCTGCACGGCGGCTGGGGCGAGGTCGCCCTCGCCGCCTCGCTCTTCAACGGCGCGATCATCCTCTCGTCGATCTTCTGGGGATACGTCGCGGACCGGTTCCCGGCCCGCCGTCCGCTCCTCCTCCTCAACTACGCCGGCTTCGCCGCCCTCTACGCGGTGCTCGACCAGGTGACGAGCCTCCCCCTCCTCTTCGCGATCTACGTCGGCGTCGGCATCCTCGCCCCCGCGGGCGCGACGGCCGCGAACCTTCTCGTCCTCGAGCAGTTCAGCGAGGCGGAGCGCCCGGGGGCGTACGCCTCGCTCCAGGAGATGAGCATGATCGGTTCCATGGGGGGCCTCCTGGTCGGGTACTTCTGGCTCCTCGCGAACGCGCCGCTCGCCCCGCTGTTCCTCGTCCTCGGCGGTCTCGCCGCGACGTCGGTGGTCGCGGTGTACTTCGGCGTCGGGGAGGCCGGGCGTCGGGCGTCGGCGGCGGCGATCGCCCAGCATCCGGACAGCCTCGCGGCCCGGTTCCACCAGGGACCGTTCCGGCTGCCGTTCCCGTACTTCCCCGTCGTGCCCCACATCTCCCGGGCGGGGCTGCGACGGTTCCGACGGTGGCTCGGCTTCGAGATCCACGGCGAGCTCCCGCTGATCCTCGCCGCCGGCGTCCTGTTCAGTCTCGCCGCGAACCTGTTCAACATCTCCTACGTCCCGTACCTGCAGCAGTCGATCGGCCTGGACGGCGCCGCGATCTTCCTCATCAACTTCGCGAACAACGTCGCGCAGGGCCTCTCGTTCCCGGCGAGCGGCGCGCTCGCGTCGAGCGTCGGCGCCGACCGGATGGTCCAGCGGTCGACGTACCTCCGGAGCCTCGGCTACCTCGCCGTCACCGGCTCGACGTTCGTCCCGCTCGCCCTCTCGAGCGCGTTCGGGATGAACCTCCTCGCGTTCAGCGTCCTCGGCGTCGCGATCGCCCTCTACACGACCTCCTCCTCGCTCATCCTGTTCCGCGCTCTCGAGGGACGCGACGCCGGCCGGCTCCTGGGCCTCTCGAGCGCGCTCGGCGGGGTCGCCGCCGTCGGGGGGGCGATCCTCTCCGGGGTCCTCTCGTTCGGCGGGAACTACCGGCTCCCGTTCCTCGTCTCCGCGGCGGCGCTCCTCGTGTCGCTCCCGTTGTGGACCGGGGCCCAGGTGGCGTACGCCCGGCGGCGTCGGGGCCCCCGCGCCGCGGGGACGGCCGACCGGACCGGGGAAACGGATTAACCCTCCGGCGCGTCCGCCGCCCGGAGCCGCTCATGGAGTCCGTACCGACCGTCCAGGCCGGGCTCGAGGACGTGGTCGCCCTCGAGTCGAAGATCTGCTTCATCGACGGGCGCGGGGGCCGACTCCTGTACCAGGGGTACGACATCCGCGAGCTCGCCGAACGGTCGACGTTCGAGGAGGTCGCGTACCTCCTGTGGTACGGTCGGCTGCCGACGGAGCGGCAGCTCGCCGACCTTAGGACGCGGCTCGGCGCGCTCCGCGCCCTGCCGCCGGGCGTCGTCGACATCCTCGACCGGATCCCCCGCGACTGCCACCCGATGGACGTCCTCCGGACCGCGGTGTCGGCGCTCGCCCTGTTCGAGCCGTCCGAGTCCCGGCCCGGCGCGAGTTCGATCGGGGGGGCGCTGCGGCTCACGGCCGTCCTCCCGACGGTCCTCGGGTACTACCACCGTCGCCGGATGGGCCTCCCGCCGGTCACCGTCGACCCCGGGGTGAGCCACGCGGGCTGGATCCTCGCGGCGCTCCGCGACGCCCCGGCGTCGGAGCTCGAGGTGCGGGCGCTCGACGTGGCGCTGATCCTGCACGCCGACCACGAGCTCAACGCCTCCACGTTCGCCGCCCGGGTGACGGCGTCGACGCTGAGCGACCTGTACTCGGCGATCACGAGCGCGATCGGCACCCTCAAGGGTCCCCTCCACGGCGGGGCGAACGAGCGAGTGATGGAGCTGTTGGCCGAGATCGGGACCGTCGCGCGCGTCGAGGAGGTCGTCCGGGAGAAGCTCGCGCGCCACGAGCGGATCATGGGGTTCGGCCACCGGGTCTACAAGGTCGAGGACCCGCGGGCGACGATCCTGCGCGAATGGTCCCGTCGGATCGGCGAGTCGAAGGGGAACCTCACCTCGTACCACCTGCTGCGGAAGCTCGAGGAGGTCGTCCACGCCGAGAAGGGCCTGTACCCGAACGTCGACCTCTACTCGGGCTCGGTCTACACGCTCCTCGGGATCCCGAACGACCTGTTCACGCCGCTGTTCGCCTCGAGCCGCGTCGCCGGGTGGACCGCCCACGTGCTCGAGGAGTACCAGGACCTCCGGCTGATCCGGCCGACGGCCCAGTACGTCGGCCCGACCGACCTCGCGTACGTCGCGATCGGCGGCCGGACGTAGCGGCGCGGGCCGCCCCGACGCGGTCGACGCTCATCAGGGGGTAGCGGAGCCGGGGCCGGTAGGCGAGGCGGGCGCGGACCGCGACGCCGCGGGCCGACACCTCGACGGTGGCGGTGAGCATCTCGGCCGTCAGGTACCGGTAGCCGAACCGGCCCCGCCCCGCGGGGCCGCCCCGGCCGGGATCGATCCGCACCGACGCCGCGCGCACGTACGGCTGGAGGCGGACCGCGCGCGCGATCGTCCGCGCGAGCGCCCCCGCGGTCGCCGGCGAGACCGGGATGCCGAGGTACTGGTGGAACACCCCGCCGAGCTTGATCCCCGCCTCGAAGAGGAGCGCCTCCCGGGGGCGGAGCCGGGCGCGGTGGCCGGGCATGGCCCGCGCGGCGCTCACGGGGCCCCCGTCCGCTGGCGGACCACGATCCAGGGACCGGCGACGAAGTACAGCACGTTTCCGACCGCCGCCACGATCGTCGCCGCGAGGGCGAGGAGGAACAGCGCGGAGCCCGTCGCCGGGCCGAACTGGAGCGGCAGGAGGGCGCCGACGAGGGCGAGCGCGGTGACCGCGGCGATCGGCCGGATCGGCGACCCGCGCCGGACCTTCGGGAACGGCACCGGGGCGACCATGAGGAGGCTCACGCCGAGCGCGCCGACGAGGAGCGCCGCGGGGTCGGTCCCCCAGAACGCCGGTCGATCGAAGAAGAGGCCGAGGAGGACGATCGCGAGCGCCGCCTGGGGCGTCGGCGCGCCGACGAAGTGCGTCCAGTGGAAGCCGCGGAGCGTGAAGTACAGCAGCCGACCGACGGCGAGCGCCGCCACGACCAGGGCGACGGCGAGGCAGTACGGCGCGAACGGCGCCCACGCCGCCGCGTGGTCGGTGTGGACCGCGACGAGCGCCGCCGGGGCGACCCCGAACGTGATCGCGTCGGCGGCCGAGTCGGCGACCCGGCCGAGGGCGCCCGACGGGATCGGGCTCCGCCGGGAGAACAGCCCGTCGAGACCGTCGAAGCCGATCCCGCAGACGATCAGGAGCATCGCCCAGAGCTTGTTCCCCGCGAGGACGTACAGGATCGACCCGACTCCGACGAGTCCGTTCGCGAGCGTGGCGAGGTTGGCCGCGACGCGGTACCGGTCCGTCACGGCGACTCCCGGGCGACGGTCGTCGCGCCGGCCCGGACCCGGTCGCCCGGCCGCACCACGACCGTGACGCGGTCCGCCGGCAGGAGGAGATCGACGCGCGACCCGAGCACGATGAGGCCGAGCCGGTCGCCCTTGCGACGGGCATCCCCGGGCCCCACGAGCGACACGAGGCGGCGCGCGACGACGCCGGTCATCTGGACGACCTCGACGGGCCCCGCCGCGGTCTCGAGCGCGTACGACCGCTGGCGGTTGTGGCGGGCGTCGGAGCGGTATGCCGGTCGGTGGCCCGCGCCCAGGGTCTCGACGGCGGCGACGCGGGCGTCGAGAGGGAACCGGTTCACGTGCACGTTCGTGACCCCCATGAACGTCGCGACGCGGACCCGGTCGCCCTCCCGATCGACCGCGAGGATCCGGCCGTCGGCGGGGGCGACGATCCCCTCGCCGACCGGGCGGTCCGGGTCCCGGAAGAACGCGGCGAAGAACGCCCAGGCGAGCGTCGCCCCCGCGAGCGGGACGGCGACCTCGGGGCGATGGAGGGCCCCGTAGAGCAGCGCGACCGACCCGAGGACGACGAGGCCGACGGCGCCGAGGGCGAGGGGCGGACCCGCGCGGGGCGCGAACACGGCCCTACGACTTGAGGACGATCTCGATGTTGACGCCGTCCGGGACCTGGATCCGCATCACCTGGCGGAGCGCGCGCTCGTCGGCGTCGATATCGATGAGGCGCTTGTGGATCCGCATCTCCCAGTGGTCGATCGTGCTCGTGCCGCCGCCGTCAGGTCCCTTCCGCACCGGGACCCGAAGGTGCTTCGTGGGGAGCGGGATCGGTCCGGCGATCGCGACGCCGGTCTTCGAGGAGATCTCCCGGATCTGCCGGCAGACGGCGTCGACCTTCTGGGGGTCGATGCCGGTGAGCGAGATCCGGGCCTTCTGCGGCATCGCTGACGGATCCGGAAGCGGGGGCCTAGCCTTCCCGCTTCTTCACTTCGACGACGACGCCGGCCGCGACCGTCTGGCCCATGTCGCGGACCGCGAACCGTCCGAGCTGCGGGAACTCTTTGTACTTCTCGAGGACCAGGGGGCGCTTCGGCGTGATCTTGACGACCGCCGCATCGCCGGTCTTGAGGGTCTGGGGGTTCTCCTCCGCGACCTGGCCCGTCTTCGGGTCGAGCCGCTTCTGGAGCTCGGTGAACTCGCAGGCGACCTGCGCCGTGTGGCAGTGGAAGACGGGCGTGTACCCCGCGGTGATCACCGACGGGTGGTTCAGCACCTGGATGTTCGCGATGAAGCTCTCGACGACCGTCGGCGGGGCGCTCACCGGGCCCGCGACCTCCCCGCGCCGGATGTCGTTCTTGTCGATCCCGCGCACGTTGAACCCCACGTTGTCGCCGGGGATCGCCTCGGGGACGCTCTCGTGGTGCATCTCGATCGACTTCACTTCGCCGGTCTTCCCGCCCGGGAGGAAGATGATCTTCTCGCCGACCTTGAGCCGGCCCGTCTCGACGCGTCCCACCGGGACGGTCCCGATGCCCGTGATCGTGTAGACGTCCTGGACGGGCAGGCGGAGCGGCTTGTCCGTCGGCTTCTCGGGGACCTTGAGGTTGTCGAGCGCCTGGAGGAGCGTCGACCCCTTCCACCACGGCATGTTCGGGGACGCCTTGTTGATGTTGTCGTCCTTGAACGCCGAGATCGGGACGAAGACGACCTGCTGGTCGACCTTGAAGCCCACGTTCTTGAGGAGCTTCGTGAGCTCGTCCTTGATCTCGTTGAACTTCTTCTCGGAGTAGGCGACCTCCTGCCGGTCCATCTTGTTGACCGCGCAGATGAGCTGGCCCACGCCGAGCGTCCGCGACAGGAAGATGTGCTCGCGGGTCTGCTCCTGGATCCCCTCCGCCGCGGAGCAGACGAGGACGGCCGCATCGGCCTGGCTCGTCCCCGTGATCATGTTCTTCACGAAGTCGCGGTGGCCGGGCGCGTCGATGATGGTGAAGTAGTACTTCTGGGTGTCAAACCGGCGGTGCGCGATGTCGATCGTGACGCCGCGCTCCCGTTCCTCCTTGAGGTCGTCCATCACCCAGGCGAACTCGAACGTCGCCTTGCCCTTCGCCTCGGCCTCGGCCCGGTACTTCTCGATCTCCTCCTGGCGGATCACGCCGGTATCGAGGAGCAGCCGACCGACGGTGGTGGACTTCCCGTGGTCGACGTGGCCGATGAAGACGATGTTGAGGTGAGGCTTCTGTGCCATCTCGATGCTCCGCGCGCGGCCAAAAGGTGCCCCTATTTAGGCGTTGTCAAACTCTTCTCGGCGGTGTGGAGTCCAACAATTACTTCACACCGGGGCCGAGAGAGGAGAGGCCCTGCCCCCGACGGGAAAGAGGGGGTTGAGGGGGAGGGAACCATCCGCCCCCGTGGTCAGGCTGACGGACGAGAAGATCGCCTACCTGGTTCGCCAGCGGGTGCTCGGGCGTCCTCCCCACGAGACGGTCGGTCAGATGGCGGCGCGCTGGGGCGTCACCCCGCGCCGCCTCTATCAGGTGCTCCAGCTTGCTCGGGCGATCGGGGGCACGCCCCTCTTGAAGACGAACCGACGGCCCCGGGCCCCTCCGCTCACCGAGGAGGAGAAGCAGCTCCTACGGACCGAATTCGAGCGCTTCCCTCGGGGGGCTTCGCTCCTCTACAAGGCGCTGCGCCACCGAGGGATCGTCATCCCGAAGATGAAGATCTATCGGTACGCCCAGAGTCAGGGATGGGTGGATCCCAACCCCAACAAGAAACGACGGAGGGCATGGGTCCGCTACGAGCGGGAGCACTCCGGATCGCTGCTGCACGGGGACTTCCACCGCTCGGCGTTCGACAAGCCCCAGTGCATCCTCTGGGAGGACGACGCCAGCCGGATGATCCTCGGAGGGGGGGAGTTCCCCACCGAGAACTCGGAGATCGCCGTGGCCACGCTGAAGATGGCGCTGGCGAAGGCGTCGAGCTGGAACCTCCGGGTGGACCAGGTGCTCACCGACCGCGGGGCTCCGTTCTACGTGAGCCCGAAGGAGGCGACGGCCCTCCTCCCGGCGCGCCAAGGGGCGGGCCTCTTCCAGCGGTTCCTGAACGAGCAGGGCATCCGCCACGCGGTGTCCCGGGTCAACCATCCGCAGACGAACGGGAAGCTCGAACGGCTGTGGCGGGAGTACGATCGGCACCGGTGGCGCTACGCCACCCTCGAGGAGTTCATCGAGGCATACAACCACGCGATCCACGGGGCGCTGTGGGACATGGAATGCCCGGCGGAGGCGTTCCAGCGCAAGCTCCCTCCCGAAGCGCTGCTCGGTCTCCACGAACGCCTGGTCGATCGCCTAATGACGGAGGCCGCGGCGTGAGCGGCGCTCCTCCCCCTCGACCCCCTCCTTCAAGGGAGGGAAAGAATAACCGGACTCTACAGTCGAGTGCCCCGACCGGGGACCCCCCGTCTGCGGTGACGCCTTCCTCGGAGCTGCTGGTCCTGGATACGGGATATCGATCGGAGGTTAGGCCCGCCCTTCGCGTGGGGCATGTCCTTTGCCCCCTCGATGCTTCGTCGAGGATTCGCCCTCGAGGGATGCGTCGACGCTCCGCTTGGCCGTCAGCGAGGACCCGGTTTGGGGAGGATCCGGTCGTACCGATGGTCCACCCGCGCCCGCAGAGCCCCCGCGTTCTCGGAGAGGATCTCGATCCCCTCGAGCGCGGCCTGCAGCGTGGGAAGGACCGGCCGCCGGCTCTCCGGGGCCGCTCCCGGCGGGGGAGGCACCGCGGGGTTCCGCCCGAGGGCCCCGATCAGGAGCCGGGGGCCGTCTGTAGCGTACAGGAACGGGAAGACCCGGCACTCGCGCGTCAGGGTCCCGAACAGCGCCTCGGGCCGTTGGCCCTCCCGGAGGGTGCCGACGATGAACGTCACCTGGTCCGCGGCCCGACCGTGGAACGGGGGCACCCGTCCCGGGTCGAGGAGGACCCGGTGCACCACCCAGCCGAGCTTGAGGAGCCGCTGCTGCGAGAACGGGAGC
>DATJVB010000016.1:0-44604 GCA_035502055.1 Thermoplasmata archaeon | reverse complement strand
ATTGGGGGCGGGGTGTCATTTCGAATGCCTACGGTACTACCCCCCCATGCCTTCCGCGGGGACATCCCCCCTCACCCGAATCATGGAGCCCCCGGGGCCGTTGATTCGGCGATCCGTGCGGGCGACTCGGCCACCGTTCAGTCCGACCCCGGTCGCGACTCTTTCCATCCTACGAAGAGCGGTCCGGCTTGTTCCGGATCAGTGTCCAACTGCTGCATGTTGCCCTCGGCGCCCTCTGCTTGAATGGGCGAAATCTTCTGGCCCGGCCTCTCGCAACATTGCCTTCGAGTCCGTCTTGGTACGGCTCTTTCGCCGCGACAGGGTTGTTGGCCTTCTCCGGTCTGGCGGTCGATGAGTCCGAGGGCAAAGGGGATCGACAGCTCACCTCCCCTGGAGGCGACCCAGGACTCGCCAACTCATCTGGGTCACCACGTTCAATTCAGCCGCGATGGGGCGCTCCCTCTGACATCGGGCTCGAGCGTACTGCGGAGGAGAAGTCGTCGCCGGAGACCTTGGCAGCGTCCCGCCACACGGCCTCCTGGTTCGCGTGATCGTTCAAGTGCGGGTGACGCATCGCCTCAATTGCGCCTGTGGGCTTCGTCGGCGCCGAGGCGAAGTTCGGCTCGCGATCGGAACGGATCTGAGTTCGCGAACCTAACAATTAGGCAAAGCATTCAAGACCCACCGGTTCATCCCGGCGGCAAGGGCGTTCATGACGGGAGAGCATAAGGAACTCGTGGCGTTGCATCGGGAGCTCGACGCGCTCCACAAGGAAGTCGATACTATCCACAAGAAGATTCACGCCGAGGTCGACAAGCTCCACGACGTCGTAGACGCCCTACACAAAGAGGTCCACAAGAAGAAGAAGTGATTCTCGAGCGAGCGACGCGTCTCGCACCTGTGCGATCCTTCTACCCCGGCGTCGGCGCAACCAGCGGCTCCCGCGCGCTGATCGCGGTCCCGTCATCGGCCGCGCGCGCCCCCCTTCAGCTCCCGGTCGCGCAGCATTCGTCCCGGAACCGACTCCTGATCACCAAGAATCCTCGGGAGGCGGCCCCACGGCGGTGCTCCTCGTGGAAACCGATTGAGGTCAGGTATAAGGAGCTCGACATCCACCGAGTTCTGCAAGGGCTCAGCTGCCTCTCGCTGAGGCGAGGGATCGGATGGTAGCGCATCTGGCAGATTTCGAAGACCCGCTCGTCCGCGAGGTGGCGGACCGCTTGACGGCGGGAGAATCTACCCCGAGGGGGAAGATAGAACGGCTGTTCGCGTACGTGCACGACGACATCAAGTTTCAGTTCCCAGCGGCCGGCGACCTAGTGAAAGCCTCCGATACTATCCGGACGAGCCGGGGGCAATGCAACACGAAGGGGACACTCCTCTTGGCGCTTTGCAAGGCAGTCGGCATTCCGGCGCGCAGCCACTTCTCGCTGATCAGCAAGAACATTCAACGCGGTATCTTCACCGGTCCGACCTATTGGCTCATGCCGGCGAAGATATCGCATTCGTGGGTTGAGGTGGAGGTCGACGGTCGGTGGCGGAGGATCGACGCCTACATCAACGACTCCAGCTTCCAGCACGGGGCGCTCGCTGAGATTGCGCGCCGGAACTGGCAGACCGGCTTCTCGGTCGCGATGCCAACGGAAGGAGAACCGGCGACCGGCCTCGATCTTGATACCGAAAGTTTCGTTCAGATGGCCGCTGTCACCGATGATCAAGGCGCTTACGACGATCCCGCCGAATTCTACGCGAGTCCCCTCTATAGAAACCGACCTGGGAGATGGAGGCTTGTGCTCTACCGTTTGATGCTTGGCAGAATCAACCGGCGTGTCGAACAGATTCGACAAGGTCGGTAGTCGCTCACGTTCCTGACACGGCCGGGCCGAGCGGCCCTCGTCGGCGTTGGCAGGGTCGGGCTGGCCAACCTGACCCCACCCATCGGAAGGTTCGAGTGAAGGGGGATGCCCCCCCATGTCTTCCGCGGGGTAGCAGCACCAAGGCTCGAAACGACACCCCTCCATGGCCGGAAAGGTCACGGGCCGTCAAGCCCGGCGTCGAGAGCCCAGCCAAGCTACCGAATCAGCCGAACTGACCTGCTTCCTGCGACCGCCCCTGGCACGCCGAGTGCCGTTTCTAGCCAGGTACCTCGACCGTCGGACCGAAAGAGCTCGGCCGGAGCATCGTATGCCCGTCGAGCATGGTCCGCCGTGTTCGAGCGATCTCTGACGTCGAGGGACAGAAGCTCGCGAAGAGCTGTCTCCCCCCCTCCGACTCGACCGAGCTCCGCCGGGCCCAGGTAATCCTCTCCAGCGCGCAGGGGTTCTCACCGCCCTACATCGCCCGACGGATCGACTCGCTCCGATTCGGACGCGCGCGACCGTCCTCGTGAGGATCCTCGCAACCGGGTCTTTCCCCGGCGGGGTCGAATCGCTCGAGGAGGGATTCCAAGGAGTACGGGGGCGAGACCTTCGACATGTTGCAGCGAGCGCTGCGGTAGCGGGGCATCGAGTCGGGTCCGCTCGGGATTGGGGCCTTCATGGGCGGAGGTCGCGCGACCCGGAACGCATGGGCCGAACGGCATCCAATCCACGCACCCTCCGGCCCGTGGAACTCGCCGCCTCTCGGTCATCCGGCCTGCGAAAGCGACGGGGCGCAGGCAAGGGCGAGGTCTGACCGGGGGCCGTAAGCGCCCGGTCGCTCTCATTAGAGTCCCGAGCTCCTTCGGGTAACCCGTGCGGCCGTCGAGCCGACAGTTGATCCTCTTCGCCCTTCTGGGGATTGGTACTATTGGCCTGGCCACCGGACTCGTGGCGCCCCTCTGGACGTTCCACAACTGGTTCCCGGGGGACCCTTCGAACCCCCGGACCCAGGAGTTCTCCATCGCGCCGCCTGGGGAGTACTTCCAGTCGCCGGTCCTCGAGCCCGGGTCAACTCCCCCGCCGCAGGCGACCCTCGATCTGGACATCGCCCTCTGGGCCGACCTGGCGTTCGGGATCGTCGCAGGGGTCGTGGCGATACTCCGGCTCGGTCTCGGTCTCCGCCGAGCGTCGGTGCCCGCCCTGACCCAGGGGGCCACGGTCGCGGCCGTCGGTCTTGCGGCAGTCGCTTCCGTCCTGCTCCTCGCCCTGGGACCCGCGGCGTATGCCCCCGGCACCAACTGCCCGAGCTGCGCAGCGTACTCCGGTCAGTCGACGTACACGGATTGGTCGTGGTCACCCGGCGTAGGGACTATCGGTGTCGTCGTTGCGGCGTTCGCGTTCGGGGCCGTTCTGGTCCGAGAGGTAGCCGGGATACCTGACCCAGGTCGCTGGCCGGGACGTCTGGGGGGGGCGGGTGTGGTCTCGGGGATCGCGTTGTTCTCCCTGGTGTTCGGCAACGATTGGCAGGCGTGGTACCCTACCGGATCTCCCTACCTCCTGTTGTGGATCCTGATAGTGGCGATTCCGACGGGGTCCGCGGCGGTCGCCATAAGGTGGTGTCAGCGGAAGTCTCGTTCCACCGGCCACTGACTGGGCGAATCACGAGCCCCCCGTCTGGACTTCTGATCGGCCCTGAACTCGCGGTGCTCGGCCGGATGCTCCTGCCGGTGGTGAGACCTCAGTTTCGTTCTGTCTCTGCTCACCCGGCTCCTTCCCCGTCGCGCATACGCCGTTCTTCCGCCGATTGACCACGGTCCTCCGACCCATCCCGATTCTCCGCGCGACCTCGGTCGGGCTCCCCTTGAAGCACTCGAACTACGACGCACCTCGAGGAGTTCTCACCCGGGCGCGTCGGTACGAGCCATGAACCTGCAGTAGCTATATGGCGCGGCACGGTGGCCGGGCGTGCCGCCACGCCGCGTACTGGGTATCCGCACCTCTCCGACGCTCTTGGGCGCCGCGCTGATCGCGGCGGTGGGGCTTACCCTCGTTCTGCCCGGCGCGGTGAGCGTGGCGTTCGGCCTGCCGGCCCCGGTCCACCCGCTCTCCGCGCATCCGGCGACGGCGTGGATGAAGTTCCCCAACGCGACCGCCGTCTTCTCGCTCGCCTCGACCGGGACCGACGCCCTCGCCGCCCTCCAGCTGAACTCGGGCCTCTACCAACTCGTCCTCTTCGACGGGCTCCACAACCGGAGCCGGGACATCCCCCAGACCGTCCCGACGTTCGCCTATCCCAATTCGATCGCCGGTGCGGGCGGAGTGTTCCTCGTCCAATGGATCAACGACACCACGTTCCGGAGCCTCTACGAGCGCGTCACCCTCGGGGGGAACACCTCGACGGTCCGCCTGCCGCTCTCGGCCAGCGAACCGTGGACGCTGTTTTCCGGCAACGCGTCGGTCCTCTTCGCGTCGTCCCCGGGCCACCTAGTGGCGATCGATCCCGCGACCCTCACGGCCGCGGCGGACTACAGCGCCTCGATCCCGTCGGGGGTCACGGTCGAATCGGTCGCGTCCGTGGGGACGCTCCTGTATCTCGCCGGAACGATCGTCGTCGCCAATTCGACCTCGGGCCAGCCGTTCGCAGCGATCCTCAACACCTCGTCGGGCGCCCTCTTGCAGCTTACCTCTCCGTCCAGCTCGCCCCCGTCGGGCCTGAGCGGGGAGTTCGACTCCGCCGTCGTGCTCGGAACGCGGGTCTACTTCGCCGGCGCGCAGATCCGGTCGTCGTCGTCCCCCTTAACGATCGAGACCGCCGGCGGGTACCTCTACATCTACCAGACCCTCACGGGCGCGTTCGGTAACTCGAGCTCGACCCTGCCCTACGGCATGGCCGTGTTCGGCGCGTACCCCGCGCCCTCCTCGATCGTCCTCAACCTCGCGAAGTTCGTCTTCCGGGTGGGGAGCTCGACGGCGACCCTCACCCAGCGCGGGCTCACGGACGTGCAGTCGTACTGGGGCGGCGGGGCGAACGACTCGAAGTACACCGGCTCCGACTTCGTCGCGCTCAGCGAGGAGACCGCCTCCTCCGGCGGGTTCTACTTCGTGGGCGGCACGGACACCGGGTCCAACACGGCGCAGCTCGACGCCGTCCGCCTCTCGGTGTTGTGATCCCGCTCCCCCCGGGGAGGGCCGGGGGCCGAGGGAGCGGCGGGTAGATCCCCCCGTCCGCGAAGCGGAACGCCCGCCTCCCCCCGCCCCCGTCGGACTTCGGGCCCCGACCGGGCGAGGGCGTCCGGCCGGCTACCGTTCGTAGATCTGAAGCGTGAGGTAAGTGAAGCTCCCGCCGGAGTCCGTCGCCTCGAGCGTGATCGTGTACGTCACCTTCGGGGAGACGGCGACGAACGCCACATCGATGGCGCTCGAGAACGACGGGGCGCCGCTGGACCGCGAGAAGGTGAACCCGAACGCCGACCCGCCCCCGGAAGCCGAGAGCGTGACGTTCGTCCCGGCGAAGGCCCGGTGGACGACCACCGAGAGGTTGAGCCCGGTCGTCCCGCTCGGCACCTTCACGGAATCGCGGGTACCGGCGAAGGCGAGCCAGAACCCCTCGTTCTGGATGTCCACGACCGGCCCGGCGAGGTGGATCGCGCCGCCCCCCGGCGGCGATCCCATCGAGCTCCACGCGGTGACCGAGACGTTGCCCGCGCTGTTCGCCTGGAACTCGAGATCGAACGACGGCATCTGCTGAACGCTGTAGTACACCTCCTCGTAGTCGGTGTAGTCGTAGTACGTACCCGCGGAGCAGCTGTACGTGCCCTGCACCAGGAACCCCGTCCCGCCGGTGTACCTCGTCAGGCTCGCCACCGTCGAGTTGCCCTGCGCGACCCGGAAAGTGAGGTTCCCCGACGCGCTCAACCCCATCGAGAAGGTGTACGACTCTCCCCGGTGGAGCGTCGCCTGGTTCGGGTTGTAGTAGTAGGTCCCCGCGCAGGCGGAGGTGTAGGAGTAGGCGAACCCCCAGCTGCCGAAGTCGTTCGTGAAGCCGATCTGGTCGTACGACCCCGCGGTATCCCATACGGAGAGCAGCACGTAGTAGAACTCCTTCGAGGAGGGGACGGCGTCGGGGACGTGGAGCGTCGTCGCGAGCTGCGTCACGTTCCGGCTCGTGCCCGAGTAGTAGGCCCCGGCCCAGTAGTGGCTCGAGTAGATCGCGGGCCCCGCCGCGGCCGGGACCGCGAGGATCGCCTGGGGGTGCGGGGCCGCCAGGGCTTGGCCCGTGGACGGAGACGCGGTCGACGCCGGCGACCCTCCGCTCCGCGCGGCCGTCGCAAGGCCGGCCGAGACGAGGACCGCTACGAGAGCGGCCCCGAGAAGGATCGTCCGCCCCAGCCGCATCGGTCGCTCCATGGCGCCGCCCAAGGGAGCGGCATTCCCCCGCCCGTTACTTAAGACCGCCCGGGACCCGGGGGAGTCGCGGCTCGGCCACGGAAAGACGGGTCGTCCGGCTCGAGTTCGGTCCTCTCGAGAATCGCTCCCCCTCGCGCGACGCGCGCGCGGTCCCACCGCCGGCGGGGAAGGCCCTGGATTGGGGCGGAGGGTTCGACCTTCGCGGACTCGCGTCGCTTCGCTGCCCCGACCCGTGGAGGATGCCCTCTACCCTATGCTAATCACGTGCGGATAGGACATCCGGGAGGCGGGAACGGCGACCTCGGGGGCCAGCAGACGCGTAAACGGTCGACGTGGGTCAGGATCGCTTCGCGCCGAGCACTTCCCGTCGAGTGTCGGCTGACTTTGGACACGAGATGGATCCTTTCCTTGACTCACGTGGTTCCCGCCACGACCTTCGATGCCCGTCTCCATGGTGACGACCTCCCACTGCACGGCGCGCCGAAGTCGAGTGACAAACGTCGGTCCGGCAAGAACGCCTGTATGGAGCATTACGTCGCCTCGGTCGGATCTGGGTAGGTCGATTGAGAGCAACGAAGGATCGAGTCGCTCCCCTTCGTGGAGAGAGCACAGAGACGCAAACGACGCTCCCGTCAAGTCCCCCCCAAGGGCGCGTCTGTTTCAACGACGTCGATTCGGCTCCCCGGTCGTCGAGATCGCGGTCGATCGGGCCCGCTCGAGATCGGCTCCGGTCCATTCCGCGGGAGGGGGCGAAGGGCGCGTCACAGCGTTCGTGCCCTGCCTGTGGTGGCTCGCTCGTCCATCGAGGTGAGAACGACTGTCGTCCCTTTAAGTGGGGTGAGGGATATCACGCGCCATGCCCTCTCGGCGCTCTCCTCGAATCGCTGCCCTCCTGGCGGTGCTCCTTTTTCTGACGAGCGGAGCGGCCTCCGTCGCCACGGCCCACCCGTCTACACCCCACTCTCTGGTCGGAGGTTCGGCGCTCGGCGCTGCAAGAGGAACGCCCGCTCCCCTCGCGCTCCCAAAGGTCGTGGGCAGCGTGCCCGTCGATGTTTACCCCGAAGCGATGACCTACGACCCGGCGAACGGAGATCTGTATGTGTGCGGGTTTGGCGGGGCCGACAACCTGACCGTCATTAGCACGACGAGAAACCGCGCCATCGCGAGCATCCCGATCGGGGACTATTGCGTTTCCATCGCGTACGATCCGGTGAACGGCGACCTGTACACGGCGAACTACAACTCCATCAACGTTAGCGTGATCGATGGGGCGACGAATCGCGTGATTGCGACTCTCTCCGGCCTCCCCGGCCGCCCCTCGGGAATCGTTGCTGACAGTCGGAACGGCGAAGTCTTCATCGGCACGGCGAATGCGAACGTGACCGTCGTCAATGGGACTACGAACACGATCGTCGCGAATATCGTCGAGGGCGCCGATCCCTGGTGGAACTGGGGAATCGCCTACGACAACCTGACCGACGAGATCTATCTCGCTGGCTCTTCCACCATCTGGGTCGTGAGCGGATCGTCCAATTCGGTCGTCGCAAACGTCTCCATCGCGGGAGCGAGCTCGACGAACGGCCTCGCATTCGACCCGGCCAACGGCCGGGTCTACGTCTCGACGGGTCTCATCTTCAGTCCCTGGTTTCCGGGCACAGGAAAGAAGGCGGCGATCTTCGACGGGTCGACCAACACGCTGGTCCGATCCGTGGCGACCGGAAAGAATCCCCAAGCGCCCGTCGTGGCACTTGCTCACCAGACGGTCTTCGTCCCTGGGGCCGCCAGCGACGTCGTGACGATCTTCGCGGCCAACTCGGGTCGAATCGTCGCGACGGTGGCGACGGGATCGAAGCCCAACGCGGCGGTCTACGACTCGGGGCGTGACTACGTCTTCGTCGGCAACTCCGGAACGGGTAACATCACGGTCATCTCGGCCAAGAACAACACGGTCGTGACGAACTTGGGAGCCGGCAATCTCCCTATCGTCAGTGCATACGCGCCTGCCTCGGGCTACGTGTACTTCGGCGTGGGCACGTTGTCCGGCGGCTACAGCGTCACGGTCATCCGGGGCTAGTGGTCATTCAACCTCGTGGACCCCTGTTGGGGGTGCGACTGCGGGGAGGGCGGCAGGCTGTTCCTCAGTGGCGAAGAGCACGTCGCGGGCAGGACGAAGGCGATCGAGGTGCATCCGGTGACGCTGAAGGCTGCCGGCGTCCTACCGGCCGCCCATGTCCTTCGGTGGGCGGAGACGGAGATCGGCGTACTGTTCGCGCTCGACGACCCTGCGCGTGAGATGGCACTGGGGCCGCTCGGCTCGGGTACCCCAAACCGTAGTATCGGTGGGGTATCGAGGACGAATGAACTAGAGTGAAGGTCGCACTCGATCCCGGCGCGGGGCCCCGGTGCGGTCAGTCCGGCCGGGAGTGCCTCTCCATGAAGCGGAGGAGGCGGTCCCACGCGTCGGCGCAGGCGGCCTGGTGCTCTTCGAACGACCGGTCGAAGAAGCTGTGCGGCGCCCCGGGATAGGTATGCGAGTCGACCTCGATCCCCCGGGCACGCACCCGGCTCGCGAACTCCTCGAACTCCGAGGCGGGGGTCGCCCGGTCCTCGCCCGCGAGCAGCATGAGGAGCGGGGCCCGCATCCGGGGGATGGCGGCGCCGACCCGTTCCATCGGACGGCCCCCGTAGAAGCCGATGCAGCCGGCGAGCCCGTGGTCCTCGCCGGATTGGCGCCACGACGCCGCCCCGCCGAAGCAGAATCCGACGGAGAAGACGGGGAGGGCGGCGTCGGCTCCGGCCGAGTCGCGGATCCGGTCGACCGCCGCGCGAACGTCGCGCGCGATCCCCTCTGGCGTCGTCCGCGCGACGTGGGACTTCCAGTCGAACGTCTCGTCGCGTTCGCCGGTGCCGGCGGTCCGCCCGAAGTAGTCGATGGCGATTGCACGGAAGCCGGCCTCGGCGAAGCGGACCGCGAGGTCCTCGTAGTACGGATGCAGCCCGCGCACGTCCGGGAGGATCACGACCCCGGCGGACGGCGGCGCCGCGGGTTCGGCCGTGAACGCCCGGTACCGGTTTCTATCGGAGGAGACCAGCTCGAGCCGCTCCTGTCGGCCGACGGGGCCCCGACGCGGCGGCGCGGGCGCTCTTGATTCGTCCGAATGGCACATGACCCCGCACCGGACGCGGCAAGGTAGCGCTGACGGTCGGACGGCCTCGACCCGGGGAACGCCTCCCCCAGCAGACTCCGGACGGAGGCGGCCGGCCGATCGCGGACGACGTGCCTTGACGTTGCAAACCGCGGGGCGTACGGGGGGCGGGAGGCGGCCCCGGGATGCGGTCCCGGTCGGTGGATTCCGTTCGACGGGGAGTTTATCCATCGAACGAATACAGGGAGCCTGAGGCCGGTGACCGGCCAAGGAAGGAAAGAGAATGGCGTTCACGCCGTTTGTGGATGATCTCGGCTTCATCGTCGCGCTGATCTTGGCGGCCGCGGGCGTGTTCACGTACACCTCGCTGCGGGTGTTCATGGCGATCTACCGGAACGACCCGAAGGCGGTCCGCGCCGTCCTCAAGGGATCCGCGGTCCCGGTTGGGATGATCGGATTCTCGGCGCTCGTGATCGGGCTCTACACCGAGATAGCTTGGCCGTTCCTGCTGTCCGATGGGCTCGGCTCCTACGACATCTTCTTCGGCGACGTCCTGATGCTGTTCGCGCTGGTCACGATCGTCTACGCGATCGTCGCGTACTTCGGGCTGCGGCTCGAGTACGCCGGGCTGTTCGCCCTCGTCGCCGGGATCACCACCGCGTGGTACGGCTACTGGGGGTACACGACCCTCGTCTCACCGGGCGTCCTCGGCCTCACGAAGGACCCGCTCGAGACGTTCCTCCTCTACCTCGCCTACGCGGCCGCCGGGTTCTTCGCCTTCCCCGCGACCCTTGCGGTGGACTGGTACCTCGATCATCCCGGGTCCAAGTGGACGCCGTTCAGCCTCTCGGGACGATCCTCCCCGGCGCCGGAGGGGTCGGCGGACAGCGGCTCGGGCGCGTTCAAGCTCCCGGCGAGCTTCTACCTCGTGACCGTCTGGTTCCCGATCTTCGTCTTCCTCGCGTTCGTGGCGGCCTGGTTCTACATGGGGTCGATCCTCCCCGGCCACCTCCAGAACGCGCCCTAGGAGGCGCGGACCGCCGTCCCAGCGCCCGCCCGATCGACCCGGGCCGGTGGGGAGAAAACCCCCCCACCGGCCCAACCCTTCGCGTACGTGCCGGGGAGAGAGGCACCGCGCGCGGTCAGGATTCGAGCGACCCAGGACAAGAGCGGCGGTCGCCGCTCCGCGGTTCCCAGATATACTCGGACGGAGTTCCTCCAAAGGATGCCGCTGTACATGGACGAGCATCGGAACATGAAGGGCGTGACGGCCGCCGCCGTGGCCGAGGCGCATGCGAAGGATCTCAAGGTCCAGTCGAAGCACGGGGTCAATTTCAAGAGCTACTGGGTCGACGAGAAGGGCGGCAAGATCTTCTGCCTCGTCGAGGCCCCCAACCCGGAGGCCGCGGCGCGGGTGCACAAGGAGGCCCACGGGCTGCTCGCGGACGAGGTCCACGAGGTCAAGGAAGGCTAGCCCGCTCCGCTGCTCGGCGGCGCCGATACCCCCGGGCGAGCCGACCGCCGAACGGTCGGGTTCGCGATCCGGTGGGACCCGGGCCGGCGGGGAGCTTATTCAACGGAGACCCTCCTCGGCCCCGGCATGCCTCGGCCGAAATCGTCGACGGGCCCGGGAGTGCCCGAGGAGCACCGACGCCGATGGACGGAGACGTACGCGTCGACCCCCTACCGCAGGCTGCCGTGGTTCTCCCCGACCCCGTATCCCTGGGTGGCCGAGGCGGTGAAGGCGAAGCGCTGGATCCCCGGCACGCGCCTCCTCGACGTCGGCTGCGGCGCGGGAACGAACTCGCTCTTCCTCGCCCGCGCGGGGTTCGAGGTGACGGGCATCGATCTCGCGCCGGCCGCGGTCGAGGCCGCGCGCGCCCGCGCGGCGAAGGCGCGCTCCACGGCGCGCTTCGAGGTCGCCGATGCCCTTCGCCTCCCGTTCCCGGACGGCCACTTCGGAGGAGCGATCGACATCGGCTGCTTCCACACGCTGCCGCCGGACCTCCGGCCGGCGTACGCGAAGGAGATCGCCCGCGTCGTCCGGCCCCGCCGATCGTTCGTCCTGTCGTGGGTCGCGCGGGAGTTCCGCGGCGAGGAGGGACCGCCGCACCGGCTCTCGGTCGAAGAGGCGGCCGCGGCGCTCGAGGAGGATTTCCTGTTCCTGCACACCGAGTATCGGCCCGGGGCGTCCGGACGGTCGGTGCGGGGGGGACTGCCGGTCTACTGCGCCGTGCTCGGGCGACGATCGTTCCCGCGGCCGCCGCCCCGTTAGCGCCCCTACCAACGGGACCCGCCGGCGGTCCTTCGCCGTACGCACGGGGGGTCGCCGTCAGCTCGGACGGCCCGGATCCACCGACCCTCGGAGGGGCGCCGCGGGCGGAGGGAGCGTGACGTCGGGGTACCGTTGCGCCAGCCGGTAGACGAGGAAGAAGACGGCGAACACCACGAAGCCGACGAGGTAGTCCCCGAGCACGAACGTGATCACGATCGCCCAGGGAACAAACCACGAGAGGAGGCCGGCCGACAGCATCACGAGATGCCGCTCGTGGCGGGTCCGTCCGATGGACCGCACGACGACCGCGAGCGCGAGGCCGCCCGTCGCGACCTCCCCCGCCACGACGACCGCCGGGACCGGGATGAGACGCGGCGCGAACAGGTAGAAGAACGCCCATCCCGAGGCGTACGCGGCCCCGAGGTACCCGAAGCGGCGCGGCGAGAGCGTCGGAGCGTCGGTGGGCGGGTCGAGCCAAGCGCGCGGGAGCTGGAACGCGAGGAGAACGAGCGCTCCGATCGCGACCGCGAGGCCGGCGAGCACCGCGTATCCCTCGAAGTAGGTGGGATCGAACGCGAAGTAGCCGATCGCGACGGCGAGCGAGAACAGGACGAGCGTCGTGATCACGCCCCGCTCCGAGAGGAACGGCCGGTCGACCGTCTCGGGATAGAGGAGCCGGACGAGGAGGATCGGCAGGGCGATCGAATAGATCGCGTGGAACAACGCGATCACGACCGCGAACACCCAGTTCACCCCGAGCCAATGTCCGTACGTCCCGAGGAATCCGGCGGGATGGCTCGCCGGATCGACCATCGTCTTGGTCGCGATCCCCTCCTCGGCGATGCCGTAGGCGAGACCGAGGGGGAGGATCATCGACCAGCCGCGGCGGAACCGGATGGCGGCGTCCCGGATCACGAGCACGCCGGCGCCGTAGAAGCCGAGGAGCCCGACGAGCTGGACCGGATTGATCAGCGCCGGGACCGGGGTGGAGCCGGACAGTACCTCCGGGATCGTGACCGCCAGCACCACGAGCGCGATCGGCGCGCGATGGACAGTGATCCATCGGCGGAGAGGGCCGAGCGGACCGGACCCGGAGGCAGCCGATCGGCTCGGCCCGACTTCGGAGGCGTGCGACTCGGCCGCCGCCATGGTACGGGTTTCTCCGGATGCCTCGATATTTCAATCCCCCGTTCCGTCCCTTCAGCCCGGCTTTCGGAGCCGTTCGCCCCGAGCCCGCCGGACCGAGGGAAGGACTCGACTAGGCGGCCCCCGGAGCGACGTTCGTCGTCCGCCGTTCGCCGATGGCCCACTCGAGCCGGACGATCGCATCGCCGGAGGAACGCACGACGGAACGCCGGCACGCGTACTCTCCCGGCGCATGACCGCCGGGCCTCGGAGTCCCGCGGATCGAGGTCGGTCCCTGCTGTTTCGTTCTTCCATGAACGGAGGGCGGGTGCCGGGGAACGGCGACGGAAATGCGCGCGCCGGGGGCCGCGCGAGGTGTCGACGGCCGTCCGCGCGCGAGGGAACGGTCGGGGACTCCATCGTCGCCCGGGAACAATTCGTTAAAGTATTGGTACGACATACAGTCATCCAGCCATGCCGAAGAAGACCACGAAGGGCAAGAAGAAGAAGAAGAGGTAGGGACCCCCGTCCCTCCTCGAGCGCGTGGCCCGGGGATTGCTTGCATCGACCTCTCGCTCTGTTCCACGGAACAGGGGACGTCGGTGGATCCCCCCTGCCCCCCATACCGATTCAACGGGCATTCTGGGTCTCGGGCTCGCCGGAACCGAAGGGGCGAATCTCCTCCGACGGGGGGAGACCGCTCGGACCGACGGCCCCGGCGCGTCTTCGTCCGTCCCAACGAGCGAATCGGCCCGTGGGCCGTCGACGCCCGCGCGCGGTCCGCAGCGATGAACCGGTGCGGGGCGGACCGCTCGCGGAAATCTCTCCGTCGTCTCGCCTTCGGAGAACGGGCGCACCTAGATGAGCCCAGGCGGACTGTGGCGTCCGATGCCTCGAGCCCCGATCGGGCCCGGGTCGGACGGAAACCGCATCGAACCCTCGCGGAGGCGACAAGCTTCCCCGCGGCGACTCGGGCGCGCCCGTTCGACGCCGTGCGCCCGAGAGTTCCCCGAGACGCGCGCGGACCGGAGAACCGCTCGACCGGCGGCTCGGTCGTCCGACCCCTCGGGGGATCCGCGACCCTCGACCTTCCCGACTCGACGCGGACGCTCCTCGAGCCACCACCGGGCGCTCCGGCGGTCGCCGGGGTTCCGCCCCGACGGGCGAGTCCGGCCGTTGGGGGGCCTCCGCGCGACCCGGCTCGCGGCGATCGTCGTCGCCGGCCTGCTCGCGGTCCCGATCGCCCTCGAGGAGATCGGGATCCCGTCCTCCGCGCTCGGACTGGGCGCTCCGCCCGCGGGCGCCGCGAGCCCCCCGGCGTCCGTCCGCTCAATCCAGCACGTTGTCGTCCTAATGCTCGAGAACCACGCGTACGACACGTACTTCGGGACGTACTGCACCCGGCTGGGTCCGTACTGCGCGTACCCGGCGGATGGCCTCCCCGCGCGGACGTGCGTTCCCCTCGACCCGACGAACGCCTCCGCCGGCTGCGTGAAGCCGTTCGCCTTCACGTCGGCGAACGACTCGCTCTCCGCGATTCTGTGGCACAACTGGTACTCGTCGCACTCGGCGTACGACAACGGGACGAACGCGAACTTCTACCTCGCCGAAACGTCCGGGCTCACGCCGTTCGGCCACTACGACGGGACGACCGCCCCGTTGTACTGGGATCTCGCGGAGGAGTACGGGCTCGGGGACCAGTTCTTCTCGCCGGCCCTCAGCTACTCGCTCCCGAACCACTGGTACCTCGTCGCGGCGCAGTCGCCGTCTCAGATCGACGTGAACCCCGTCGGCCCCGGCCCGCCGAACCTGCCGATCCCCGCCCCGGCGATGAGCTATCTCAACCAGTCGAACCACACCCCATCGGCCGAGGACCTCCTCTCGGCCCGGGGGGTCTCCTGGAAGATGTACGACTATGCCCTCCCCTCCTACGCGACCGCGATCCGGACCCCGACTGGGGCCGGGGTCGCCTCGGCGTACGACTTCTGGAACCCGGAGGGGGCGAAGGCGGAGTCGTACACGGCCGCGTTCACGAGCCATTTCGTCAACCGGTCGTCGATCTTCCCCGACGCCCGGAGCGGGCGCCTTCCGAGCGTGTCATGGGTCATCCCCGACTTCACCTACTCGGACCATCCGCCCTCGTCGGTCTCCGACTCGGAGTACTTCACCGCCCGTCTCGTCGACGCGCTCGAGAGCTCTCCGGAATGGAACTCGACGGCGCTGTTCATCACGTGGGACGAGTACGGCGGGTTCTACGACCACGTCGTCCCCCCGACGGTCGACTCGAACGGGTGGGGCTTCCGGGTCCCCCTGCTCGTCGTGAGCCCCTACGCCCGGGAGGGGTACGTGAGCCACGTGAACGAGTCGTTCCCGTCGATCCTCCACTTCATCGAGGACCGGTTCAACCTCGGCTGCCTCACCGCCGAGGACTGCAACGCGACGCTGCCGCTCGACTACTTCGACTTCAACAGCACCGCCCGGGCGCCGATCATCTTCCCGACGAACGTCTCGCGCATGCACTACCCGCTCCCCCTCCAGAACGGACCGAAGATGGAGCTGTGGGGACCGCTCGACGATCCCGCGTTCGATCCCGCCATCTTCGACGGGACCACGAACGCGACCGACGCCCAGTTCCTCTGGCCCGGGGACTAGCGGGCGACGGTCCCTCGTATCGGTCCGGCCGGCCCCGCACCGCGGGGACGGGGAGGGTAGATGAGCCGCGGAACGTTCGGGACCGACCAGTGGGAACGATGCCGTCGCGCGAGGTCGAGCTGATGCAGGAGATCATGGCGTACGACCGTCGCGTCTTCGACCGGTTCGAGCGGGCCCTTTTGCGCCGCCCGTGGTCCGACCTCACCCGGTCCCGGGGGATCGGGCACGAGACGCTCAAGGACACCCTCGTGCACATCCTCAACGTGCAGGAGGCGTGGTGCGTCGCGATCCCGTTCGCCCGGTGGGATCGGCTGAGCGCCCCCGGACGCCGGCCGGCCGAGATCGGCTCGAAGGCCGCCTACCGGGCGTACCGGGACCGCGTCTGGGCCGGCGTCGACGCGCTGCGCGAGGGGCTCACCGAACGGCTCCTCGCGCGGCGCGTGAAGGCCCCGTGGATGCCGGGGCAGTACACGCTGCGCGACGGCCTCCTCCAGGCGACCGTCGAGGAGGCGCACCACCTCGGCGAGATCATCGGCGCGCTCTGGCAGGACGACACCGCCACCCCGCCGATGACCTGGATCGAGAACCGGGTCCGGGTCGGACGGGCCCGGTCGGGCGCCGGCCGGGTCAGTCGGCGGCCTCGAGGTCGACGTCGCGGTCCTCGGCGGCCCCGTCGCGGGTCTCGCTCTTAAGCCGCCCGGCCCGGGCCCGCTTCGCTCCCTTCGGCTTGCGCTTCGACCGCCGCTGGTGGCGCCCCAGGTTGCCCATCGTCGCCTCTTCCCTCAGGCGGCCTTCCGGGGGCTCCGGAGCGCCGCGCCGATGAGGTCGGTCGGCGTCACGATGCCGACGAGCCGCCGCCCGTCGACCACCGGCAGCCGGTTGATCTGGTTCTCCGCCATGACGTGCATCGCGAGCTCGAGCGGCGCGTCGGAACGGACCACGAACGGCGGGCTCGACATCGTCTCCTCGACGATCGTCGACTCGACGGCGGTCCGAAGCCGGCGGAGCGCCGCCTCGGGCTGATCGCCCAGTCCGACCATCAGGATGTCGAGCAGCCCCTTCACGTCCGGTAGATCGACCGGGACGGACAGCCGGCGCGCGAGGTCCTTCTGGCTCACGACGCCGACCACGTTGCCCGCGACGTCGACGACGGGGAGCCCCTGCACGTCGTTCGTCCGCATGAGGAGGAGCGCCTCGAGGAGCGTCGCCTTCGGGCCGACGCTCACCGGCCGCGGGTTCATGACGTCACCGACGCTCACGTTGTACGCGAGGGGGATGATCGGGGGCCCCCGCGTCCGCGCACGGGCGTGCGCCGCGCGAAGTCGGCTCCGGGGTCGCGGGCGGGGGCGACGTGCTGGGGTCTTCCGAACGGCCATCGGATGCGAAACCTCGGGTCAGGGTATCGAGGGTCCGTCGAATAGCCTTTACGGCGGCCCGCGCGGCGGAACGGGCGCGGAGGCGGACCCCCGGGGTCCGCCCGAGGCGCTGCCGCCGGATCGGTCCGTCCCCGCGACTCTTTAGGGCGACGGGCGTACGGTCGGATCGCCATGGGCGACGGCCGCCCGACCTCCCTTCGGCTGGAGCAGGCGTGCGGCCGGTGCCACCACTCCCTCGAGTCCCACGAACGTATCGATCCCGCGGACCCCGATCGGCGCCGCTGCCGGGTCGCCCGTCCCCTGCCCGAGGGGGGAGAGGAGCTGTGCCGGTGCGTCGTCAACGCCCACGGCCGGCCCGTCTAGCCGCCGGGCGAAGTCGCCGTCGTTCGGGCCGACGGGACGGGCGATTCGGCGGGCGGTACGTCGCCCGGGGTCGTCTCGCGCTGGAACTCACGCTCTTCCCACATGTCGTACGCGATCGCGATCGCCGCGCTCTGCGTGACGACGGCGAGGGCCAGGGAGACGTGGACGAACAGGAGAAGGGACCACGCGGAGACGCCCAGGATCGTCCAGTCGCCCCAGCCGCCGACGAGCAGCGGCACGCCGACGACCGCGGCCGCCGCGGCGAGCTGCGCCGCGATCCGGCCGACGCGCTTCACCCGGGCCGGCGCGCGCGTGGCCCGCAGCGCCCGGTAGTTCCCGTACGCGACGAGGGCCACGACGGCGCCGACGAAGGCGTGGGCGTACACGACCGCGATCGGGGGGTGCGGCCACAGCCCGAGCAGGAAGGCGAGGACGACGAGCCAGATGAGCGCGTAGAGGGCGCTCCAGAGGCCGGGCGCGGGCGGCGGGGACCGCGCGGGGCCCCGCGCGTCGGTCGCCATGCCCTCACGCCTTCACGACGAGGGTGTCGGCCACGAGATCGCCGATCCGCTGCCGGCGCTGGGTGAGGAGGGCGACGACGAACCCGACCAGGTAGAGGAACGGCAGCCAGTCGACGATCCGGAAGAGGCTCCGAAGGAACGCCCGGCCGAGGTCGGGTGGGCGACCGGTCGAGGCGACGACGACCCGGAGGCCGAGGGCACGTTTGCCCGGTGTCTGGCCGGTCGTCCCCTCGAAGTAGGTGAAGTAGACGAGCCACAACCCGAACAGCAGGAGGACGAACGGTCCGAAGAACGCGCCCCAGACCCATACCGGGGTCCCGGTCCCGAGGGCGAGGATCGCCGCGGCGACGCCGAGGGGGATCGCAATGACGATGGTGGCCACTAGGAGCACGAGGAGGTCCAGGATCGCCGCGCCGAACCGCTCCGCGAGGCCGGCGAACTGGTACGGGTACGCATACCCCGGCGGGGGCGGAGGAGGCGGGTGAAAACCGGTGTAGGAGACGCTGCTCGGGGTCGCCATAGCACACCGCGCGGGAATGGCGAAGCGGGCTATTTCTCGGGGCGGTCAATTCGACTTCACCGCCGACCGGACAGCCTACGGCGTACGCGGGACCGGGGCGAGGCCAGGGTGGGGGTCCGCGGGGCGGCGCCCTGTCTCGCCGGGAGGGGTCGAAAGCGCGGGAGGGAAGGTATTTCGGGTGGGAGCCCCGCTATGAACCATCCGTACGAGGCCCGCGCAAGTGGGGTCGGGACGGGGTCGTTTCCGGGGTTCGCCGTTCGTGATGGGGAGCGCGCTCGCGCTCGTCCTCCTGCTCGCGGCCCCCGGAGTGCCGTTCCGACCCCTTCCCGGCATCGATTCCGCCGCCGCCGTTCCGCGCGGAGGCGGGGGGACCGGCCGTGCGCCGTCGGACCCGGGCGCCCCGTGCGGCGCCGCGTTCGCCGCCTGCCCCGGCGTCTCGCCCGCGCTCGTCGAGGAGGCGTGGACGAACCTGTCCCCGTCGCAGCGGCTCGCGCCGCCCCCGAGCCGCGGGGCGAGCCTCGTCTTCGATCCGACCGACAACGCGCTCATCCTGTTCGGCGGCTGCTCGGCGTCCGCGTGTCCCGCCCCGGCGACGACGTGGAAGTACGCGGGGGGGATGTGGTCGAACCTGACCCAGGGCGTGCAGCCCCCGGCCCGGGCGTACGCGACCCTCTCGTACGACTCGAAGGACGGGATCGTCCTCCTGTTCGGCGGCTGGGCCGGCCCGGGCCGGGCGCTCAACGACACGTGGAGCTTCCTCGGCGGCAGCTGGACGAACGTCACCAACGCGAGCGCCTCCCCGCCGGCGCGGTGGAACGCGAGCGCGGTCTACGACCGGTCGGATTCGTACGTGACGATCTTCGGCGGCGAGTCGCCGACGGCCCCGGCCCTCAACGACACCTGGCGGTACATCCTCGGCGGTTGGAAGGGGACGAGCGGCCCGAGCCCCCCCGCCCGGAGCGCGGCCGGGTTCGTCTGGGACGACGCGGACCTCTACGGGGTCCTCTTCGGGGGCCGGAACGCGACGGGGTCCGCGCTCAACGACACCTGGACGTTCGTCCACGCCCGGTGGTCCGTCGCCAACCTCACCACCGGGTCGCCGCCCGCCCGCTTCGCGGCGGTCTTCACCTACTACGGTCAGGACAACGCCGCGTACCTGTTCGGCGGAACGAACGGGGGTGCGACGGCGTTCGCCGACACCTGGCGGTTCGCGCAGGACCGGTGGGTCAACGCCACGGCGTCGATCACGGGGGCCCCGACCGGACGCGTCGACGCCGCGGCGATGGAGAGCTCGCTCGCCTGGACGAGCACGGGGGTCCGGGTCCGGAACGGATTCATCGCTTTCTTCGGTGGGTACGGCGCCGGCTGCCCCGCGTGCGCCGACACCGTCCGGAACGACACGTGGGTGTACGAGCTGCCGCCCCAGGTGACGGCGTCCGCCCTCCCGCCGACCGTCGAGCGGGGGGAACCGACGGTGCTCTCCGCCACGGTCTCGGGCGGCTCGTCGCCGTACCAGTACAGCTGGGGGTTCGGGGACGGCGGCTCCTCCCCGGTCCAGACGACGTCCCACGCCTACGCGGCGATCGGGGCGTACACGCCCACGATCACGGTGACGGACTTCGCCGGGATCTCGGTCCGGGCGTCGACCCCCGTCGACGTCGTCGCGGGTCCCAACGTGACGGTGAACGCGACCCCCGACGTCACCGACGCGGGGATCCCCGTCCGGCTCAACGCGACGGCGACCGGCGGGACCGCGCCGTACACCGTCGCCTGGTCGTTCGGGGACCAGACCACGGGCTCGGGGGGCTCGGTGACGCACGCCTACGCCCTCCCGGGCACGTACGAGGGCAACGCGACGGTGACCGACGGGGTCTTCGGCCTCGGCGTCGCCGGATTCGCGGTCGTCGTGCACGCCGAGCTCGGGATCTCGGCGGTCGTGCCCGGCTCCGCCTTCGAGGTGAACCACACCGCGAACTTCTCGGCGTCGGCGACCCACGGGACCGGCCCGTACGCCTTCGCGTGGACGTTCGGGGACGGGGCGAACGGGACCGGCGCGTCGCCGGGCCACACGTACGCGCGGACCGGCAACTTCACGGTCAACGTGACCGTGACCGATGCCGTCGGGGGGTCCGCGAGCCAGAATTTCACGGTCCGCGTCACGCCCGTCCCTCCCGGCGGGGACCACGGGTCGACGCCGCCCGCGACGTTCCTCGGACTCCCCGTCGGATGGTACCTCTGGATCGGCCTCGCCGTCGCGGCCGTCGCCGCGTTCGGGGTCGGGATGGTCCTCTGGACGCGCGCCCGGACCCGCCGGACCCCGCCGGAGGGGCTCATCGCCGCCGCCGCGGCGGGCCAGCGCGTGTGGAGCGACGAGGAGCCGCCCGTCGGAGACTCCCGGAGCGCCCGCCGGCAGCGGGCCGGTCGCCGTTAGCGCTCGGGCGCGCGGGGGCTCAGGCGGTCGTGGCGCGCGCCTTGAGGCGCTTCGCGTACGCGTGGCGGAACTTCGCGACCTTGGGGGCGATCACGGCCCGGCAGTACCCCTGGCCCGGGTTGCGCCGGAAGTACTCCCGGTGGTACTCCTCGGCGGGATAGAACGCACGGAACGGCGTCACCTCGGTCACGATCGGGTTCGGCCAGATGCCCGCCGCGTCGATCTCGGCGATGACGGCGCGCGCGTCGTCGCGCTGGCCGTCGCCGCGGTAGAACACCGCGGACCGGTACTGCGGGCCGACGTCCGCGCCCTGCCGGTTCGGCGTCGTCGGGTCGTGCACGGTGAAGAAGATCCGAAGGAGGTCCGGGAACGACACGACCGACGGATCGAACTCGACGTCCACGACCTCGGCGTGGCCGGTCCCGCCCTCGCAGACGTCCTCGTACGTCGGGTTCGGGATCGCCCCGCCGGAATACCCCGGCGTCACGCGGACGACCCCCTCGAGCTCGTCGAACACCGCCTCCGTGCACCAGAAGCAGCCTCCGCCCAGGGTCGCGTGGACCGTCGTTCCGGTTCTCCCCGTCCCCTCGCTCGACGACACGGCCGCCGGAACCCCCTTGGGGCTCTTGGCGTACGCGGGACCGGGGGGACGGTACCGCGACGCGCGGCGCGTTCTCGCGACCGGACGAGGACGACTCTCGGCCGTTGCAGCGAATGTCTATATACCCTCCCTCGGTCTCCGATGTAATCTCAGGCCGAGGGGCGCCGGGTGCCCGTCGGTCGGCCGCCGAAGAAGGCGGTGAGGGAGAGGAAGATGCCGCGTCCGCGGAAACCGAAGGGAGAACGCCGTGCCGCCCTCGCCGTCTACCTGCCGGCCTCGATGCTGAAGCGCCTGCAGAAGGTGGCGGAACGGGAGCGCCGATCGACCTCCGCCCAGGCGCTCCTGTTCATCGAACGCGCCCTCGCCGCGGAGAAGCGGGCGTAGGCGGGCCCCCGACCCCCCTCCGCTACCGGGGGACCCACCCCGCGCAGACCCGGCAGCGGCCCCCGAACGGCGCCCCGACCGTCACGCGGTCCGAATACCGCCGGGCGATCTCGGCGAACCGCTCGACCGCCTCCCGGGCGGCCCGCTCGCGCGCGGCCGACTCCGTCGTCCGCCGGACCACCACCCCGGCTTCCAGCGTCGCCTCGAGGACCCGCTGGAGCCGGTGGGGGTCCGACTCCGCCGCCTCCCGGACGGCGAGGATCGGCGCCTCCCCGCTGAGGAGGTAGAACCCGCTCGCCGCGGCCGGCGCTCCGTCGCCCGGAAGCGCGATCCGGGTGAGCGACGGGGCGTCCCCGCCGGGCTCGGTGGAGAGGAGAAGGCCGGTGAGCGACGGGAGGTCGCACCACGGGGGCGGGTCGAGCCGGGACCCCCGGAGCCGCGTCGTGAAGCCATACTCCGAGAGGACGTGCGACGCGAGGTGGTCGACCACGACGCGGGCCGCCGCCTCCCGAGCGGCCCGGTACGCGCCGACGGCGCGGACCATCGTGTCGTACGCGTTCGCGGCCTCCGGATCGGCGCGGAGGTGGACGAGCGCGTCGTCCCAGCCGGGGAGCGACTGGATCCGGCTGCCGTCGGGGTCGACCGCGACGGAAACCATCGGTCCCGTCGGCGGCCCGTCCGCCGTCCTCGGAGGGTCGACCCGGAGCACCGCGTGGGCGAGCCGACCCAACACCTCCCGGTTGATCCGCTCGGCGTGGTGGTCGAACCGGCCCCGGTTCTCCCGCCGGATCGTCTCCCGGGCCCGGCGCATCTCGTTCCGGGACGACTCCCGGACGGCGACGACGCCGACGAGGACGAGGGTGGCGAACCCGCCGAGCGCGACGGCGAGGGCGACGAGGCCGCCGCCGGCGATCGCGAGACCCGCGAGCACGCCCGAGAGTAGCCCAAGCGCGACGCCGAGAACGAGGGTCCACGGGAGGCGCACGCGACGGTCGACGACATCCCCCCCAAATACCCGCGGGCTCGACCGGCAGCCGGTCTCGGCCGGGCCCTCTCCCCCCGGCCCGGTCGGCGGCGCCGTCGCCGGGACCCGGTGCCGGAAGGCTAATCTATCCGGGCCCGACATGGGCCGCCATGCGCGCCACCGCGGCGATCGACCGGCTGATCCAGCGCCGACACCTCCTCACCCACCCGTTCTACACCGCGTGGACCCGGGGCGAGCTCCCCCGGTCCGCCCTCCGAAGCTACGCGGAGCAGTACTACCACTTCGAGGCGAACTTCCCGCGGTACGTGGGGGCGACCTACGCGCGGCTCCCCGATCGCCGCGACCGCCGGCTCCTCCTGGATAACCTGGTGGACGAGGAGGGCCGCGACCCGACGCACCCGGACCTGTGGCTCGACTTCGGGCGCGCCGTCGGGGCGCCCCGCCGCGCCGCCCGGTTCCGGCCCCCGACGCCGGGGACCGCCCGGCTGCTCGCGGAGTACGAGCGCCGCACGCTTAGGGGATCCGCCGCCGCGGGGCTCGGCGCCCTCTACGCGTACGAGTCGCAGTTCCCGGCCGTCGCGGCGGAGAAGTCCCGGGGCCTCCGGGCCCACTACGGGATCGACGACCCCCGCGCGCACGAGTTCTTCCGCGTCCACACCGAAGCCGACGTCGCGCACTCCGCCGCCGAGCGGGCGCTCCTCGACCGGGCGGTCCGCGCGTCGCCGAGGGCCCGCGCCGAGGCGATGAAGGGCGCCCGGGGCTCCCTCGGCGCCTGGTGGGGGTTCCTCGACCAGTGGGTCGACTGAGGGCGGGGGCAACCCCACCCCCCGATCCCCCCCGGCGCGGCCGACCACCGGCGGCCCCCCGCGCCGCCCCGCTCTCGCTCCCCCCGCACGGCCGCGATCCGGTCGACCGGCTCCGCCAGCGGCTCGAGTCGAAGCGACGCCGCCTCGACGATCTCCTCGCGGCGATCGTCGCCGGCGCGCCGACCCCCGACGAGCTCCACCGGGCGCACCGGGACCTCCGCCGGATACGGATCGACGGGGCCCTCTGGGCCGGGCTCGTGCCGCGCGGCCGCGCCGCCGGCTACCCCGCCACGGACCGGACCGTCCGGGACCTCGGCCGGGCGGTCGGGTCGGCGCGGAACCTCGACGTCGCCGTCGACCTCCTCACGCCCCCCGGGGCGCGGCATCCGGCCGTCGGGTCCCTCTCCCCCGAGCTCGCGCCGGCGGTCCGACGGCTCCGGGGGTACGCCCGGACCGAGCGCCGACGCCTCGCCCGCCTCGTCACCGGCGGGCTCCGGGCGGCGTTCCTCGACGGGATCGAGCGGCCCCTCCGGGCAGCGCTCCCGCCGGCCGCCGCGGAGCGGCTCGCGGAGCGCCTCGAAGAGACGACGACGGTGCGGATCGCCCGGCTCGAGCGGGCCCTCGCCCGGGCGTACCGGCGCCCGACCGTCGAGCGGCTGCACGCCGTCCGGATCGAGCTGCGCGCCGTCCGCTACCTCGACCAGCTGCGCGTCGAGGTCCTCGGCGCGACGCACTTGGATGGGCTCGGCCCGTTCGCGAGGCTGCAACCGGAGCTCGGACGGCTCAACGACGTCGACGTGGCGCGGCGCCTCGCGAAGCGCCTCCCGGCCGGCCCGGCGCGGGGCCGGGTCCGCACCCTGCTCGGCGCGCGCCGCAAGGCGCTGCGCCGGCGGATCGTCCGGACCCTCGGGGAGAAGCCGGTCCGCCGGGCGTTCGAGGCGCTCCTCGATTCGTCGCCCGGCTGACCGGCCGTCGGCACGCCCAAGTACGGCGTCCCGCTCGCCCTCCCCGTGGACCTGTTCCTGTTCCGGCACGGGCCGTCCGAGGCCCGCGACCCCGTGCGGTGGCCGCGGGACGACGACCGGCCGCTCTCCGAGAAGGGGACCGACGAGACCGCGACGGCGGCCCGCGGGCTCGCCCGGCTCGATCCGGAGATCCGGCGCGTCGTGTCGAGCCCGGCGCGGCGCGCCGACGCGACGGCCGCCCTCGTCCGGGAGGCGCTCGGCGTCGCCCGGGCGGTCGACCACTGGGAGGAGCTCGCGCCGGACGCCCCGGCCGGACCCCTCCTCGCCCGCGTCGCGTCGGAAGGGCGCCGGGCCCAGGGGGCGGTGCTCGTCGGGCACGAGCCGGTCTTAAGCGAGCTCGTCGGCCTCGCCCTCACCGGGGAGGCGGTCTCGGTCGTCCACTTCTCCCGCGCGGGCGCGGCGCGCGTCGCGTTCGACCGGTCCGCCGTTCCCGGCGCGGGGGCGCTCGACTGGCTCCTCACCCGGCGGCAGCTTTGCGCGCTCGCGCCCTGAGGAGCGCGGGCGCGGCTTCGGGGACGGGCGCGTCGACGAGGGTGCCCCGGTAGCAGTCGCGGACGATCGCCCGGACGTCGGCGTGGACCTGCGTCGGGGTGCGGTTCGCGTCGACCCGGTGGAAGCCGTACTCGGGGGTCATCCACTCGAACTCCGCCCGCAGGCGGTCCTGGTAGAGGAAGAAGCTCTCGAACCGGTCCCGGGAGAGGCACAGGTCCATGCCGCTCTCCCAGTAGTCGAGGGAGCCGTACTTGCCGATCGACCGGTGGAGGAGGATGTCCGGCTTCGCGTCCAGGTGGATCACGAGGTCCGGCCGGACGGCGAAGGCGTACAGGCGCTGCGCCCAGGCGCGCGACGCGCCGCGGACGATGGCGCGGGCCATGAGCGTGTAGATGTACCGGTCGGCGAGGACGGTCGACCCGGCGGCGAGGGCGGGGATGATCTTGTTCTCGAGCTGGTCCGCGAAGTCGACGGCGTAGAACAGGGCGAGCGTCGTCCCGCCGAGGGTGTGGCCCTGCTTCGCCCGGTCGATCTGCTCGGCGACGAGGGTCGACCGCCGCAGGCCGGACTCGACGACCGGGTGGCCCTGGATCTCGAGCCAGTCGCGCAAGAGGCTCACCTCCGTCGTCCGGCCGGAGCCGTCCGGCCCCTCGACCACGATGAGCCGGCCGGTGAGCGGCTCGCGGGGCAACCCGGGGAGCCGCGTCCCGTACGTGCTAGCCTGCAACGCCCTCGTCCGCATGGGTGAGCCGGGTCTCCGTCGGGAACCCGTCGAGGAGCGGCCGGATCTCCCGCCGGAGGTCCGCGTGGACCTCCTCGACGGGCCGGGCCGCGTCGATCACCGTGAACCGGTCCCGGCCGACGCTCCGCTCGTACTCGCGCTTGAGGCGCGTCTGGAACCGCTCGTAGCTCGTCTCGACGTCGTCGGCGAGCCCGAGGTCCATGCCGGCCTCGTAGTACGAGATCTTCTGCCGGGAGGCGAGCTTGCGCTTCAGCGACACCGCGACGGGGACCCGGAAGTAGAACGTCTTGTCCGGCGGCGGCGCGAAGCTGTACATCGACCGGACCCAGTCCGGGTCGCACCCGCGGGCCGCGTCCCGGACGAACGCGGTGTAGGAGTACCGGTCGCAGATGACGAGGTACCCCGCCCGGAGCGGCGGGAAGATGTGCCGCTCGAACCGGTCCGCGAAGTCGGTCGCGTGGAGGAGGGAGAACGTGGTCGGCGTGAGGAGCCCCTTCTTCTTGCCGCGCCGGATCGTCTCCGAGACGAGTTCGGAGGAGTTCCATTCGGTGAAGAAGACCCGGTAGCCGCGCGCGACGAGCCACTTCGAGACGAGGCGCGCCTGCGTCGACTTCCCGCTCCCGTCGAGCCCCTCGAAGACGAGCAGCCGTCCCCGCTCCCCGTGGACGGGCGACCTACTCTCGGGCGCCACGGACCTCGACCTCCACGCCGAACGTGCGCTTAAGGGTCTTGCGGACCCGTCCCAGCGCCCGGGGCGAAAGCGTCCGCGCCCCCTCGCGGGAGAGGGTGACGACGATCGCGCCGTCCCCCCCCCGGGCGAGGCCGACGTCGGGGTCGTCGAGGGTCTCGGCGGCGAGGACGAGCGCCCCGAGCCGGCGCGCCGAACGGACCTCGTCCTTCTCGAGGAGCGCGCGCAGCTCCTTGCGGAACGCGTCGCCCGGGTCGTCGCCCTCGTGCTGGAAGGCGATGAGCGCCGCCCGGACGATCTCGAGGTGGGTGAGTCCGACCAGCGGGGCGTTCTCGATGAGGTACGCGGCGTGCCGGGCGTGCCCCCACAGGTCGATCGAGGCCCCCGCGTCGTGGAGGAGCGCCGTCGCGAGGAGGGAGCGGCGTTCGGTCGGTCCCCACCCTTCGGAGCGTCCCAGGAGCTCGAACAGCGCGAGCGCGCGCCGGGCGAGCGCTTCCTCCCGCCGGAACGGGGAGCCGAAGGCGCGGGCCGTCGTCATCGCCGAGCGGCGCAGGAGGACCTCGCTCGGGACCGGGATCGGGAGCCCGAGCGCCTCCGCGGCGATCCCCTCGCGGATCCCCATGCCGCTCACCCGGAGGTACGCCCGTCCGGAAGCGCGGAGGAGCTCGAGGACGGTGAACAGCCCGGCGACGATGACGTCGGCGCGCTCGCCGCTGATCCCCGCCACATCCCGCCGCTTCTCGGCCGGTAGGCCGGGGAGGAGCTCGGCGAGCGCCTCCAGGTCCCGGCGCCGGAGGGGGTAGCCGTGCACCCGGGCGAGCGGGTAGGCGCGCGCCGCGATGGCGACGCGCGCGAGGCACCGGATCGTCCCCCCGACGCCGTGGATCTCGAACCCCGACCGGTCGGCCTCGCCGCGCATCGGGCCGGCGAGGAACTCCCGGACGTGCTGGCGGAGCTCCTCGATCTCCCGGTCCTTCGGGGGGTCGTGCGCGAGGAACTCCTCGGTGAGCCGGAGCGCCCCGAGCGGGAGGCTCACGGCGGACTTGAGCGTCCCCGCCTCGACGGCGGCGACCTGGAGCGAGCCGCCGCCCAGGTCGCAGACCCGGTCGTCCCCCAGCTCCCACGCCGAGGCGACGCCGAGGTACGAGTAGCGGGCCTCGTCGAGGCCCGTGAGGATGCGGAGCGCGAGCCCGGTCTCGTCGGAGGCCCGGCGGAGGAACTCGGGGCCGTTCGCCGCCTCGCGAACGGCCGACGTCGCGACGGCGATCGTCGGCGGTCGCCCGAGCCGCTCGAGGGTCGCGGCGAACCGGCCCAGGGAGGCGACCGCCCGGTCCATCGCCGCGGGGGCGAGCCGGCCGCCGTGGCCGACGCCCTCGCCGAGCCGGGGGACCTCCTTGCCTTCCGCGATCGCCCGGGGGCTTCCGCCCTCCGGCGCCTCGAAGACGACGAGCCGGACCGTGTTCGATCCCACGTCGACGACGGCCAAGCGGCGGACGAGGACCCCCAACGGCTCCAAAGCGTCGTTGGGGCGAACCAGGGGCCGGATCCCGTGCACGCCCTTCTCCGCGCCCCCGAGCGTCAGTGCGGTAGGCCGAGCGGCAGCCCCGACTTCGGCCGCTTCACGCGGGTGAGCCGCTGGCCGGTCACCATGTACGCTACGTGATCGCCGATATTTACAGCGTGGTCCGCGGTCCGCTCGAAGTACCGATTGAGCAGGATGAGCTGCGCGCCCACCTGAGGGGTGAGCGACCGGTCTGCCATCCGGGTCACGATCTCGTGGAACAGCTCGTCGTGGAGGGTATCGACGGCGTCGTCCTCCTGGATCATGTTCCGGACGGGATCGGCGTCCCGGTGCTCGAACGCGTCGAGGGCGAGATCGATCATCCGGATCGTGAGCTCGCCCATCCGGGCGAGTCGGCCGATCCGCTGGACGGCCTTGAGGGCCTCGGGCGGCAGCTCGTTGGCAATCTCGGCGATATCGCGGGAGTACCGGCCGATCCGGTCGAGGTCGATCGTGATCTCGAGCGACGCGGTGATGGCTCGGAGGTCCCGGGCGACGGGGGCGTGGAGCGCGATGAGATCAACGCAGCTCCGCGTGATCTCGTTCTTGAGGCCGAAGATCTCCTGGTCCAGGGTGAACACCGCCTCGGCCTCCGTCCGCTTCCCCGCCTCGAGAGTCTCGACCGCCTTTCGGATCGCCACCTTCGAGAGTTCGGCGAGCGTCGCCATGTTCTCGTTCAGCTTCGCCAGCCCCTCCGAAAGCGCGAGTCGCTCCGCCGTCTGCGGCATTCAGCCGAACCTCCCCGTGATGTAGCTCTCCGTCAGCTTTTCCTTCGGCTGCTCGAAGATGCTCTGGGTCGGTCCGAACTCCACCAGCTTTCCCAGATACATGAACGCCGTGAAGTCGGACACCCGCGCCGCCTGTTGCATGTTGTGCGTCACGATCACCACCGTGTACTCCTTCTTGAGGGCGAAGATGAGGTCCTCGATCTTGGCCGTCGAGATCGGGTCCAACGCCGAGCAAGGCTCGTCCATGAGGATGACCTCCGGATTCGCCGCGATCGCGCGCGCGATGCACAGGCGCTGCTGCTGACCGCCCGACAACGACGTCGCGGCCGCGTCCAGGGTGTCCTTCACCTCGTCCCAGAGCGCCGCTTGCTGGAGGCTCCGCAGAACCGCCGCGTCGAGCTCGGCGCGTCGCGCGCGGCTGTTGAACCGGAGGGCCGCGGAGACGTTGTCGTAGATCGACATCGTCGCGAACGGGTTCGGCCGTTGAAAGACCATTCCAATCCGCCGGCGCACCATCGTCGGCTCAAGCGCGTAGATGTCCTCCCCGTCGAGCCGGACCGATCCTTCGACACGCGCTTTCGGGGCCGTCTCGTGCATCCGGTTGAGGCACCGGATGAACGTCGACTTTCCGCACCCGGAGGGTCCGATGATGGCCGTGACCCCGGCGTTCGGAATGCGGAGCGAAAGGTCCTCCACGGCCCGCTTCGTCCCGTAGAAGGCGGACAGGTGGTCCACCAGGAGCTTCGTCGAACCGTCCAGCGGCCTATCCCCCCTGAAGTCGCGCCGCCAGCCGTTGGATCACCAGGCGGGAGACGACGCTCATGCCGAGCACCAACAGGATGAGAACGAGGGCCATTCCCCAGGCGAGCTCCTTCCAGTTGGCGAACGGGCTCGTCGCGAAAACGAAGATCTGGAGGGGCATCGCTTCCACGGGAAGGTTCAATCCCTGAAAGCCGTGGGGGTTTCCGAACGCCGTGAGGAGGAGGGGGGCGGCCTCTCCCGCCGCCCGGGCGACGCTGAGGAGAACACCGGTCACCACTCCGGGAAGGGCCGTGACCAGGACGATCCGGAGGGTAGACTTCCACTTCGCGATCCCGAGGGCCACGGCCGCTTCCCGCATGGCGTTCGGCACCGTGCGCAACGCCTCCTCGCTCGTCCGGGCGACCACGGGGATCATCAGCACCGACAGGGCCAGTGCGCCGGACAACGCACTGAACGCGATCGCGGGCGCGTACGCATAGAACAAGGCGTAGACGAACGCCCCCGCCACAATCGAGGGTACCCCAGAAAGCACGTCGGCCACGGAGCTGATGAAGCGGCCCAGGGGCCGGTTTCGGCCGAACTCGACGACATAGATGGCGGCGGAAACGCCGATCGGGACGGCGATCAGGGCCGCGAGCGAGATGAGGACGAGGGTGCCCGAGATCGCCGGAGCCACGCCTCCGAGATGGCAGGTCTGCCCCGAGCTCGACGAGCACGGCAGTCCGGGGGACTCCGTGAAGAATCCGGGGGAGATCACCGCCGCCCCCCCGTTCACGATGGCGGTGTAGAGGATGCTCCCGAGCGGAATCAGGATCACAACGATCGTAAGTCCCGTGAACGCCGACATGAGGTAGTTCATGATCCGGCGGCGGAATCTCGAACGGGGCCTCACTCGCGATTCCCCCCCGAAACCTCGAATCGATGGAGGATGAATCGCGCGACGACATTGACCAGGAAGGTGATGACCAGGAGGACCAGGCCGGCCTCGATCAGGGCCGACAGTTCGGACTTCCCGCTCGCCTCCGTGAACTCGTTGGCGATGAGGCTGGCCAGGGTCTGCCCCTGCGAGAGCAGGGAGACGGGGAGGTAGTTGTTGTTCCCGATGGTGAGCGTGACGGCCATCGTCTCCCCGAGGGCCCGCCCGAGGCCGAGGACGACGCCCCCGAAGATGCCCGAACGAGCGTACGGGACGATGACCCGACTCGACGCCTCCCACGTCGTCGCGCCGAGACTGAGGGCTCCCTCTCGCTGATCACGCGGAACGGCGGCGATGGAGTCGCGGCTGATCGCGGTGATGGTCGGGACGACCATGACCGCGAGCACGACGCTCGCCGTGAGGTAGTCGAGGCCGATCGGGGTGCTCGAAAAGAGTCCCGTCCATCCCAAGCCCACCTTGAGCGTCGGCTCGATCTGGTATCGCATGATCGGGACCAGCACCACGAGGGCCCAGAACCCGAACACGATGGAAGGCACGGCGGCGAGCAGTTCGATCACCTGGGCGACCGGGCCGCGAAGCCAACGCGGAGCCTGCTGGGTGAGGAAGATCGCCGCGCCGACCGACAGGGGGACGGCGAGCAGGAGCGCGATCGCGCTCGTGACCAGGGTCCCGATGATCTGCGGTGCCGCCCCGTAGGCGTCGGTCTCGGCGTTCCACGGTTGGGTCCTCCAAAGAAAGGAAACGCCGTATCGACTGCTGGTCGGCTCGCTCCCGGACCAGAGCACCGCGATGAGCGCCACCGCGAGCAGCACGAGGGCGAAGCCGCCCGCCCCGACGAGCGCGTGAAAGATCCGGTCCCCCCACCGGGCGGGCGGCCTCAGGCGCCCGGTGGGGGTCGGGAAGGTGTTGGCCACAGGTCCGTTGCTCCCGGGATCGTCGCGTCTACCCGACACAGATCGGGACCGCCGATCCGTCGTAGGTGATCGACTGGAGCGTGGCGACATCCGCGGTCGCGACGCTCGACGGCAAGGGGATGTAGTAGAGCTGACCCGCGTAGTTCTGCCCGGTCGTGACGGCCCAATCGATGAAGTCGACCACGTTCTCGGCCTTGGTCATCGAGTACGACGACCCGTAGGCCCCGCTCATGTCCTTGTAGATGAGCAGGTAGGTGAACGAGACGATCGGGTAGTCGTTCGCCCCGGGCGCGTTGAGCACCGAGACGTTGTACCAGTCCGCATCGCCGGCGGGCAGCTGAACGTTGGCATCCTTCAGGGCCGACGCGCTGTTGTTCAACGACGCGAGGATGTAGTTTCCCGACGGGTTCTTCACCTTGCCGTAGGCGATCGCGTTCGTCAGGGCGTAGTTGATATCGACGTAACCAATCGCGTCCGCGGTGCTCTGGACCGTCTGGGTAACTCCCGAGTTCCCCTTCGAGCCGACGCCCACCGGGAAGATGTTGGCCGTCGTATGACCATAGGTACTGGCCCACTGAGCGTTCGACGCCGAGAGGAAGCTCGTCCAGATGAAGGTCGTACCGCTACCGTCCGACCGGTGGACGACGACGATGTCCGCATTCGGTAGCGTCACGCCCGGGTTGATTGCCTGAAGGGCCGAACTGTTCCAGTTCGTGATGGTGCCGAGGTAGATCTGCGCCAGCACATCCCCCGTGAACTGCAGCGTTCCGGTGAGCCCCGGCAGGTTGTAGACCGGGACGACCGCCCCGGCCGACTCCGGGATGGTGACCAGGCCCGGAGCGGCCGCCCGTTGGGTCGCATTCAGCGGGGCGTCCGTCGCACCGATATCCAGCGTCTTCGCCGTAATCTGCTGAATCCCCGCGCCGCTACCGATCGACTGGTAGTTGACCGAGCCTTGCGTGTACACCGTCTCCCACTGGAACATCAGCGGGTAGACCAGGGACGAGCCGGCCGCGGTGACCGATGCGGAGGCCGGGACGCTGCACCCGCCGTTCCCGTTGTTGTTCGAGGTGGACTTGTTCCCTCCGAACAATCCGACCCCCCATGCCACCACCACGAGCAGGACGATCACGACGATCACCGCGATCGCCGCATACATCCCGGTCCGGGACGATCCGCTTCGACGGATCATCGGCTCGTTGGATCCCGTGGTGCCCGTTCCGCTCCCGGCGCTAGCCATCCTGACCTTCCTCCTCTGCTCTCATGGTTGGTTGTTTGCCGTGGCGCGTGAACGCCGCGCAAGGAACTCCTCGCGCTGCCGGAGGTCCGGCCCGTCGGGGGCCGGGAGGGGGCGGAAGGCTGGAAGGTCCGCGCGACGAGTTCCGACACTCGGGTCGAGGCGGCGCCGCGAGGGAGGGCGGGATCTAGGCGAAACCGGGGGCGTCGTTCCGGCCGCCGCCGCGAACGTCGCCGGCGCTCCCGCGCCCCGGGTCCGTCGTGCGGCGGGGCCACCGGAGGCTTCCGGGCGACGGCGGGGTCCCGTGGCCCCGGCTGGACTCGCCTCGAGCTCGAGCCGGATGCGCGACTGTATACCGGCATCGAGCCCCGCCTCGGCGATATCCTGGGCGTAGGCGACCGTCCGGTCGATCGATTGGAGAAGGAGCGCGTGGGCGACGCCCCCCGCGTGCGGGGGGATCCGGCCGTCCCGGTGCGGGAGGGCCTCGCCGACCAGGGTCTGGTACTGCTCGTGCAGCGCCTCGCCCGTGTCCAGGAGATCGTTCGAGGCATCCGCGTCCCGGCCTTCCGCCGCGGCGAACGAGTCCGCGAGGAGCCGGCGCGCCTCGGCGTGGAAGCCGACCACGGCGCGGACGGACGTCGCGGGCGGCGACGATTCGGCCCACCGCGACCCGTGGTGCGCGATCAGGACCGCGTGGTCGGCGACGCGCTCGAGCGAGCGGACCACGAGCAGGATCTGGGCCGGACCGGCCGGCATCGCCTCGCGTCGCGGGGGCGCGGAGCCGGATCGCATCGTGAGGATCCGCTCGATGAGCCACGCGTGCCGGTCGACCTCGTCGTCGAGCCGGGCCCAGTCGTCCGCCGCCCGGCGGGTCCCCTCCTCGATGACCGCCCCCGCCTCCTCCTGGAGGCGCTGCGCCAGCTGGTGCAGACGTCGGAGGAGCGGGGCGAACTCGAAGTCGGCCCCGCGGGAGACGTCGCGGAGGTAGAGCGACCGGTCGTCCTCGGTCACGATCTCGGGGTGGATCGTGCGTCGGATGAAGGTGCGAACGATCGCCCGGGTCTCGGCTGACAGCCCCCCGGGCTCGGTCACGACGAACTCCTGGGCGCCGTCGAGGTACGCGGCGACGAGGCTTCGGAACAGGTGCTCCCGCGGACGGTCCACCCGCACGGGGATCCGGGCGATCAGCGGGCGCTCCGCGGGGGTTCGGTCCCGGACGAGGATCGATCCGTCGGCGAGCGGGGTAAGGAAGACCGGGCTCCCGACGCCGAGCCCCCGGGCCTCGACCCATTCGCGCGGGAGCGATACCCCGACGGTGACGGAGCCCATCCGCTGGAGCGGGCGGGGCCCGTCGCGCAGCGGCATCGCCGGGGTGGGCGGTCCTTCCCGCGGGGCTTCGGTCAGCGCGGCACCGCTGCGTCGCATCGGGGCAGGAGTTGCGGCGCCGAATATATTGAAATTGGATTTAGAATATACTCTACTGTATAGGTCCCGGTGTGCGAGTGTAGCCCTACGGCGTACGACCGGAACCCGGCGCCGAACGGGAGCCTCAGGCCGGGGGCGGGTTCCGAAGGACCGACGGGACGATGGCGGCGAGGAGGAGGCCGGCCGATACCGCGAAGACGAGCCGGACCGAGTCGATGAACGGACCGACCGCGACCGGAAGGCCGCTCGCGTGACCGAGGAAGACGCCCTCGAGCGACGGGAGCGTCATCGTCCGACTCATGACGAGGACCGCGAGCCCGAGGCTCAGCGTCACGCCCGCGTTGATGAGCGTCGTGCCCGTCCCCGCCGCGATCCCCCGGCGCCGGGGCGAGACCGAGTTCATCATTGCGGCCCGGTTCGGCGACGCGAAGATCCCCATCCCCGCGCCGACGAGGATGAACCCCGGCAGCAACCCATCGAACGTCGTCGACCCGGTGACCTGCGTGAGCCAGAGGAATCCGGCCGCGGAAAGGAGGAGGCCGAGCGTCGCGAGCCCGCGGGGGCCCCACCGGTCGGAGAGCGTGCCGCTCACCGGACCCAGGATGGCGAGCGAGGCGGAGACCGGCACGAGGAACAGCCCCGCGGTGAGCGGGTCCAGGTCGTGCGGGGGGCCTTGCAGGTAGAACACGAGCACGAAGGTGAACGCGCCGCGGGCGAGGGCGTTGAGGAACATCGCGGCGGACGATGCGGTGAACTCGCGGATCCGGAACAGCGCGAGGTCGAACATGGGGGCCACGGCCCGACGCTCGATGGCGACGAACCCGACCAGGAAGGCCCCGCCGACGAGGACGAGGGCGAGGCCGACCGGGCCGGAGACGACCCCGAGCGCCCCGAAGGTGACGCCGACGAGCACGCCCGCGAGCCCCGCGGCGAAGGAAATGTTCCCGGCCCAGTCGATCCGCTGCGCGGTGTCGAGGGCCGCGAGCTCCCGCAGCCGGTAGTGCGACCAGACGGTTGCCCCGATGCCGATCGGCACGTTGACGAAGAAGATCCACCGCCACCCCACCGTGCTCGTGAGTAAGCCCCCGAGGACGAGGCCCGAGACCGACCCGACGACGAGCGAGACCTGGTTGACGCCGAGGGCCTTCCCCCGCTCGTTCGAGGGGAAGGCGTCGGTCAGGATCGCGGCGCTGTTCGAGAAGATGAACCCCGCCCCGATCGCCTGGACCAGTCGCGCGGCGATGAGCTCGGGACCGCTCTGCGAGATGCCGCAGAGGAACGATCCCACGGTGAACGCGGCGAGCCCGAGAGTGTAGAGCCGGCTCCGACCGAACTGGTCCGAGAGGCGCCCGAAGCTGAGCAGCACCACCGAGGTGACGAGCGAATACCCGAGCAGGATCCAAAGGAGGTCGAGGACGGACGTGCCCGGTAGCTCGTGCGCGATGGTCGGGAGCGCGATGATCACGATGTTCATGTCGAGCGACGCCATCAGCGTGCCGACGGTCGTGTTGGAAAGCGCGATCCACTTGTAGGCGACGCGGTCGCCACCTCCCGGGACGGGAGGTCCGGGCGCCGGGCTCACGGCCCCCCGGCCGCCCGGGACGGGCGCGCGGACGCGCGTCGTGGGGTCACGGGAACGACGACTGGAGCCGGGCGATCTCCGCGGAGATCCGGTCGACGTAGCTGCGGAAGATGCGGAGCACGTCCTTCCCGCCGACGACCCCCACCACCGCGCCGTTCTCGGTGATCACCATGCGCCGGACCCCCCGCTTCACCATCATCTCGACGACGTCGGTCGTCGGCGTCCCCCCGTCGACGGACATCACGGGGCGGCTCGCGATCGCGTCGACCGGCGTCGTCCGGGGATCGCGCCCCGCGGCGAGCACTTTCTCCACGAGGTCCCACTCGGTGAGGATGCCGGTCGGGCGGCCGCCGTCGAGGATGAGGAGGTAGCCGTGCCGCGACTCGACCATCCGGCGGGCCGCCTCGTCGACCGTCAGCCCGCCGTCCGCCGCAAGGAATCGGGTGTCCATGACCTCCTTGATCGTGAGGACCATGCGGCGTCGAACCGCGCGGCGATATTAACGGCTCAGCCGGCCGGCGCGCCCAAGCGTCGGCTCAGGCCGGGAACCACTCCCCGGTCTCGCCGGTCTCGGGGGCCGAGGGCCCCTCGGTCCACCGCGGGCCGCCGCGCCGGTACCGGTTGAACGCGACCGTCTTCGCGCGGTGGCACGCGCGGCACAGCGTCTGCAGGTTCCCGTAGTCGAGGGAGGGACCGCCGAGCGCGATCTCGCGGATGTGGTCGACCTCGAGCCTCGCCCGACGCGACCGGACGCCGCACTGCCGGCACGTATACCGGTCGCGGCGCAGGACGTAGATCCGGGCGGCGTCCCAGAAGAACCGGCCGTGGTACTTCCACTGGCACATCCGGGAGCAGTACGGGGTCCGGGAGGTCGGCAGCGCGGCGGAGCACTCGACGCACCGGCGGGTGCGACGCGCGTCCCGGCGGGCGAGGACGCCGTCCTCGAACCATCGGGCCGAATCCCGGAGGATCCGCGGGGCCTCTCTCCGCGGGATGGCGGGGGCGGCGGTCATCGCGGAGAGCGCTCCGTCGTCCCGGTCTAAAGCGGATTCGGCGCACCGGTACCGTTCCCAAGAGGGTCGCCGGCAAACCGTTTAGCCCGGGGTTCCCCGGCCGTGCCCGTGGGATTCCCGCTCCGCGACTGGATCGACGGCCACGCCGCCGCGCCCCACAACCTCGCTCGGAGCGGCACGGGGCCGGGCCTGTCGACCGTCCGGGCCGCCCTCGCGGAGCCGCTGCCGGAGGCAGATCCCCTCGCGCTGCGCGACGAGCTCGCCCGGACGATCGGCGTCGTACCGGAGCGCGTGTTCCTCCATCACGGCGCCTCCGAGGCGAACGGGTCGGTCCTCTTCTTCCTCCACCACGAGGCGGTCCGCGCCCGACGGGCCCGCCCGACGGTCGTCACCGAGACGCCGGAGTATCCCCCCCTCGGGGACCTCGCCCGCTGGGTCGGTTTCCGACCTGCCGCCGGACGCGCAACGGTCCGGATCGTCTCGGACCCCCACAACCCGACGGGACAGCGGCGAGGGACCGAGGCGTGGCGCGGTCTCGTCGGCTCCGCCCGGGCGACGCTCGTCGACGAGACGTTCCGCGAGTTCCGCGACGTGCCGTCGCGCGCCGCTTCCGATACCCGGCGCGTCTGGGCGACGGGCACGTTCACGAAGGCGTACGGCGCGGACGCGATCCGCGTCGGATGGGCGGTCGTCCCGTCGGCGGCGATCGGTCCCTACTCCGAGTTCCACGGGCTCGCGTACAACGACGTGGCGGCGCACTCCGTCGCCGCCGCCCGGGCACTCCTCCGACGGCGGCGCCGCATCCTTGAGGAGAGTCGCGCAATCTTCGAGCGGAACCTCACCCTCGTCCGCCGGCGCCTACCGGAGGTGCCCCGGCTCGACGCGCCGGTCCTGCTCGACCGGGCCCCCGCGTGGCCCGACGGGGACCGGTTCGCCCGCGCCCTCCTGGCGCGGGGGGTGCTCGTGAGTCCGGGCGCGTTCTTCGGGGCGCCCGATGCGGTGCGGATCTGCCTCACCCAGAAGAGCTTCGCCGAGGACTTCGAGGCGTACCTCGCGGTCCGCGGCCCCGCTCCGCCAGCGGAGTGATCCGGTTACGGGCCCGGCGGGGCGTCGAGCGGGTTCGGCAGTCCCCACACGTGGGGTCCCCGACGGACCGCGGGGAGGTGCGGGCGCGCCGCCGATTCCCGGTCGGGGTTCGCGTGCTCGCGCAGGAACGTCGACGCGAACTTGGCCGCCCGACCGGGGTCCCGCCCGTTGACGATGAGGAACCCTCGGGCGAGCTCGGTCAACACCGCGCGCGACGGCACGATCGCGTCGATCGGCGCGCCCGGGGCCGGTCGGGGGCGCTCCCGCGACTCCATTCGGCCCGCCGAGGCCGGACCGCGGGGATAAACCCCGGTGCTCCATCGGAGAGCGCGCGGTCGTCTGGGGCGCCTCCCCAGCGAACCCTTTTGCCCCGGGCCGAGTTGGCACCGCCGAGCGACCATGAGCCGGAGCAGCGCGCCCACCGCCGCCTCGTCCGCGAAGCCGTCGACGGCCCCTCCGAAGCGGGGCGTCCTGCTCAAGACCGCGATCCCGGGGCCGAACGCGAAGAAGATCGTCGCCGCCGACGAGCGGCTCCTCATGACCAGCACCAAGACCTCCCCCGTCGCGGCGGCGAGCGCCCGGGGCGTCTGGATCACCGACGTCGACGGGAACCGGATCCTCGATTTCACCGCCGGGGTCGGCGTCGTCAACACCGGCCACTGCCACCCCGCGATCGTGGAGGCGGTCACCCAGCAGGCCGCGCGGCTCATGCACTTCGCGGGGACCGACTTCTACTACGAGAGCCAGACGACCCTCGCGGAGCGCCTCGAGGGCATCGTGCCCGGCGACTTCGCGAAGAAGGTCTTCTACACGAACAGCGGGACCGAATCCGTCGAGGCGGCCCTCAAGCTCGCGCGCTGGAACACCCAGCGGCCGCTCTTCGTCGGCCTCATCGGCGCGTTCCACGGCCGGACGATGGGCGCGCTCACGATGACCGCGAGCAAGGCGACGCAGCGCCGGCGCTTCCTGCCGCACACGGGCGGCGGGCAGCACATCCCGGCGCCGAACTGCTTCCGCTGCCCCTACCAGCTCGAGTACCCGAGCTGCGACCTGTACTGCGCGAAGATCCTGAAGGAGCTCTACTTCGACACGACGATCCCCCCCGAGGACGTCGCCGCCTTCCTCGTCGAACCGGTGATGGGCGAGGGCGGGTACATCGTTCCGCCGAAGGGCTGGCTGCCGACGATCAAGTCGATCCTGGACGAGCACGACATCCTCCTCATCGACGACGAGGTCCAGGCCGGGATCGGCCGCACGGGCCGGTGGTTCGGCATCGAGCATCACGGGGTCGTGCCGGACCTCGTCACCGTCGCGAAGGGCCTCGGGAGCGGCCTTCCGATCGGGGCGCTCGTCGCGCGCAAGAGCCTCGACTACACCTACCCCGGCGCCCACTCGAACACGTTCGGCGGCAACCTCGTCGCCGTCGCGAGCGGGCTCGCCACGCTCGACGTCATCGAGCGGGAGCACCTCCTCGACAACGCCCGCGAGCAGGGCGCCCACCTCGTCGCCCGGCTCAAGGAGCTCCAGGCGAAGCACGAGGAGATCGGCGACGTGCGCGGGCTCGGCCTCATGGTGGCGACGGAGTTCGTGAAGGGCCGCGGCGACAAGACCCCCCACGTCGTCCTCAAGGACCGGGTCCTCGAGGAGGCGTACAAGCGCGGCCTCCTCCTCCTGCCGTGCGGCCGCTCCTCCATCCGGTACATCCCGCCGCTCGTGGTGACGCGCGACGAGGTCGACGAGGGCGTCGAGATCCTCGACGCCGCGATCACGGCGGCCCGTCGCCGGGGCTGAATGCGGTTCGGTCGGCTCGGCGGCCCCGGCACGCTCGTCGTCGACGACGTCCCGGAGCCCGCGATCGGACCGGGCGAGGTCCTCGTCCGCCTCGCGGCGTGCGGCATCTGCGGCACCGACCTCGAGAAGCTCCGGGGCCACTACCAGCCCGGCGGCCGGCTGGGCCACGAGCCGGCGGGCGTCGTCGCCGCCGTCGCGCCGGACGTGGTCGGGCTCTCGGTCGGGGACCGGGTCGCGGTGCACCACCACGTCCCGTGCCTCGCCTGCCCGGTCTGCGCCCGGGGGGACGTCACGTACTGCCCCACCTACGGGACCACCAACATCGATCCCGGCGGCTTCGCCGAGGCGTTCCGCGTCCCGGCGATCCACGTCGCCCGCGGCGCCGTCCACCGGCTCGACGACCGGATCCCGTTCGCCATCGCGACGCTCCTCGAGCCGGCCGCCTGCGCCCTCACGGCGCTCAAGCGCGTCGGCTTCCGGGCCGGGGAGTCGGTCTTCGTGATCGGGCTCGGTCCGGTGGGGCTCCTCTACGCCCGGCTGGCCCGGGCGCTCGGCGCGTCGTGGGTCGGCGGGGCGGAGCTCTCCCCCCGGCGCCGCGAGGCGGCCCGCGCGGGCGGGGCGGCGGTGGTCGTCGATCCGCGGGACGGCTCCGCCGCCGCGGAGGCGGTCCGGGACGCCACCGGCGGCCGTGGGGTCGATCTCGCCGTCGTCGCGACGGGGGCGCCCGCGGCGATCGCCCTCGCGACCCGACTTCCGCGCCCCGGCGGGACCGTGAACCTGTTCGGGCTGCCCGACCCCGGCATCCGGCTCGATGCCGACCTGCAGGAGCTGTACCTCCGGGGGATACGGATCGTCCCGTCGTACGCCACGACGGAGGCGGATATCGACGAGGTGCACGCCCGGCTCCGGGACGAGTCGGTCTCGTTCGACGGGCTCGTGACCGACACCGTGCCGCTCGCCCGCCTCGCCGACGGCTTCGCGCTAGCGGCCCGCCCGGCCGACGCGATCAAGGTCGCGGTGACGGGCCCCGAGTGGCCCGGCTAGGCCTCGCCGGCCTCGCCGACGACCGCCCCGTGGAGCCGGTGCGTCGCCCGGACCCGGGCCCGCGGCCCGAGGATCGACCCGGAGACGAACGCTTCGCGCTCGAGGTGGGCCCCGTCCATCACGACGGAGTTCTCGACGTGCGCGCCGGGATCGACCCGCACCCCGTCTCCCAGGGTCACGTACGGCCCGAAGCTCGCGCCGTCCGCGGTCACGCCCCGGCCCGCCGCGACCGGGCCGGTGCCGAGGGCGCCGGCCGGAACGGTCCCTCGCCCCCCGCGCTTCGCGTCGAAGAGCAGCCGCTGGGCCCGGAGGAGCCGTTCCGGCGTCCCCGCGTCCTCCCAGAAGCCGTTCAGGCGCACGCCGCGGATCCCCCGGGGGAGGAGTCCCGGCATCACCTCGCTCTCGAAGCTCACGGGCCGGCCCGCGGGGATGCCGTCGAGGACCTCGCGTCGCCACGCGGAGAAGCCGGCGTTGATCCAGTGCGAGGGCGCGTCGGCCGGCTTCGGCTTCTCGACGAACCGGTCGATCCGGTCGTCGGGGCCGAGCGCGGCGACGCCGTACGGGGACGTGTCTTCGACCTCGGCGAGCGACATCGCGCCGACGACGTCGCTCCGCTTGAGCGCCGCCGCGACCCGGCCGGCGTCGATCTCCGCGATGACGTCGGAGTTGAGGAGGAAGAACGGATCCGACATCCCTTCGGCGACGTTCTTCATCCCGCCGCCGGTGCCGAGCGGCTCGGTCTCGGCGACGCAGCGTACGGGGATCCGCGGCGGGTGCTCGCGCACGTACCGGTCGATCGCGTCGGCCCGGTAGCCGGTCGCGAGGACGGCCTCCTCGAGGTCGGCCGGCAGGAGGTCGAGCACGTGGTACAGCATCGGCCGACCCGCAATCGGGATGAGCTGCTTCGGAACCGTGAGCGTGATCGGACGGAGCCGGGTCCCGAAGCCGCCGATGAGGACGATCGCCTTCATGGGCCGCTCCCGGCGTACGCGCGCGGGACCTTAACGGCTCAGCGGGGCGGCCGGCCGTCGGGCCCCCGAGAGGGAGTACTCGCGCTCCACGAGCCGCTTGAGGAGCTTCGCGGGGCTGCCCCGAAGGGTGAGGTGGGGGGTCACCGCGGCGGCCCGGCGGAGCCCCACCGACACGATCACGCCGCGCTCCCGGTACCGGAACGGGACGAGCGGCCGGCCCGCGCGCCGGGCGGCGAGGTTCGCGGCCGCGACGTCGGCCTCGGCGAGCGCGGCCTGGGCGGTCCCCGGGACCATCCCGCCCGAGACCGGGTCCTTGAGTTCGACGACATCCCCGACGCCGAACACCCCGGGGTTCCCGGGAACCTCGAGCGTCGACTCGACGGCGAGGCGGCCCATCCGCCCGTGCGGGACCGGGAGGGCCGCGACCACGGGCGGGGCCTCCACGCCGGCGGCCCAGACCGCGAGATCGAACGGGACGACGCTCGCGTCGTCGAGGGTCAGCGAGGCGGGGTCGACGCGCCGGACGTTATGGCCCTCGAGGAGCTCGACGCGCGCCCGGGCAAGGAGCGACCGGACCGACCGGACGAGGGGGCCCGGCATGCCGTCGAGCAGGGGGACCGCCCCCGTCACGAGCACCACCTCCGGGACCGGCGTCCCGCGTCCCACCAGCCGGTCCCACCGGACCGTCGCGATCTCCCCGGCGACCTCGGTCCCCGTCGAGCCGCCGCCCACGACGACGATGCGGGGCCGGTGCCGGCTTCCGGCCGTGCGCGCCGTCGCCTCGAGCGAGCGGAGCCGCGCCGCGAGCGCGCGGGCCGCTCCGAGGCGGTACACGTGGTGGGTGTGCTCGGGAGCGCCGGGCACCCGGTAGTACGCGGGGACGCTGCCGAGGGCGATCGCGAGCGAGCTGAACGCGACGGTGCGGCCGCCGGCCCGGACCGTCCGGCCGGCGAGGTCGATCCGCTCGACCTGGCCCTCGACGTACTCGATCGCCCGGCCCCTGAGGACCCGGTCGAGGCGGAGGACGAACGGGTCCCGGGCCGCGGAGGCCGTCGCCGCGAGCCGGCCGATCTCGTAGAGCTCGGTCCGGAGCACATGCACGGGGTGGCGATCGACGAGGACGATCCGCCCGGGCCGGTCCGCCCGCCGGGCGAGCCGGTGGGCGAGCCGGAGGCCCCCGTACCCGGCCCCGAGGATGACGGCGGGCGCTTGCCGGTCAGGCGCCGAGCCGGGGGCGGCCACGGAGGGCCATCCCAGGGCGGCCCATCAACGTCGCGGCGGACGAGGGAACCCCCATTAGGTCCGGATCCCTCGGACCCCCGGTGGCGCTCGTCGGCCCCGGGACCTCGCTCCCCCGCGAAAAGCTCCGCGCGATCCTCGACGACCATCGGGAGGCGGTCGTCTCGCTCCGGGAGACGCTCGACGCCCCGCCGTATCCGCCCCTCGACCCGAGCCGGCTCGCGCTCGCGCGGGCGTTCGCCGACGACATCCTCCCGGCCCTCGATCCTCCGCCCGACGACGCCGACCCGGACGAGCTTCGGCGCCGGGTGAATCTCGGCTACGAGGCGATGCTGATCCTGATCGACTACCTCAAGCTGTTCACCGACGGCCCCCGCGTCCCGAGGTCTCGGAAGGCGGGGAGCGCGCCCGCCGACGCGCCTACGTGAACTCTTCCCGCTCGAACAGCGCGAGGCCGGCGAGGGTCGTTCCGACGAAGTAGCCGAGCATGATCGCGATCCCTTCGGGGATCGTCGGATTGTACATAGTGAACGCGGGGCTGCCCGGCCCGCCGATCCGGGTGGTCACCACGTGGGGCGGGATCGTCGACAGGAACGGGTAGCCGATCACGTTGCTCGCGTACGAGATCACGAACCAAGGCTCGATCTTGACCAGTCCCGAGATCAGCGCCTCGAGGATGCTGAAGCCGAAGAGGAACAGGATCGCCACCACGAGGGTGGCGTACGCGCTCGTCTTGAACAGCGAACTGAACAGGAACGTCGTGCCGAGGAGGGCGAGGAGGTAGCCCAGCCCCAAGAGGACCGACTCCAGCAGGGCGAGCGAGAACGCCCCGGTGCCGAAGTAGAAGAGCGCGTTCCCCTCGACGATGAGGAGGTAGAAGATGACCGCGACGAGCGAGGCGAGGAACGCGGCGATGAACTTCCCGGCGTAGACCGCGGCGCGTCGCATCGGCTGACCCATGAGGAAGTAGCCGGTCTTGTTCTGGAACTCCCCCGCGATCGCGTCCCCGCCGTAGATCACCCCGGCAAAGACGAAGATGACCGTGACCGCGCCGCCCCAGAACGTTCCGAGGAACGCGTTCGAGTCCGAGACGCCGGTGACGAGCCCCTCGGGACGGTAGTAGCCGACCACCGCCGTGATGATTGCGCCGATGGCGGCCACGAGCCCCATCATCAGCACGAACCGGCGCGACCGCAGGTAGTCGCGGAACTGGAACCGGGCGAGGAGCAGGACCTGCTGGACCGTCGTGGGCATCTGACCGAGGTGGCCAGCGCTCGACGACGGGGCGGTCGCCGCGGTCGCGGTCACATGTCCCCCCGGTCGATCTCGCGCAGATAGACCTCCTCGAGGGCGCTCTTCGATTCCCGGAAGCTCAGAAGCCCGAGGGAGAGCCCCGCGAGGCGCTCGAGGACCGACGCCTGCGCGGCGGCGCCGCCCTGGATGCGGAGGGAGAGCCGCTGGGGGCCCGCGCGATCCCAGCCGACGACCCCCGGGAGCGTCGCGATCCGGCCCCGGGCGTCCTCGTCGCTCACCGGCCGGGCGAACTCCGCGTCGACGGCGACCGCGGCCCCGTCCGCGAAGCGGGCCGTCACCCGGTCCAGGGTGTCGTAGAAGAGGAGCTTGCCGCGGTTGAGGAGGGCCACCTCGTCGCAGACGTCGACGACCTCGCTCAGGATGTGGCTGCTCATGAAGATGAGTCGGCTCGACCGCTTCAGGCCCCGGACGATGTCGCGGACCTCGGACATCCCCCGCGGGTCGAGCCCCGTGCTCGGTTCGTCCAGGATCACGATCTCGGGGTCGGCGAGCAGGGCGGCGGCGATGTTCACGCGCTGCTTCATGCCCTTCGAGAAGCGGCCGACCTTCTGGTGGACCCACTCCTCCATCTTGACCTCCGCGAGCACCTCGTGGATCCGCCG
>DATJVB010000015.1:0-2269 GCA_035502055.1 Thermoplasmata archaeon | reverse complement strand
CCGATGCCGCCGAGGTCGATCGCGAGGTGCTCGTCGAAGGCGAGGGGACGGCCGTCGTCGAACAGCCCCGTCGCCCGGGCGTACGCCTCGACGACCGCGATCGACTCCTCGGAGCGGCCCGTGCCCCGCAGGTAGGAGAGCGTGGCGGCGTCGACCGGGAACAGCGCCGCCGTCGCCCCGTACTCGGGGCACATGTTCGAGATCGTGGCCCGGTCGGGGACGGTGAGCGCGGCGAGGCCCGGACCCGTGAACTCGACGAACTTCTCGACGACGCCGTGCTCGCGCAGGCGGCGGGTGACGGTGAGGACGAGGTCCGTCGCCGTCACGCCCTCCGCGAGTCGGCCCGTGAGCTCGACGCCGACGACGCGCGGGGCGGGGAGGTAGTACGGCTCGCCGAGCATCGCCGCCTCCGCCTCGATCCCGCCGACGCCCCATCCGAGGACGCCGAGGCCGTTCACCATCGTCGTGTGCGAGTCGGTGCCGAGGACCGTGTCCGGGAAGGCGGCGACCCCCCCGTCGTGCTCGCGCACCGAAACCACCGTCGCGAGGTGCTCGAGGTTGACCTGGTGGACGATCCCGTTCCCGGGCGGCACGACGGTGACCCGATCGAACGCGCCCCGCGCCCACCGGAGGAGGGCGTACCGCTCCCCGTTGCGCTCGTACTCGCGGTCGAGGTTGATCGCCAGCGCCTGGCGGCTCCCGAAGCTGTCGACCTGGACGGAATGGTCGATGACGAGGTCGACCGGGATCCGCGGGTTCACCGCGCCCGCCGGGTGCCCCGCGCGCACCGCCGCCGAGCGGAGCGCGGTCAGGTCGACGACGACGGGGACGCCGGTGAAGTCCTGGAGAAGGATCCGGCCCGGGTGGAACGGGAGCTCGCCCGCGTTCGCCGCCTCCCCGTGCGCGAGCGCGCGCGCCCGGGGCCACGCCGCCTCGCCCCCGTGGCGCAGGAGGTTCTCGAGGAGGATGCGGACCGTGCGGGGGCGGGCGGCGAGCCGCGCCGGATCGACCCCCGGGAGGCCCTCGGCGGCGACGATCGAGTACGTCCGGTCTCCCACGCGGAGCGTCCGGTCCGTCGGCTGGCGGTTCGTCCCCCCCATGGTGATCCCCCGTCGTCCTCGGGAGGCGCGGCCACCGCGAGCCGGCTTATCTGCGTTCGCTCCCCGCCGGCCCACCCGTCCGGTTCATACTCTCGTCGGCGTCTCGCCGCGGCAGCCGACAATGCCGAAGCCGCACGCACGGAAGACCGCCGCGAAGCGGCGCGCCGTTCCCCGACCCCGCCGGCCCGTCGCTGCCGCCCCCGCCCCCGCGCGCGTGGGCGCGCTCACGGGAGCGGCCGAGGATCTCGAGGACCTGTTCGACGAATCGATCCGGCATGCGCTCGCCGAGATCGGCCGCCCGGAGTGGGGGAGCAGCCCGGTCGTCGCGCTCCCGCTCGGCGCGACCGACGCGGGCACGCTCGGCTGGCGCGCCACGGTATCGCGGGGCGGGACGCCGGTCGGGACCGTGGTGCTCCTGCTGCTGCCGACGCCGTCGTCGGGACCCGTGCGGGCCCCTCGGACCCTCCCGCTCGCCGACCGGAGTTGGGAGGAGTTCCTGACAGTCGATCACGACGCGGGACCCCCCCGGACGCTGCTCCTGGGAGAGCTCGCTTCTCCCGAGGAGTCGGAGCCGTTCCGGCGGTTCGCCCGAACCGTCGCGGCCCACCTCCACGACGAGCTCCACTGACGGCGCGGAGCCTTGATTATCCGGGCCGCCGTCGGAGCGGCCGTGCCGCCGGTCGGTTCCGGGCCCCCGGCCGGGGACGCCCCGGTGCTCGCCGCCCTTAAGGAGACCGGGGCGATCGGATCAACGGTCCGCCAGATCGCCGGGCGGATCGCGCGCCCGGAGTCCCAGGTCGCCCGCACCCTCGTCACCCTCTCCGAGACGGGCCGCGTCGTCCGCATCGGTCGGGGCCTGTGGATCCTGCGGGCGTTCGAGCGGCTCGACGGGAGGACCGACTTCGCCGGACCCGCCGAGTACGTCCGCGCCTTCGAGGCGGAGTTCGGCGCCAAGGTCGGCCGGTACCGGGGGCCGATCACGTTCACGGCGAACGACGCGGCGCCGGTCCACCGGTGGTGGCCGTACGTCCAGGGGTACTCGGCCGAGTTCGTCCGGACGGTCCTCGCCTCGCATCCCCTCCCGGCGGGCGCGACGGTCCTCGATCCGTTCGCGGGGAGCGGCACGACGCTCGTCGAGGCGCGGCGGGCGGGCTTCGCCGCCGTCGGCG
>DATJVB010000014.1:0-2137 GCA_035502055.1 Thermoplasmata archaeon | reverse complement strand
AGGGCTCGCGGGGCCGGCGGTCCGCCGGCTCCTGGGCCGGCTCCGCCGGGCGGGCGCGTGGGCGGGCCAGGCGATGTTCGGCCGGGCCGTCTGGACCGTCCCCCGGGGACCCCGGTCCCGGGTCGCGGCCGTCGAGGCGCTCCGGCGGGCCCGCGTGCCCGCGGTGGAGATCGGGGCCGCCCGGCGGGGCGCCGGGATCGTTTCAGCCGCCGGGCGCGGTCGGAAAGCGTTTTAGACCGACCCCGGCTCGGCCGCCTCCCATGACGCGCAAGCCGGCCCGGATGTACCGGAGCATCGAGGGCCAAATCTACACCCGCCACGAGTACATGGGCGGCATCCCGGTCTGCCGGGTGACGCAGTTCGACACGGGGAACCTCAAGGAGCACTTCCCCCTCATGATCTCGCTCGAGGGCGAGGAGGCGGCGCAGGTGCGCGACATCGCCCTCGAGGCGGCCCGCGTGAGCGCCGTCCGGGTCCTCGAGAAGATGGCGCCGAACGGCTACCACCTCAAGGTCCGCCGGTACCCCCACCAGATCCTGCGCGAGCACAAGATGGCGATGGGGGCGGGCGCCGACCGTATCTCCGACGGGATGCGCCGGGCGTTCGGGAAGCCGGTCGGCCACGCGGTGCGCGCGCAGATCGGCGCGACGCTCATGACGATCTACACGTCCCCCGAGAACCTTCCGCACGCGAAGGAAGCCCTTCGGAAGGCGTCGCACAAGCTCCCGACCCCGACGCGGGTCGTCATCGCCCCGGTCGGGTAAGACCGGCTCCGTCCGCCGGGAGCGGGGCTCCCGGTCGGGACCCGGTCAGTCGGGGATCCGGATCAGCAGGACCGGGCACTTCACGTGGTGGACGACCGCGTCCGAGACGCTTCCGAGGAGGAGGCGCTTCGCCGTGGAGAGCCCCCGGGACCCCATGATCAGGAGATCCGGGCGATGCGCGTCGAGGAAGCCGAGGAGCTCGTCGACGATGACCCCCTCGAGGCAGACCCCGTCGACCGTCGTGAGCCCGCCCTCCTTCGCGCGCCCCACGGCGCGCTCGACGAGGGTGCGGTACTCCTGGATCTCCGAGGCGGGGACCTGGGCGGGCGCCCACGGCTCGGTGGTCGACAGATAGACCGCCGTGAGGGGCGCCACGGAGACGATGGTGAGGTGCGCCCCGTACCGGCGCGCGACGTCGACGGCGAAGTCGAGCGCCCGGTCCGCGTACGGCGACCCGTCGATCGCGACCGTGACCCGCTCGACGCTCGGCGCCGTCATCGGCCGCCTCGACGCCGTCGCGGTAGAAGGCGTTTGGTGTGCCCCGGCCGGCGGCCGGCGCCGTCTTCACCGGCGAAAACTATAATGAACGGAGGCCCCTCAATCGACCTCGAGGGCCGGTCGTGGCGCCCACGTGCACCAACTGCAACGGGACCGACTTCGTCTGGGTGAACGAGCTCAAGACCGGCGGGGTCACCGGCACCGGCTCCCTCTCGCTCCGGCCCCGCGGCGAGATCCCGCTCGGGACCCGCATCTGCAAGACGTGCGGGCACGCCGAACTCTTCCTGCGCGACGTCTCGATCCTGCATTCGCCACACTTGTGGCGCCCGAGCGAGTTCATCCCGATCCCGGGCCGCCCGAAGCCGCCCGCGACGCTCGTCCACCACGCCCACGCCGCCGAACCCGCCCCGTCGACCCCCGCGCCGATGGAGCCGATGGCCCCGCCGCCGCCCCCGCCGCCCCCTCCCGCCGAGCCGGTCCCCGAGCCTCCCGTCGAGCCGGCCCCCGTCGCGGAGCCGGCCGCGGAGGAGCCGCCGGCCGTCGCGGCCGAGGCCCCTCCCGACTCCGCGCCGGCCCCGGCGGCCGAGCGGCCGAAGAGCACCCGGCGCCGGCCCGCGAAACCGAAGACCAGCAGCTAGGCGCCGTCGGCCCTCGACGGCGGCGGGCGGACGCGCCGAGTGCCCTTTCCCCCGAGGCTCGCGCCGCGGCCGCGGGCGCACCTACCTCCGAGATTTGGGGGAAAGCAAGCGTGCCACGAATCCGACGACGTTGGGGGGCTCCATCTGGTCGTAGGGGATCTCGGCATTCTCGAAGGTGCCGTCCCGCAGGTCGAAGAGGCCGTGGGCGATCCGCCGTTTCCCCCGGACCCCGACTCC
>DATJVB010000013.1:0-31551 GCA_035502055.1 Thermoplasmata archaeon | reverse complement strand
CGGCCTGCGCGAGCTGTGCGATCGCCACGGGCTCCTCCTCATCGCGGACGAGGTCCAGACCGGACTCGGGCGGACGGGCACGATGTGGGCCGTCGACCATGCGGGGGTGACGCCGGATCTCCTGTGCACCGCGAAGTCGCTGGGCGGCGGACTTCCGCTCTCCGCCGTCGCGTACCGGGCCGATCTCGTCCCGGAGCTCCCGCGGGGATTCCACCTCGGCACCTACCGGGGCAACGCGCTCGCCGTCGCCGCCGGCGCGGAGGTCCTCCGCCTGCTGACAGACGAGGATTGGATCCCCCGCGCCGCCCGGCGGGGGACCGAAACGCTCCACCGGTTGCGGGAGATCACGCGATCCCATCCCGGTATCGGCGACGTGCGGGGGCGCGGGTTCATGATCGGCATCGAGTGCGTCCGGGACCGGTCGACGAACCGGCCGTCGCCCGAGCGCGCCCACGCGCTGCGGGCGGAGCTCCTGCGTCGCGGCGTCCTCATGCACACGGCGGGCAGCCACGACCAGGTCCTCCGGTTCATGGCGCCGCTCGTGATCGAGGACGAGCTCCTCGACCGGGGGCTCGCCGCCTTCGCGCAGGCGCTGGAGGCGTCCGACGACGCCGCGCCCATGGGCCGCCCGGCCGCCGACGTGGCCGACCCCCTCGCTCGCCCGACAGGCCCCGTCGCGTTCCCGCGGACCCACCTCCCCGAACCGTTCCCCCGCGACCCGGTGCCACCGAGCGGCCCGCCGCTCGGACGGTCCGCCGACGCGGCCCGACGGTCCCGCTAGGTCCCCGCGATGGGGAGCGAAGGGATTTTCACCGAGGAGCCCTTCCCACCCCTGCCCCCCCGAGGCCCCGTGCGTCGTGCGATCGGAACTCGTCCCCGTCGACTGACGGTACCCGCCCTCCTCGCCGGGATCGCGGTCCTCGGCCTGCTGCCGGGCGCGCTCGGGGCTCCGGCCCCCGCCGCGTCGGCGTCCCCCGCCGTCTCGCCCGCGGTGCCGGCTTCGCTCACCGTCCCGGCGCTCCTCGGGAACGCGACGATCGACCTCGGCATGGCCCTCAACCTCAGCGTCGACACCGCCAACATCACCGGCGGCTCCGGGAACGTCTCCCAGTACAGCTTCGTCTGGCACGGCCTCCCGCACAACTGCACCTCGAGCGACGTCGCGAACCTGAGCTGCGTGCCCGACGTCGCGGGGAACTCCACCGTCGACGTGACCGTCTCGGACCCGGAGGCGTCCCTCAACGGCACCTCGCCGCCGCTCGACGTCGCGGTCCACACGGATCCCGCCATCGTCGCGTTCTCCGTCACCCCCACGTCGGGCCCGACCGGGGGCGAGTTCACGTTCACGGTCACGGCTTCGGGAGGGACACCCCCGCTCTCGTACGCCTACGCGGGCTTGCCGGGCGGATGCAACGGCGCCGGCGCGACCTTCTCCTGCGCTCCCACCCTCGCCGAGGCGTACAACGTGACGGTCGTCGTCACCGATGCGGTCGGGGGCAGCTCCGACCCCGCGAACGTGACCGTCTCGGTCACCAACCCCGCGGGCGGCGGGGGAACCTCCGCGGGACCGTCGCTCGTCGACTGGGCGGCGATCGGGGCGATCCTCGTGATCGGCTTCGCGATCGCGGCGCTCCTGTTCGTCCGCGCGGGGCGCCTGGAGCGGGCGCAGCCGGTGGGACGGCGTCGGGAGGCCCCGCCGCCACCGACGGCGCCTCCGCCTCCCTCCGGCGGCCCGCCTCCTTGAGCGAGGGGTCGGCGGAGCGCGCTAGCCCGCCCCGCCGTAGTTGATCGAGACCAACTTGAGCTCGGTCATCTCGCGCATCGCCTCGGCGACCCCCTCCCGGCCGATCCCGCTCGCCTTCGCCCCCCCGAACGGCAGGGCGTCCCACCGGAGCGTCGTCGGGTCGTTGACGTGGACCCCGCCCGCCCGGACCCCCCGGGCGAACGCGAGGGCGCGGTCCAAGTCCCGGGTGTAGATCGAGGCCTGGAGGCCGTACGGAGTCGCGTTCGCGAGCCGGATCGCCTCCTCGATGGAGTCGAACCGGAGGATCGGCACCGCGGGTCCGAACGGCTCCTCGCGGGCGATCGCGGCCCCGGGCGGGACCCGATCGACGACCGTCGGGCGGTAGAAGAACCCGGGCCCCGCCTCCGGGGCCCGCGCCCCTCCGGTGAGGACGACGCCGGCGCGGTCGCGGGCGTCGCCGACGAGCCGGTCGAGGCGATCGAGCGCCTCCGGGGAGATGACCGGCCCCACCTCCGTCGCCTCGTCGAGCGCCGGACCGACGCGGAGCGCCTCCACGCGGTCGACGATCCGGCGGGAGAACGGCGCGGCGATCCCCTCGGCGACGAGGATCCGCTTGGACGCGGTGCAGACCTGGCCCGAGAACGCGAAGGCGCCCCGGACCGCGGCGGCGACCGCGACGTCCAACGGAGCGTCGTCGAGCACCACGAGCGGATCGAGGCCCCCCATCTCGAGGAGGAGCCGCTTCGCGTGCCGCCCGGCGCGCTCCGCGATCCGCTGGCCGACCTCGGTCGAGCCGGTGAACGTGACGAGGCGCGTCGCGGGGTGATCGATGAGCGCGTCCCCGATCGTGCCCGCCGGGCCGGGGACGACGTTCACCACCCCGGCCGGGAGGCCTCCGGCCTCCGCGAGGCTCGCGAACAGGAGTCCCGTGAGCGGGGCCGCGCTCGCCGGCTTCACGACCACGGGATTCCCGGCGGCGAGGGCGGGAGCGACCTTGTGGGCGAGGAGGTTGAGCGGGAAGTTGAACGGCCCGATCGCCGCGACGACCCCGATCGGGTCGCGGACCGTGAACAGGAGGCGGTGCGCGTTCCCGGCGGGGAGCTCGTAGGCGTCGGCCGGGAAGCTCTCGCCCCGGAGCTGGCGGATCTCCTCGGCGGCGAACCGGAACACGCCGACGGCCCGGCGGACCTCGAGGCGGGCCTCCGCGATCGGCTTTCCCACCTCGCGGGCGATCCCTCGCGCGGCCGGCTCGGCCCCCGCCTCGAGGCGCTCCGCGATCGCCCGCAGCCGGGCGGCGCGTTCGTGCCCCGGGACCGCGGCCCACGCGTCCGCGGCCGACGCGGCCGCGTCGACCGCCGCGCGGGCGTCGTCCCTTGTTCCGACCGGCGCGCGCGCGAACGACGTCCCGGTCGACGGGTCGACGACCTCCCGCGTTTCGCCCCCGGACGGGACGAGCCACCGGCCCCCGACGTAGAGCCGACCGTCGGGGGGGACCGGTAGGGGGTCGACCATCTCCGCTCGCGGGTCCCGGCCTCGTGGGGCCTACGCGGGATCCCCGTAGGTGAGGTAATGCCAGCTCTTCCGGGCCTGGCCGGTGAGGTCGACGTAGATGTTCTTCACCGCCGTGTAGTCGGCGAGCGAGTCGACGCCGAGGTCCTTTCCGAACCCGGACTGCTTGAACCCCCCGTGCGGGGTCTCCGACGCGAGGGGGAGGTGGTCGTTGACCCAGACGTCGCCGAACCGGAGCGCGTTCGCCGCCCGCATCGCCGTCCGGACGTCGCGCGTCCAGACGGACCCCGCGAGCCCGTACTCGACGCCGTTCGCGATGCCGACCGCCTCGTCGAACGTGGAGAAGCTCAGGACGTCGAGCACCGGGCCGAAGATCTCCCGCTGGGCGATCTCCATGTCCGGCGCGACGTCGGAGAACACCGTCGGCAGGACGAACGCGCCGGCCGTGTGGGCCGGGTCCGCGGTCCCGCCCGCGACGAGCTTCGCCCCCTCGGTGCGGCCCTTCGCGACCCAGTCGAGGACCCGGTGCTGGTGCCCCGAGCTCACGAGGGGTCCGAGGTCGGTCGTGCGGGCGAGCGGATCGCCGGTCCGGACCGTGCGGAGGCGCTCGAGGAGACGCTCGACGAAGCGCGGGCGGATCGACTCGTGGACGATGAGACGCGTGGCGGCGGTGCAGTCCTGGCCGCCGTTCACGAGGCCGGCGACGATCGCCCCTTCGACCGCCGCCGGGACGTCCGCGTCCTCGAAGACGACGAACGGCGCCTTGCCGCCGAGCTCGAGCTGGACCCGCTTCACGGTCGCGCTCGCCGCGGCCATGACCGACCGGCCGGTCGCGGTGTCCCCCGTGAGCGAGACGAGGTCGACCTTGGGGCTCCGGCACAATTCGTCGCCGACCTCGGCGCCCGGGCCGGTGACGATGTTGAGGGCGCCGGGCGGGAGTCCGGCCTCGTGGAACACCCGCCCGAGCTCGAGTGTCGTGAGCGGGGTGAGCGACGCGGGCTTGAGGACGACGGTGTTCCCCGTGACGAGGGCCGGGCCGATCTTCCAGACGGCCATCATGAACGGGTAGTTCCACGGCGTGATCGAGCCGACGACGCCGACCGGCTCGCGCCGGAAGATCGTCGTCCCGTCGCCGGTGAACTCCTGCGGGCTCCGCGCGTCGAGGGTCCGGCACGCTCCGGCGTAGAAGACCAGGTTGTCGATCGAGAACGGGATGTCCCCGTCCGCGGCCTGCTTCACCGTCTTTCCCTGGTTGCGGCTCTCGAGCTCCGCGATCGCCGGGGCCCGGGCGCGGATAAGCTCCGCCGCCTTGAGGAACACCTCGGCGCGCGCCCGCGGCGGTAGGCGGGGCCACGGGCCCCGGTCGAAGGCGTCCCGCGCCGCGTCGATCGCGCGTCGCGCGTCGTCCCGGTCGGCGCGAGCGACCTCGGCGATCGGCGCGCCCGTGAACGGGCTCACGACGCGGTCCGTGGCTCCTCGGGACGCGGCGACCCACTCGCCGTGGATCCACAGCTTCTCGGCCATGGGCCGCGCGGGAAGGCGTCCCCGGGGGAAGAGCGTGTCGTTGGGCGACGGCGGCCGTCCCCGCTCCGAGCGTTTATCAATCCGAACCGCTTCGCGACGCGTACCCCGGAGCGCCGAGTGACCCCGACCGGCCTGCGTGCCCTTGCGATCGTGGTGGTCCTGCTCACCGTCGCCTCGGCCGGCGGCACGTACTACGTCACGTCCCACCCGGCGGCGAGCGGCTGCCACCTGCAGTCGACGAACCCGATCATCCAGGACCAGCCCGAGACCCCGGACACGCTCGATCCCGCCGTGACGTTCTCGACCCCCGGCTGGGCCGTCGTGCAGCAGATTTACCAGAACCTCATCGAGTACAACCAGTCGAGCTCCACCTCGTTCGTCGGCGAGCTCGCGAAGAACTGGTCGGTGTCACCGGACGGGTTCCACTGGAACTTCACGCTCTGGTCGGACGCCAAGTTCTCGAACGGGGACTCGGTGACCGCCTACGTCGTCTGGTACTCGCTCTACCGGGACCTGGTGATGAACCAGGCGTCGTCGTTCATCCTGAGCGAGAACTTCTGGTTCCCGCAGCAGTGGTACTACGACCCGGACGACTACTCGACGAACTGGAACGACTCGGTCGTGAACGCCCTCACGAACGACCTCAACACGTGGGACTTCTCCGCTCCGAGCGACGCGGCGAAGGCGTACATGGAGGCGCCGAACCAGTCGTTCCAGGTCCTCGACCCGACGACGATCGAGTTCAACCTCGGGTACGGATACCTCGACAGCGACGCGCCGTTCACCGTCCCGTACGCCTACGTCCTCCCGGAGCTCGCCGCCCCCAACTCGGCGGCCGTCGACCCGGCCGTGATCGACGCGCACCCCGACACGAGCGGGGGCCCGGGGATCGTCGAGAACTCGTCGGACTCGTGGATGTCCGAGAACGCCCTCGGCTCGGGCCCGTTCGTTCTCTCGTCGTACAGCCTCGCGAGCGGCTACACCATCCGGCCGACCCCGAACTACTGGGCGACCGCGGTGGCGGCGAGCGAGCCGTGGAACAACGAGATCCAGCCGGCGGCGAGCACCGTCGTCGTGCTGTTCCAGGGGACGACGTCGATCAACATCCAGAACCTGCGGACGCAGTCGGCGGCCGCGGCGTCGTTCACCTACGTCGGACCGGGCACGCTCGCCGAGCTGCGCGGGGTCGCCTGCGTCACCGTGCAGGCGCTCCCGACGGTGTTCGGGTCGACGGCCGGGGCGTGGTGGATCTACATGGACCAGAACGTCGCCCCGTTCAACAACCTCTCCTTCCGCGAGGCCGTCGTCCATTCGATCGACTACCCGGAGATCATCAGCGACGCGTTCGGCGGCGAGGCCCAGCAGTGGGTCGGGCCGGTGCCGCCCGCGTACCCGGACTACAATCCCAAGAACCTGCCGAACTACACCTACGATCCGACCCTGGCGCAGCAGGAGCTCGCCGCGTCGCCGTGGCCGAACGGCTTCACCGCGAAGGTCGACTACTCCTACGTGAATCTGGGCGACTGGCAGTCCGTCGCGATCATCCTGAAGTCGAACCTCGCGACCGTCCTCCCGAACTTCAATCCAGTCCCGATCTCGCTCGACCAGCTCTACGTGGAGCAGTCGACCGACCTCACCGGGAACTGCATCACGAACACGACGGAGGCGGGGGGGCCGTTCCCGATCGGCCAGGAGTTCTACACCTCCGACTACATCGCGCCGGACGACTGGACGACGAACGACGCGATCAGCTGGGGGAGCGCCAACTACTGCATGTCCCAGTACGCGAACCCCGACGTCGACGCCTGGGTGATCGAGGCGGCCGGCGCGCCGAGCGCGACCGCGGCGTCGACGCTCTACGCGAACATCACGCAGGCGATGTACGACAACTACACCGACGCGTGGCTCGTCGTCCCGACGAGCTTCGGGGTCTACTCGAACGGGCTCCACGGGATCTACCAGAACCCGATGGGGAGCGCGATCCCCTACGTCATGGCGGACAACACGCTGTACGGCTCCTGACGGGTGGGCGCGGGCCCGGCCGTTAGGCGGCCGCGGGCGGCGCCTCGGCGGTCCGAAGGGCGTCGGGCGGCACGTCGCCGATCTCCTCGGCCCGGTGGCACGCGACGGCGTGGTCGCTCCGCCCGCCCGGCACCGGGCGCAGCGCGGGCGCCTCCGAGCGGCACCGGTCGACCGCGAACGGGCACCGGGTCGCGAACCGGCACCCCGGCGGGGGGCGGATCAGCGTCGGCACCTCGCCGCCGACGCGGTAGAAGGTGCGGCGGCGCCGCACGTCCGGCACCGGGACCGCGGCGAGGAGCGCCTTCGTGTACGGGTGGACCGGCCGCTCGAGGACGTCCCGGACCGGGCCGACCTCGGCGATGAGCCCGAGGTACATCACCGCGACCCGGTCCGCCACGTACCGGACCGCGCTCACGTTGTGCGTGATGAGGAGGTAGGCGATCCCGCGCTCGCGCTGGAGCTGGACGAGCCGGTTCAGGATCTGGGCCTGGACCGCGACGTCGAGCGCGCTCGTCGGCTCGTCGAGGACGAGGAGGCGCGGGTCGACGCTGAGCGCCCGCGCGAGCCCGAGCCGCTGCCGGCCCCCGCCGGAGAACTCGTTCGGGAACTGGTCGAGGCAGTCGGCCGGCAGCCCCACCGTCGGGAGGACCTCGGCGACCCGGGCGCGGAGCTCCGCCCGCGCGAGCCGCTGCTGCGCGGCGATCGGCTCGCTCACGATCTCCCAGACGCGCATCCGGGGGTCGAGGGAGCCGACCGGGTCCTGGAAGACGACCTGGAGGTTCCGCCGCCATGCCCGCAGCGCCCGGCCGGAGAGGTCCGTCACCGCGGTCCCGTCGAAGCGGATCGTGCCCGCCGTCGCGTCGAGGAGGCGGGCGATGAGCCAGCCGAACGTCGTCTTCCCCGAGCCGGACTCCCCGATCAGCCCGACGGTCTCCCCCGGACCGATCGAGAGCGAGACGCCGTCGACGGCGTGGACGACCTCGGCGGGTCGCCCGCGGACCACATCCCCGATCGGCCGGACGAGCGGGAAGTGCTTCACGACCCCCTCCGCCTCGAGGAGCGCCGTCACGCCGACCCCACCTCCTCGGCGAAGTGGCACGCCGCCCGGTGCGTAGAAGAGTCCGGGGCCCCCCGCGGCCGGCGGAGCGGCGGCCCCGGGTCCGCGCGGCAGACGTCCTGGGCGAACGAGCACCGGGGGGCGAACGCGCACCCCGGCGGAAGCCGCGAGAGGTTGGGCACGCTGCCGCCGAGGGCGGCGAGGGGCCCGTCGTCCTTGTACCGGTTCGGCACCGCCCGGAGGAGCGCCCGGGTGTACGGGTGGTGGGGCGCGTCGAACACCTCGTCGATCGGCCCGAACTCGACGAGCTCCCCCGCGTACATCACCCCCACCTCGTCGACCATCTCCGCGATGACGCCGAGGTCGTGGCTGATGAACAGGATCGAGGTGCGGAGCTCGCTCAGGAGGTCCTTCATCAGCGTGAGGACCTGCGCCTGGATCGTCACGTCGAGCGCGCTCGTCGGCTCGTCGGCGATGAGGAGCGACGGCCGTCCGGAGAGCGCGATCGCGATCATCACGCGCTGGCGCATGCCGCCGGAGAGCTCGTGGGGGTAGAGGGACAGGATCCGCTCCGGGTCGTTGATCCGCACGAGGCGCAGCATCTCGAGCACCTCAGCGCGCAGGGCGCCCGAGGAGACGTCGACCGGCGCGCGGCCGCCGGCGACGGGTCCCTCGCCCGCGCCGGGCAGGATCGGTCGCGCCAGCATCGCCCCCGCCCCCGGACGGGGAGGGCCGCGCGCGTAGTCGTACCCCTCGTCGCCGTACCGGAACACCGCCCCGACGCCGGCTTCGCGGAGCCGTCGGACCCGCACCGCCTCCCGGACCTGGTCGAGCACCCGGAACGCCGGGTTGAGCGAGTTGATCGGCTCCTGGAAGACCATCGCGATGCCGGTCCCCCGGACCGACGGCATCCGCCACCGGGGGAGGGCGAGGAGGTCGACGCCGCGGAACGAGATCGCGCCGGCGACGACGCGGGCCGGCGGCTCCGGGAGGAGCCTCGGGATGGCGTGGGCGAGCGTGCTCTTGCCGCACCCGGTCTCGCCGACGATCCCGACGACCCGGCCCGGGGCGACGGCGAACGAGACGTCGCGCAGGGCGTGGAACGTCCCCGCGCCGACGGTGTAGTCGACCGAGAGGTGGTCGACCTCGAGGAGCGGCTCCGCCATCGTCCCCCTACGGTGCCTCGCCCGCGGCGCCGGTCTGGGCGAGGACCCGGCGGCTCCGGGGGTCCAACAGGTCCCGCAGCCCGTCCCCCAGCAGGCTGAAGGCGAGGACCGTCACGATGATCGCGACGCTCATCGAGATCACCGGCCACGGGAACGCCGGGAACAGGTCCGCGTACCCCTCCACCATCGTTCCCCACTCGGGGATGTACGGGGGGAACGTGGCGCCGATGAACGCGATCGTCGAGAAGACGACGATGACCGTCCCGACGTCCATCGTGTAGTAGACGATGACGGGCTCGAGGAGGTTCCGCAGCACGTGCCGACGCAGGATCCGCCCGTCGGAGACGCCGGCCGCCTTCGCGGCGGTGACGTACGGCTGCTGCTTGATCGACAGCACCTCCCCCCGGACGAGGCGCGTGTAGTACGGCCACCAGGTGACCATCAGCGCGAAGATCGTCTGGAGGTACCCGCGCGACAGCACCTCGACGATCGCGAGCGCGAGGAGGAGCGTCGGGATGGAGAGGAAGATGTCGGTCAGCCGGAGGATCACCGTCGAGACGGCGCCGCCGAGCGACCACGGGCGGGTCCAGTAGCCGGCCACGAGCCCGAGGGCTCCTCCGACGACGAGCCCGAAGCCGCTGATCGCGAACCCGACGGAGAGGTCGATGGGGAGCGCCGCGAGGGCGCGGGAGAAGAGGTCGTGGCCGTTGTCGTCGGTCCCGAGCCAGTGCGCCGCCGACGGGGGCGCGAGCCGGGGGCCGGAGAAGTCGCTCACCGGGTCGTACGGGTAGAGGTGCACCGGCGGTCCGAAGAGTCCCGTCACGAGCGGCACCGCCTCGACCAGGACCGCGAGCCCCACGATCGCCGCGACGAGGAGAAAGCCGACGAACGTGAGCGGGTTCGCCCGCAGCACCGAGAGGACCCCCCGGACCGTCGCCCCGCGACGGGCGCGGGCCGGGCGGGCGGGCGCGGGGGCCGCCGCGGCCCCGTCGGCGGCCATCTACCGCCACTCCACGCGCGGGTCGAGCAGGCCGTAGAGGAGGTCGGCGGCGAGGTTCGCGACGACCACTCCGATCGCGAAGACGATCACCGTCGCGTAGACCGCGGCGTACCAGTTCTGCGTGAGCGCCGTGTAGGCGTATTCGCCGATCCCCGGCCACTGGAAGATCTCCTCGATCACCACGGTGCTGGCGAGGAGTTGGCCGCCGGTGACGCCCAGGACCGTCGTCGTCGTGATGAGGGAGTTCCGGAGGGCGTGCTTGTAGAGGACCCAGAACTCGCTCAACCCCTTCATCCGCGCCGTCTTCACGTAGTCCATCGGGAGGGTCTCGAGCATCGAGCTCCGCGTCATACGGGTCGCGATCCCGAGGTTGAGGAACGCGAGCGACGTCGCCGGCAGGACGAGGTGGGCGAGCGCGTCGCCCGCGTAGTACGGCTGGCCGGAGAGGATCCCGTCGACGACCGAGAAGTGCGTCGGCTGCGGGATCGGCGGGTTCGGATTGGTGAACGCCCCCTGGTACGGGAGCCCGGTGGCCGGGCCGACGAGGAGGGCGAGGAGGAGGGCGCCGACGTACGTCGGCATCGCCCACCCGCTCAGGTAGAACACCCGGACCAGGTGGTCCCCCAGGCGGCCCGCGTGGTTCGCCGCCACGACCCCGAGGGGGATGCCGACGACGATCATGAGGAACATCGCGGAGAGCACGAGCTCGATCGTCTCGGGGACGTCGGCGAGGATCTGCGGCAGGACCGGCACCGCGTTCGGGTTGGTCCCCCAGTTGCCGCTCCCGAGCTGCACCAGGTAGTCGACGAACCGGGTCGGGAGCGGCTGGTCGAGGCCGAACCGGCTGATGCACGCGGGGACCTGCGCCGGCTTGATCTTCGGGAACCAGAACTGGCACGGGTTCGGGGTGACGACCGTCGAAAGGACGAACGTGATGACGAGCACCCCGAGCAGTGTGGGGATGAGGAGGAGGAGCCGCTTGCCGAGGAACACCGCGAGATCGCTCAGCGAGCGGCCCACCGGCTACCGCCCCCGTCGCCGGGACCGGGGCGGGCCCCGCCGCGTCGCCACGGGGACCGGAGCGGGAGTCAGTACTAATACGGTTGGGGGCGCGGAGGCGGGCTAGAAGAGCGCGTCGCGCGGGAGCGCCTTCAGCTCCTTCAGCGTCTCGCCGATCGTCGTCACGAACTGGTCGACGTCCTTCTCCGTGTGGGCGGAGGAGAAGGTGATCCGCTCGTAGTTGTCCGGGTGGATGTAGACCCCCCGGTCGAGCAGGAGCTGGTGGTGCCGCAGGTACAGGTCCCAGTTGATCTGCAGCGACTCGCGGTAGTTGGTGATCTTCTTGCGCTTCGTGAAGAAGAACTGGAGCATGCCGGGGACGGACTGGACGAGGAGCGGCACCTTCGCGTCGCGCGCCGCCGCCTCGATCCCCTTCTCCATCCGCTCGGTGAGCCGCGCGAACCGCTCGTAGAGCGGCTTGCCGCCCTTGTGGAGCAGCTTGAGGTTCGCGAGCGTCCCGGCGAGGGTGAGGGAGTTCGCGAAGTACGTCCCGCCGAACGAGATGCGTCCCGGGGCGATGAGGTCCATGTACTCCGCCTTCCCGGAGACGGCGGAGATCGGGAGCCCGCCGCCGAGCGCCTTCGCCCAGCAGGAGAGGTCCGCCTCGATCCCGTACACCTGCTGGGCGCCGCCGGGGGCGATCCGGAACCCCGTGAACACCTCGTCGAAGATGAGCAGGATCTCGTTCTCGCGCGTGATCTCCCGGACCCGCTTCAGGAAGTCCGGCGCGGGCGGGATCACGCCCGCGTTCGCCATGATCGGCTCCATGATCACGGCGGCGATCCGGTCCCGGTTCCGGCGGACCATCCGCTCGAGGGCGGTCACCGAGTTGTACGGGGCGACGGTCACGTAGTCGGTCACCCCGGGCGGGATCCCCGCCGAGTTCGGCAGCGGGCGGGGGTACTCGTCGAGCCCCGCCACGATGGGGGGCGCCTCGGCGCTGATGAGCGCGTAGTCGTGCTGCCCGTGGTAGTGGCCCTCGAACTTGAGGAGCCCGTCCTTGCCCGTGACGGCGCGGGCGATGCGGATCGCGTTCATCGTCGCGTCGGAGCCGTTCGAGCAGAACGCGACGCGCTCGGCCGACGGGACGAGCTCGACGAACTGCTTCGCCACCTCGATCTCGAGCTCGGTCGGGGCCGCGAAGTGGGTCCCGAGCTCCGCCTGCTCCTGGATCGCCTTCACGATCGCGGGGTGGGCGTGCCCGTTGATGAGGCAGCCGTAGCTCAGGTTGAAGTCGAGGTACTCGTTCTCGTCCACGTCCCAGATCCGCGCGCCCTTGCCGCGGGCGATGAACGGGGGGCACGGGTCGTACGACGCGACCCGGATGAGCGAACTCGACGAGTTCGGGATGAGCCTCTTCCCCTCCGCGAACAGCCGAGCGCTCCGACGGAGCTTCGGGACGAGCCGCTCCACGGTGATCGGCAGCGGCGGCGGCGCCTCCTCGGGCGGGGGCGCCGGCGCGGGAGGCGCCGGACTGTCCGACGGGCCCGGGACCGGAACGGCCGCCGCCGCGGTCGCCGCGGGCGGCGCGCGCTCCGCCTCGCTGGAGGAGACGGAAGGGGCCGGCCCGGCGACGGTCGGCCCAGGGAGCGGTTCCCGCCCCGTCGGGGTCCCGGTCAGGGGGCCCGGCGGACCGGGAAGCCGAAGGGCGAGGGCGGTGAGGGCGGGTTCCCCGTCGGCCATGAACGTCCCATCTCCGGCAGCCTACCGAGCCGGAGGTGCCTATATGAACCTGCCGGGACGGGGGAATCCCGGGTCTCCAGAGAGACGGGGCCGCCCGGCGCGGGACGGCATCCGGAGGTCGTGTCGGACGAATGTCAGACGCTGCCGAACGGCTCGTCCGGAGGAGAGATGCGCGTCGGGATCCCCCGGTCGGTGAGTGCCATCCGGAACGGGCCCGGCGGGACGGCGATCTCGGGAGGCACCACGCCCGATCCCCGGACCGTCCCGTCGGCTATCAGGATCGCCCCGATGGAGCCCGCGACCCCGACGGCGAGCTCCGTCGCCGCCGCTCCCCACTCGGGTCGCGATCGGAAGACCGCCACGGCATGCCGGGTCACGGGTCCCTCCTTGGTGCTCCCCCGCACCTCGACGTCGGTGATCTCCACGTCGTCGATCCGGGTCCCCTCGGGGTACCCCAGGAGGGCGCCGCGCTTGAGGAGCGCGAGGAGGAGCCTCCGGGGGACGACGGGGGCCCCGTCGACCTCGACCGGTTCCTCCGAACCGAGCCCGATGCGCGCGAGGAGCCGCAGGTCGCCGATGCCGGGTCCCCCCTCGAACCACTCGCACCGGGCGAGCCCCTTCGCGGCGAGGCTCGCCGGGAGCGTCGCCGGCTCGCTGTGCAACGTCCGGTAGAGCCGCGTGCGCCCGACCGGGGCGGGGAAGTCGTACTCCTCCGCGCCGCTCATCGGGGGCTCCTCCTGGTACCGTCCGTCGCGCCAGACGACGGCCGGAAGGAGCATCTCGTCGAGGAACGTGCTCGGCGACCAGGTGAAGACGACGTCCGGTCCGCCCCGGGTGCGGTCGACCCATCCGTCGCGGATCACGATCGAATCGACGCGATCGAGGTCCCGGGTCGCGTCCGCCGCGAGGATGTTCGATACGCCGGGGACCTGGCCCAACCCGGGGATGGCGATCCGGCCGGCGTCCCGGAACCTCGCATCGAGGCCGAGCTGGCGCCGCGTCATGTGGAACAGCCCGCCGAAGTCGAGGTAGTCGACCCCGGCCGCGAGGCACGCCTCCATCACGTCGAGGTTGAACCGGTACTGGACCGCGTTCACGCAGACCCGGGCCCCGCGAAGGAACTCGGCCACCGCCGTCCGGTCCGTCGCGTCGACCCGGCGCCATTCGGCGTGCGGCGCCCCGCCGGCCCGCTCCGCGGCCTGCCGCGCCAGCGTCGGGTCGAGGTCGCCGACGCGCACGGTCGAGAACCGGCCGCTTTCGACCAGGTCCCGGACCGCGCACCGGCCGGTGAGACCCCCTCCGCCGAGGACGACCGCGTCCATCCGTCGGGCCCGGGGACCGGAAGGCGCGACATAAAGGGCTCCTCGCCCCTTCGGGGCGGACCGGAGGGGTCGCGATCCCATCCCGCATCGATCTCGACCCGACTGGCGTCGAAGGGTTCGAGTTCCGCTGCCGTCCCGATTGCGGGCTCTGCTGCTTCGCGACTCCGGCCGTCACGCCGGACGAGCGGAGCCGGCTTCTCGTCCTGGACCCGACGATCCGGTTCGTCGACGGACCCGACCCGCGGTTCGCCCTGATCAAGGGACGCCCCGACGGAGGTGCCTGCGGTCTCCTCGAGAGCGGCCGGTGCCGCGCGCACGCCGCCCGCCCGTTCCCGTGCCGGGCGTACCCGATCCACGGTCACGCCGCGCGCGGCGTCGAACTCACGATCATCCTCACCTGTCCCGGGGTCCCCCTCGATCCGCTCGACGCGTTCCCGGCGGGGCCCCGGGGGCCCCCGCGGGGCCTCGACGTCGAGCTCGCGGCCGTGCGGGCCGAGCTCGCCCGCCCGGGCGTCGGGCCGCGGCTCGAGGCCGGCGTCCGCGCGTTCCGACGCGCCGTCGCCCGTCGGACGGATCGGGCCGGGTGGACCGACCCGGAGACCGCCCGGCGGGCCGTCGACGTCCGGCGGATCGCCCGGGAGCTCCCCGTCTATCCCCCGGCGCCCCCGCCATCGATCGTCGACGGGGCGGCGGCGCTCCCGCTCCGGTTCGACCCCGAGCGCGGCGTCGAGGGGATCTCCTTCGATTCGGGTGCCTACGCGCTCCACCGGCTCCGCGAGACCGGCGGGGTCGAGCCCGACGCGGGACGATTCCCGCTCGACCCGATCCGTCCGAAGCTCGAGCCCGCGGCCGAGCGGAGGCTGGCGGGGTACCTAGCGTTCGCGACCCGGCGGGGCCTCCTCTTGGGCCAGCTCCTCGCGGCCTCGGACCGTTCCCGACCGTTCGCGGAGGCCCTCGCCGCCGATCTCGAGTCGCTCGCGGGCACGGTCGTCGCGCGCGCCGCGGTCCTCGCGAGCGCACGGGGGAGCGGGCCGACCACGCTGGACCGCGACGCGATCGGGGACGGGATCCGGGCGACAGACGCCGAGTGGATCGATCGACCCACCGTCGGGGCGGTCCTCTAGGCCCCGGAGCGTCCCGGGGCCGGGGACCCGCCCCTTCGCCGCGCCCGCGAGATTAATAATCAGCGCCGCTCCCGCGGCGCAGGGCGCGCGCGATGGGGATCGAGGACGAGGTGTCGGGGAACGCGGTCAAGGTCTACAAGGCGATGAAGGAGATGGGGCTCGCGAGCGAGGAGAAGCTCGGGACGGCGGAGCGGATCACGCAGTCGACGAAGCTGCCCAAGACGATGGTCATGAACGCGCTCCAGGAGCTGCAGACGAAGGGATTCGCCCGCCGGAAGGTCCGCGAGAAGGCGGCCGGGTACTACCTCGTCCGGTAACTCTACCCGGGTGACCGCTTGAGGCGGCCGAACAGCCGCTCGACGAGCCGGCCGGTCGACCGGAGGGTGACCTCGGTCACGTCGCTCACCCGGGCGAGCTCCGCCCGGGACCGGCGCTCGCCCCCGCGCTCCGTTGCGATGTAGATGAGCGCCGCGACGAGCCCGTGCGGGGAGAGCCCGGAGAGCTCCGGGCTCCGGTCGGCCTCGTCGAGCATCGCCTCGACGGTGGACCGGACGGAGGGCGAGAGGGCGAGCTCCTCCGCGTACCGCGCGAGGAACGCCCGGGTGCCGACCGACGGGATCGACGCCGCGACCTCCCGCTGGACGACCTTGAACGTGCGGCCGACCTCGGCCCGCCGGGCCCCGAGGGCGCTCGCGACCTCGGTGAGCGTCCGGGGGATCGAGAACCGTCGGCACGCGGCGTAGAGGCACGCGCCGGCCGACGCGCCGAGGCTGCGCCCCCGGAACGCGCCCCGCTGCCGGGCGTCCCGGTAGATCCGCTCCGCCTCCGCGGTCACCACCGACGGGAGGCCGAGGCGCTCGCCGGCGGCGGCGAGCTCGCTCCACGCCTGGGAGCGGTCCGTCGAGCTCCCGGGGACGCGCGCGGTCTGCCGCTGCATGATCCGCTTGAGGCGCTGGAACTCGTACCGGCGATGCCAACCGAGCGGTCGGCCCTGGCCGTCGCGCAGCGTCGAGAGCGTCGATCCCAACGCGCGCCGGGCGCTCCCGGCCGGGGTGAACGGTCCGATGCCGCGGCCGCTCCCGTTCGAGGGCCGCTCCGCCTCGGGGACCGGCGGCGGGGTGCCGACCAGGTTCGCCCCGTCGAACACGAGCCCGCAGTCGGCGCAGTGGACCTCGCCGCGCTCGGGGTCGGAAACCCGTCGCGGGCTCGCGCAGAGCGGGCAGACGGGCGCCCCTGGCTCCGCGGCGCGGACCGGCGGAGCCGCCTCGCTCCCCGTCACTCCAATCCGAGCAGGACGGGGGAGTATTTACCCATCTCAACGCGCCGGCAGCGCGCCGGCGAAGCGTATTTGCGGCGCGCGCCCGTACCGGGGCGATGCGGCCGGGGCTCGTCGTCGTCGGCCTCGGATTCGCGGCGCTCGCCGTCGGGGGCTTGGTCGCCCTCTACCTCATCCCGATCCCGGGGCCGGCCGTCACCCACACGACGACCGCGAGCTGGCTCGCGATCCCCGGGAGCGCGAACTCGACCGAGTACACCGCCCCCGCCGGCGCCACCGGGTTCTCCGTCCGATGGAGCGCGACCGTCCCCGTCTCCGTCCAGATCTACACGGGGAACGGCTGCGAGCCCGGGACCTCGGGTTGCGCGGACTGGCGGCTCGTCGAGAACCGCACCGCGACCACGGGAGGATCCTACTTCGCGAACGGCTCGGCGACGTTCCCGTACCGCGTCGTCTGGTCGGACCCCGGACCGGGGTCGGGCTCGGTGGAGGTCGACTCCGCCACGACCGATCCAGGCACCGCCTCCCTTTCGACCGTGAGCCAGGTCCTGCTCGGCCTCGGCGTCGGCGCGCTCGGGTTCGTGGGCGCGGTCCTCCTGTTCCTCGGCCTCTTCCTTCGGGGGGGCGTCTACCGGCGGACCGGTCCGCCCGGGACGCCGTCCGACCCGGTGGCCCGGCCCCCCGATCACTGACCCCAGAACGGCTGGGACTGCCGGCGGATCCGCACGACCTCGTCGAGGACCGCCCGCTCCGACGGCGACAGCGCCTGGCCCCGCACGAGCCGCGCCGCCGATTCGGGGATCGCGACGTACAGCACGTCGCCCTCGAACAGGCTCCGGCCGACGACCGCCCCGTCGATCGAGGCCGCGAGCTCGGCGCCCTCCTCGCCATGGTCGACCGAATTTCCGTCGTGCTGCAGCGACTTGAGGAGCCCCACCTCCGTCCCGTCGCCCTTCATCAGCCGGACGCCGGGACGGACCGTGCCGGCGAGGACCTTGATGCCGACGATCGCCGGCTTCGAGCTCCGGAAGACGTACCCCGGCAGGACCTCGACCTTCGCCGGATGGACGGTCTCGAGCCGGCGTCGGGCGTCGAGGGCGCGCGTCGCCTCCTCGCGCCAGGCGCCGTACTCCTCGAGCATCCGGTACATGACCTCCCCGCGGAACAGCTTCACCCCGCTGCCCTCCCCCTCGGGGAGCGCGTCGGCGAGTACCGGCACGTTGAAGGCGAGGATCGCGCGGTGCGTCGGATCCTTGACCGAGCCGGCCTGGAGGACGCCGGCCCGGTTCACCGGGCCGACCACGGCCTCGTGGACCGGGATCGATGCCTCCCGGCACTCGAAGGCGAGCGCCTCGAGCGCGCCGAGGGTATCCGCGTACAGCCCGATCCCCGATTCGGCGAGCTCCGCGACCGGATGGCTCTCCCGGTCCAACGCCTGGCGGGTCGCCTCCGCCTCCTCCGGGGAACGGACCGACTTGAGGAGGCCGCCGGGCAGCGCCTCCTCGACGCCCGGGGCGGCGAGGTAGACGCCGGCGGCGGCGACGACCTCCTCGAGGGACCGCAGGCGGACCGCGCGGCCGGACTTCCCGCGGGTCTCCGGTCGGAAGATCCCCCGCAGCTTCGTCGCGAACGGGCCGGACCGGCCGGTCACCAGGAGCTCGTCGCCGATCCGGAGGCGCCCACGGTACACGATCGCGTTCGCGACCGGCCCCACCCCCTTCTGGTCGCTCCGCTCCAGAATCGTCGCTTCCCCGCCGTCGCCGCCGCGCTCGAGCTCGCCGGCGAGGAACCGCTGCGAGAGCCCTACGAGGAGCGCGAGTAGCTCGGCGAGGCCGACGCCCGCCTTCGCCGAGACCGGGCAGATCCCCACGTTCCGGGTGAAGTCGCTCACCCGATCGTACCGCTCGGCGGAGAACTCGAGTTCGGCGAGCTGGGCGGAGAGCGCGTAGACCCGTTCGTCGAGCGCCCGCGAGAACTCGTCGCCCAATCGCGCCGCGTGCGCCGCGAGTCCCACCGGCGCGGTCGGGCGCCGCCAGCCCGGCAGGAGGTCGATCTTCGTCATCGCCACGGCGAACGGGGTCTTCTCGTGCCGGAGGATCTGGATCGACTCCCGCGTCTGGGGCATCACCCCGTCGCGGGCGTCGACGACGAGCACCGCGAGGTCGGCGAGCGCGCCGCCCCGGCGGCGGAGCGTTTCGAACGACCGGTGGCCGGGGGTGTCGATGAACAGGAGGCCGGGCACGGTGAACTGCTCGGTCGGGAGGATCCCCGCGCACAGCCGCTCGATCGTCGCGGCGGGCACCTCGATCGCCCCGATGTGCTGCGTGATCCCGCCCGGCTCGTGCTCGGCCCGGACCGACCCCGCGATCCGGTCGAGCAGCGTCGTCTTCCCGTGGTCGACGTGGCCCAACAGTGAGAGGATCGGCTGGCGCAAATCGGCCACGGCGGCGTGGACCGGGACGAGCGTCTTTACCGTTGCGCGACCGCGCTCCCGGGGCGGGGCTACGACGCGAGCGCGTCGAGCCGCCCCGCCACGAGCGGGACGAGGAGCTCCTCCGCCGCGAGCCCCCCGTGGGCCCCCAGGAGGTACCGGGCCGGCGGCCGCGCCCCCGGCGCCGTCCACGTGAGGCCCCACGGCTCGGGGACGAGCGCGATGAGGTCGCCGACGCGCTCCTCGAGCTCCGGGTGGAACGGCGGGGGCCCGAAGAGGCCCCGTTCGATCGCCACCCGCGCGTCGAGCAGCCGGGCGCCGCGCGGGAGCGCCCGCGAGAGCGCGGCCCGAAGCGCCTCGGTCCGGCCCGACCGGGCGACGAAGAAGCCGGCCCGGCGGTCGCCGGCGAGCGGACGCGCCATCGCCCGTCGGAGCGCCGGGAGGCGGTCCACCCGGACCTGGCGATCGGCGCGGGCTCCCACCTGACCGTGGTCGCCGGTGACGAGGAGCGTGGTGGCCCCCCCGCGCGCGGGCCCGATCGACCGCGCGACGTGCCGGAGCAGGTCGACGACCCGGCCGAGTTCGAGGTCGAACAGCGCTCGCGCGCCGGGGCCGTGGAGATGCTGGATCGTGTCGAGCTCGTCCCAGTAGGCAAAGACGACCGGCGGCGGGGCCCGGGACGCCAGGAGCTGGGCGAGCTGGTGGGCGAGATCGACCGCCGTCGCGTACCCGGTGTACGAAGCGCCGTCGTAGAGGACGCGGGTGAATCCCGACCCCCGGAACCGGTCCCGGGAGACCGCCGCCCCCCGGAGACCCCGACGGAACCAGGTGCCGCCCCCGGCGACGAGGGCGGGCCGCCACCGGGGACCGACGAGGAGGTCCATCCCGGGGACGAGCACCGGGCTCATCCGGAGCAGATCGGCGACGGTGCCGTACGTCGGGAGGTACTGCCGGTAGCCGACCAGCCCGTGCGCCGCCGGGGCGAGGCCCGTCGACAGCGACGTGAGCCCCGCCGCGGTCGTCGTCGGGAACACCGACGTGATCGGATGCGCCGCCGCGGCCCACCGACGGCCCCGGGCGCCGCTGCCGGCCGCCCAGCGGGAGAACCCTCGCCAGCCGAGCCCGTCGACGAGCAGGATCACGATCGGCCCCGGCGCGGAACCACCCCCGAACGGGTCGAGTTCGGGCGCGAGCGGCGGGAGGACGCCCTTCGATCGTTCGACGCCGACCGTCCGGGCGACCGTGCGGACGACGTTGGCGATCGACCGCCCGTCGTACGCCGGGATCGGGACGCCGAGGACCGGGTCCCGCCGGAGGAGCCCCCGCTCCCGGGCGTCGTCGGCCCCGCCGCCCCGGGTCACGAAAGCACTCCCACGGCGACGGTGGCGCCGAGCAAGAGGAGGACGAACAGGGTGATTGCGACGTACAGCCCGTCCCGGCGTTGGGCGAACAGACCGACCGTGGCGGCGACCCGGGCGACGGGCGTGAGGACGAGCACTAGGAGGCCGAGGAACAGGAGGAGCTCCGACCAGCCGACGGCCGAGGCCGGCACGGCGCGGGGCACGTGGCCGATGGCGTCGGCGGGAGGGAGACCGGTCACCGTCGCCAAGGCGAGGCCCGCAGCGAGGAGCGCGACGGCGCTCGCGACCCCCGCGATCAGGATCCGACCGACCGACCGCTCGAAGCCGGGATCGTCGGAGCCGCCGGCGAGCGGCGGGACGGGGACCGCGCTCAGGAGATCACCCCCGCCGCCTCGAGCGCCATCGTCGCCGCGGACGCGAAGAGGGCGACCGCGAACAACCGGCGCAGCATCGTCGCGCTCGTGCCGGCCCTAAGACCGGCGCCCGCTCGGCTCCCCGCGAGCGTGCCGAACGCGGTCGGCACCGTGAGGAGAAGGACGACGTCGCCCGCGAACAGGTAGACGAGCGCGCTCGCGGCGGCGGTGACCCCGATCATGAACGTGGAGGTCGCTCCCGCGACGCGGAACGGGATCCGCATGAGGGAGTTCATCGCCGGGACCTTGAACAGCCCCCCTCCCACGCCGAGGAGCCCGGAGGCGACCCCCGCGAGTCCCGCGACGAGGAGCCCGGCCGAGGTGTTCGTCGCGGCGTACCGGCGGCGGCCTCCCCGCTCCAGATCGGGGCACTCCCCGACCAGCGACAGCCGGCGCGCCAGCCGGTCGGGGGGCGGCGCGTCGTCCGTCACTCGGCCGCGCTGCACCAGCATGTAGCCGCCCGCCCCGACGACGACCGGGACGAACGCCCAAACGAGGACGTCGCCGCGCGAGGCGAGGACGGTGACCGCGACGAGGGCGCCGAGGAGCGCCCCCGTCGACGTCGCGGTCTCGAGGAAGACGCCGAGGCGGACGTTCGTGTAGCCGGCCTCGACCTCCGTCGACGCGGCGCCGGTGCTCGTCGCGATGACGCTGACGAGGCTCGTCGCGATCGCGAAGTGGATGTCGACTCCGAACAGCACCACGAGGACCGGGACCAGGACGAGCCCTCCGCCGATGCCGAGCATGGCGCCGATCGCCCCGGCCGCGATCGAGATCAGGAAGAGCGCTCCGATCGACACCCCGGTCGGCAGGGGGAGTCCAAGGAACGCGAAGATGTCCACCCGGGCCCCTGACGCTAGAACGGTCGCTACTTAATCCTGCCCCGCGCGCTCTCGAACGCCTCGAGCGGACGGACCGCGCCGGACCGGGGCGCGAGCCGTTCGACGCCGAGCGATAGGGTACGGACGGCGCGCCCGCGGGCGAACCGCTCCGAGGCCCACAGCTCGCGCAACAGCTCGGTGGCGTCGGACCGCATCGGCTCCACCCCGTCGGCCCGGACCGGGCGGGTCCGGCTCCGCTGGACCCGCTCGAAGTCCGACCAGCGCACGCCCACCGTCACGGTCTGGTACCTAAGCCGCTCCCGCTCGAGAAGTGACGAGAGCTCCCCGGCGAGCGTCGCCACCTCGGCCTCGAGCGCCGGCAGCTCGGATGCATCGACCGGGAACGTCCGCTCCACGCTGCGCGATCGGGGACCCGACGGTCGTTCCGGCGGATCCGCCCACTCGCCCCGCGCGATCGCCGCGAGCTCGAGGCCGAACCCGCCGAGGAGCCGGCGAAGACGCTCGCGAGGCGCGGCGCCGACCTCGCCGATCGACGTGAGGCCGGCGGCGCGGAGACGGTCGGTGGTCTTGGGGCCCACCCCCGGGATCGCGTCGACCGGCCGCGACGCGAGGAACTCGACGACCCCCTCGGGAGCGACGACCCGGATCCCCCGCGGCTTCGCCGAGTCGGTCACGATCTTCGCGACGACCCGGCTCGTCGCTCCGCCGATGGTGCAGGGAAGCCCCAGCGCGCCCTCGAGATCGGACTGAATACGGCGCGCGATCTCCTCCGCTTCTGCGGCCGAACGCGCCCCCACGACGAGCGCCGCTTCGTCGATGCTGAGCGGGTGGACCTCGGCGCTGAACGCCCGTAGCCGGTCGACGATCGCCCGCGATGCCGCCTCGTACTTGGGGAAGTCGGCCGCGATCCACGTCGCGTCGGGGCAGCGCCGATCGGCGATCGCGACCGGCATCGCGCTGCGCACGCCGAACGCCCGGGCCTCGTAGCTCGCGGACAGGACCACCCCCCGCGACGGTCCCTGGTGCGGGTCGGGTCCGACGATCACCGGCCGGCCGGCGAGCTCGGGCCGGTCGCGCCGTTCGCACGCGACGTAGAACGCGTCCATGTCGACGTAGAGGACCCATCGTTGGTCCACGCTCACCTTCGCTCCCCACCCCGCAGGTAGCCGGCGCCCCGTAGGGCGGGGGGCCTCTCACCGGTGCCGGCCGCCGATCGACATACGGCGTCCCGCGTTCTTCAGCTCTTGCGAGCCCGCGGGCCGTCTTCGGCGCGGGGAGTGAACGCCCCGGCCCGGGCGCGGACCGATCCCGCCGGCAAAGGTAGCGGCCGTGTCACGGGGGAACCTTCCGGTGGGAATGCTTCGCGCGAGAACGGTTAAGGGGGAGGCGACCGTGGCGCGCGGGGGCGTGTCCCGGATGAATGTGCTCCCGGGGAAGCGCCACCGTTGGCCCTCGCGACGTTCCCCCCTGCGAACCGCCTTGGTCGTGCTCGTGGTGCTCATTCTCGGTCCCCTCTCGTGGATCGCAATCGGGTCGCCGGTGCCGCCCGGGACCGTCGGAGGGACCGGAGCGGGGCCCCTCGCAAGGGCCCTGCCGCGCGTAGTCGGCAACCTGACCGCGGGATATGGGGCGATCGCGATGGCGCTCGACCCGGTGTCCGGTGACATATTCGTCGCCAACGCGGGATCCGTGAACGTGACCGTGATCGACGGCTCCACCGATTCGGTCGTCGGAAGCTTCCCGGAGGCATCCGGCGTCTGCTCCCTCGTCTACGATCCGGACAACAACGACCTCTACGCCGTCAACGTGTGGAACAACAACGTGAGCGTCGTGAATGCGACGACGTTCAGCCGGGTCGCGACGATCAAGACGTACCTATCGAGCGCGCTCGCCGTCGACCCGCGCAGCGGGGACGTGTATGTGGCGAACGCGAACGGCACGGTCGCCGTGGTGAACGGGACCTCGAACCGGGCCCGGGGCTGGGTCCACGTCGGCGGCGATCCCGACGGGGTCGCGTACGAGCCCCGCAGCGACGAGATCTTCGTCACGAACCTCACGGGCACCGTCGTCACCGCCATCAACGGCACCAACCGGAGCGTCGCGGCCCGTATCGACGTCGGCCGGCCTTCCGCCACGATCGCCTACGATCCGGCGTCGGACTGGATCGTCACCTCGGCCGCAGGGTACTACGCGGTCGGGTACGCTTCGGCCCCGAGCCTCCACCTCATCAACGGGTCCTCGAACATCCAGTTCCGCCATCCGTACGTCGGTCCGAGCGGGCCGTCGAGCGGGGTCGGGAGGATAGTGAGCGGCCCGTCCGTGAACCCGAGCAACGGCGACGTCTTCGTCACGACGGACGCCGACCAGTACTTCGTAGTCTCGGGCCGGACGGGACGGGTGATCGGCACGGGAGGGACCGGCTACGCGCCCGGGGACCCGATATTCGACTCCCGCACGGGCTACATCCTCGTGCCGAACGCGGGCTCTTCCAACCTCACCATCCTCTCGAGCTTCTCGCGCGCGATCGTGGGGAGCCTCGCCGTTCCGGGCTCACCCTTCACCGGTCTCTACGACCCGCTCAACGGGGAGGTGTATCTCATCGACGCCGCCCGCATCGGTTCGTACTCCCCGATCACCATCGTGCGTTGACCCCGGCGCCGCAGCGCCCCGTCCGCGGCCGGCGCGCGACGCTCCGGGAAGATCCCGATCACCGCCCCGGGAACGGCCGGGCCGTCGGAGCACGGGACCGGCCGGGGAGGCCCCGCGGATCCCGCCCGTCCGGATGGGGGCGGGCCCGGCGGAGCGCCCAGCCGCCGACGAGGCCCGCGATCGCGGCGCCGACGATGAGGACGTACCCGAGGGTGCCGATCCCCCCGAGGGGGCCCAGGACCGCGCCGCTCGGCGGGGGGACGGTGAACGTCGTCGAGGCGTGGATCGCGACTCCCGAGGCGTCGGAGACGGTGAGCTTCACCGTGTACGTCCCCGCGTCGGGGGCGGGCACGGTCACGTTCGCCCCCGTGGCCGTCGCGCCGTCCGGCAGGAGCCAGTCGTACGCGTACGGCGGGACGCCGCCCGTCGCGTTCGCGCGCAGCGCGACGGACGTCGGCGCCGCCCCGATCGACCCGGGTCCGTCGACGGTCGCGTTGAGGGGGTCGCCGACCACGATCTCCTGCGCTTCCATCGTCGTGACCGACCAGCCGGTCGCGTCGCGGACGGTCAAGGCGACCGAGTAGTTCCCCGGGCTCTCGTAGGTGTGCGACGGATCGAGGGTGTCGTTCGAGGCGCCGTCCCCGAACGACCACGTAAGGGCGTACGGCGGAGTGCCCGACGAGACGAGGGCGTGGAAGCCGACCCCGAGCGGCGCGGGACCGTTGGTCCGGTCCGGCCACGAGACGGCGACCGGGTCGGGGTACACCCAGAGCGCGTACGTCGTCGTGAGCTCCCGGGCGCCGAGCGCGTCGACGACGAGGCAGGAGAGGGCGTAGAAGCCCGGGAGGGTGGCGACGCACGACACGTTGGCCGTCGTGGCCGGGTAGCAGCTCAAGGGGAGGCCGTACCAGGTGAAGTTCACGCCCGGGTACGCCGGCGGCGTGACGACGTGGATCGAGATGTTCTCGCCCACGTCGACGGTGGACGCCGCGAGGACGAGCCCGTCGTAGAACACCTCGACGAGGTGCAGGACCGTCTCCGCGGACGTCGAGTTGCCGACGCTGTCGTTCACCACGACGCGGACAGTCCGGTTACCGGTATCCTCGAGATCGAAGATGCACACCCAGGTGGGAAGGTCCACCGACGGGCAGTCGGTCCCCTCCTCGGAGTCCGGCCAGGAGTAGTCGTAGTGGTACACGCCGTACCCCCCCGATGCGCGCGTGGTAATCGTGGTCGAGTTCGGGGACTGGGAGTACTGCGGGTCGAGGGTCACCGTCGCCGCCATCGGGCCGCCGAGCGCCCACGTCTCGTTCGACGACCACCACGGCGCACCGCCGCCGTACCCCAGCACGTAGCCGTCCGCGGCGTCGTACGCGATTTCGAGCCCCTCGCGCGGGGACGGTGGGTCCGCGCTCGGCACCGACCGCCACGCCCCGGCGGAGTACTCGTACGTGTTGTTGCACAGATCGAGGGTGTCGGCGGAGCAGCCCAGCCCGCCGAACGCCACGAGCGAGCCGTCGGGATCCGGCGCGAGGGCGTCCGGACCGGCGGCGACCCCCGCGGGCGTCGATGCCGTCGCGACCCGCGTCCACCCGCCGGCCGCCCAGGTCCAGGTGTCGTCGAGAAGCCCGCCGGCACCCTCCCCCCCGACGAGGACGAGGCCGTCGCCGGCGGCGTAGGCGAGCCCCGCCCACTGCCGAGGGGAAGGGGCGGGCCCGGTCGATGCCGTCGCCCACGTGCCGTTCGAGTACGTCCAGGTGTCGTTGACCCATCCGCCGAGCTCCCCCCCGCCGAAGAGGAGGTCGCATCCGCACGCGGGATCGTAGGCGAGGGAGGCGGCCTGCCGGGCGGGCGGGGCGGTCCCGTTCGGGGCGGTGAGGTTCGTCCACGATCCCCCGGCGAAGAGCCACGTCTCCTCCGTCGGCTCCGCGGGGGCCGCGAGCACGAGGACGACTCCCCTTTCGGTCGCGTCGTACGCGAGGGCCGGTTCCGCGCTCGCCGGCGGGGAGACGGAGAGCGCGGGCGTGAGGTCCGTCCACGCGCCGGCGCGGTAGCTCCACGTCTCCGCCACGGACGGGGAGCCCGCGCCGCCCCCGACCCAGATCGTCTCCCCGGCCGCGGCGTCGTAGGCGAGGCCGCCTGCGTACGACGGCGGAGCCCCCGTCGGACCGATGGAGAGGTTCCTCCAGTTCGGGAACGGGAGCGGTCCGGACGCGGAGGTCGCGGCGGACGTCGGGCGGTGGAGGGCGTCGGCCAGGGGGAGACGCTCCGCCGAGCCGGTCGCGCCGAAAGTCGACCCCCGCGGGACCCAGCCCCCGAACAGGACGACGCCAACGAGGACCGCCCCGATCGCGCGCCGGAGGGTCGGATCGGCCCGCCGTGGCCGGCGCCGACCCGCGGACATCGCGAGCCCAGCGCGGCCCGCTACAAAACCTATGACCGGGCGTCCCGCCGGGCCGCCGGCGGGATCGCCGCACGCGCCGTCGGGATTCCCGCCCCCGAAGCCGACGATCGAGGCCTTACCCGCGAGCGCCGAAGTCAACGGCCTTCGCGTCCACGCTCAAGCCCGAAGCGCCGATCGTGTACGGCTGGACCGACCGGGCGTGCGCCGTCCGACGCATCTTGAGGATCCGGAGCGAGAGGCCGACGCGCCGGCCCTCGCCGGCGGGCGTGTACCCCAGCAGGACGACCCCGTCGGCGACGTACTCGGAGAGGCCGTCGCGCGACACCTCCGGGTGGACGGGGTCCGCCTCGGCCGTGAAGATCGTGGTCGCGCCGCTCGCTCGGCACGCCCCGGCGAGCGCGAACAGCGTCGTTCGCCGGGCGCTCTCGTCCGGGCTCAGCATGTTGAGGAGCGACACCGAATCGACGACGATCCGCGTCGCCCCCAGGCGCGCGAACTCCTGGCCGATCTCGCTGCGGATCCGGTCGAGCCCCTGCTTCGCCTCGCGGGGGTCGAGCCGGAGGATCTTGAACCGGCCGGCGCGGGTCGCCTCATCGACCGGCCACCCGAACTGGCGGGCGCTCCCCTCGAGCGCGGCGGTCTCCTCCTCGAGCGAGAGGAAGAGGCCCTTCTCGCCCGCCGCCGCCCCCGCGAGCAGGAACTGGAGCCCGAAGCACGTCTTGCCGGTCCCGGGGAGCCCGGTCACGAGGACCACGTGGCCCTTCGGGAACCCGCCCCCCAGCATCTCGTCGAGGCCCGCGATGCCCGTCGGCACCCTCGGTGCCGCCCCCGCGTCAGATCCGCTCATACTGCGTGGTCACGAGCCCGGTGTTCGGGAGGATGCGGATCACGAACCGCCCCTGGTACTCCGGCGGGATCCGCGTGAGGACGGAGAGGAACTTCTCGACGAGCATCGACCGCTGGCGGTGGGAGTGCGTCGGGCTCGACGTCCACGCGAACGACAGGACCCCGTCGACCGAATCGTAGATCGCCTGCTCGGTCGCCGCGGGCGCGACGCCGCGGGTCAGGAGGAGGTAGACGACGCCGCCCCACCCCTTCGCGCGGCGGCGGAGCCCCTTCACCAGCGTGAGGAGCTCGTCGGTGTCGATGCTCCGGCGGACGAGGAGGTCGGTGAGCGAGTCGACGATGACGACGTTCCCCGGACCGGCCGCGTCGAGCGCCGTCGCGAGCGCGTGGAGGGCCGACCCCGCCCCGGGCGCGGTCTCCGACGCCGGCAGCTCGGCGAGGAACGGGCGCCGCACGGCGGCCCAGTCCGACGGGACGACGGAGTCGGCGAAGTACGTGGGAGAGAGGTCGTGGAACGCGAGGTGGCGGTCGAGGGTCTCCGGGTACGAACGGTGGAACGCGGCCCGGATCTCCTGCATCACCTGGTCGCGGGAGCGGCTGAGGCTCACGTACGCGACGCCCTTCGGGTAGACGTACGGCCCCGGGCTCGAGCCGAGGTAGAACTCGTGGAGATCGGGGTCGTCGTAGTGCAGCATCACGTGGGCCGCGCTCGTGAGGGCGAACTCGAGGTGCCCCGCCCCCGACTCGCCGGCGAGGAGCACGACCGATCCCGTCGGGATCCCGTTCGACAGATGATCGAAGTCGGCGACCCCCGTCGGGACCCGCTCGATCGCGGGCGCCGAGACGTCGACGGCGGGCCCGTGGATTCCCTCGAGGGGCTGGAACCACGGGCGCGGGGATTCGATCGCCACCGTCGCCGTACCCGGGTCCGGACCCGGGCGGGCGCGTATTAGTAGGCTCGCCTCGACGCGCGACCGACGCTACCCGGCGGCGCCGTCCTTCACGATCTCGCGCAGGAGGATCGTGGCGTACGCCCCCGTCGGCAGGGCGAACTCGACGGTCGTCCCGTGCTCCGTCTCGGCGGGCTGCGTGGGATCGCACCCCTCCGCGACGCGGATCGGCGGGAGGTCGATCCACGTCGGCCGCCACGCGCCGCGGCTCGCGAGATCGGGGATCGCCCGGAGCCGGAAGTCGTCGCGGGAGACCGCCTCCTCGTCGAGGAGCCGCGCGAGGAGCTCTCCCGGCGTCCCCCCGACGGCCGGCGTCTCGTACCCGACGAGGGGTCCCACGAGCCGGGCGCGACCGGCGGCGACCGTCTCCGCGACCTCCGCCGCGTTGTCCGGCGAGACCGGCACCGTCGCGGGCGCGACCGACCCGTCGGCGGTGACGCGCGCGACGCGGTCGCCGACGACCGGCCGGTCGAGCGGGAGGCCCGCCTCGTCCCGCAGCGTGAGCCACCGGTTGAACAAGAGCGACTGGTACGCGTGCACGAACAGCCGTCGGAGCGGCTCCGCGAGGGACCGGAGCGCCCGCTCGGCGGACTGGCCGCGGGCCAGGTGGTCGAGGAGCTGCCGTTCGAACCGGTAATGCGGGGGGAACTCCCGGAGGGCGCGGACCGGGTCCCGGTGCTCGGCGTAGGCGCGGCGGGCGTCGTCGCCCGCTCCCGGGTTCCCCTCCGGGACCAGCGTGAGGTACGCGTCGACCGCCCCCGCCACGTCCCCGCGGACGAGGAGGCGGCCGACCGCGTGCGTGACCGGGCGGACCTCGCCGAACCGCTGCGGCCCGAACAGGTTGGCGAACCCGCCGGCCCGCCGGAGCGCGTCGAGGGTCGACGCGAGGGCGCGGGCGCGGGCCTCGGCACCGTCGTGCGGGCCGGCGAGGCGGATCGCGAACGCGTTGCCGAAGTGGGCGCCGAGGGTCACGCCCTCGCGCGCGCGGTACGCCTCTGTGATCGTGACCTCGGGGAGCTCGATCGGGCCCGCGGGCGGCGGCCCCCGGTACGAGGCGAGCCGTTCCGCGACGGCCCGGCGGTCCTTGGTCCCGGCCCAGCGGATCGCGTGGGGCGGGAGCCCGAGCCGGGTCGCGAGCCGGTTCGAGAGCTCGTGCTGTTCCCAGTTCCGGCTCACGACCCGGAGGACGGTGAACGGCCCCTGCGCGTCGGCGACCGGATACGCGGAGATCTCCCGGACCCGGAAGTCGTCCGGTCCCACCTTCACGCGGTACGGCGCCCCGGGGGTGGCCGTCGCGTAGAAGCCGAGACCGATGGCGCGATCGCCCGGAGGAGGGACGGGCGTTCGCACCACGGCCCCCCCCACGGGGCCGGGGCCATCTCGTTTTCCCGCGGCGGGTCGGGCCGACGTCTTATAGCGGGGGCCACGCCATCCGGCCCCGCGGATGATCCAGGCGACCGCCCGCGTCCTCCAGAACGTCGTGGAGCTCAGCGTCGGCGGGGAGGCGTGGATCGGCCGTCCGGTGGGGTCGGGATCCGGTGCGATCAGCCGGCGGATCACCGCGCTGTTCTCGACCGTCTACGAGACGTACCGGGCCGCCGAGCCCGAAACGGTCCACTCGACGGTGTCGTACGCCGCGAAGAAGGACGAGATCCTGATCCAGATCGGGGAGCAGAAGTGGCGGACCCGGTCGAGCCTCTTCGGGCCGATCACCTTCGAGTTCGGCGGCCTCGCGTACGAGATCCACGAGAAGCTCACCGGGCGGTTCGGGATCTTCACGAACGGCCGGATGGTCGCGGCCGGCGAGCTCGGCTTCCGGTCGTGCGTCGTCCGCGACGCGCCGCCCGAGCTCGAGGGGTTCCTCGCGAACCTCGCGCTCGGGCTCCTCATCCGGACGCTGGTCTGGGAGATGTTCCGCTAGCGGGCCGGGCCCGGCACGACCGCGATGCCGAGGTCGTGGTCGGCCTCGATCGACCGGTCGAGCCGGTGCCGGGCGACGGTCTCGGGCCACGCGGCGTTCGCGTGGATGTCGTGGGAGAGGAGGAACCCGCCGGGGGCGATCCGGGGGAGGACGCACTCGTACTCCCAGCGCATCGTCGCGTACTGGTGGAGGCTGTCGTGCAGGAACAGGTCGACTCCCTCGCCCCGCTCGGTGAGGAGCGCCGGAAGGACCGCGTCGCTCCGGCCGACGCGCAGCGTCCACAGGTCGCGGAACCCCTCGGGGACGAGCCACCCGACCCGCCGGCCGCCGAGGCCCGCGACCGCCGACCCGGCCGGATCGCGCAGGGCGAACTCATCGAGCCCGATCGAATCGAGGTGCCCGCCGCCGTTCGCGCGGAGCGCCTCGACGAGCAGGCGGGCGCTCAGGCCGGACGAGATGCCGGTCTCGATCGCCCAATTCGGCCGGGCGACGCGGGCGAGCACGTACAGGATCGGCGCCTGCATGAGCGCCCCGGCGCTCGGAAGGTCGCCGACGGACCGGAGAAGCTCCTCGTGGAGCGGCCCGATCTCGGCGAAGTAGCCGTCGAGCGTCTCGACGGGAACGCCGAGGAGACCGGCGAGCGGCCCGCGCGCGACGCGGAACATGGGGCGCCAGTCGAGGAACCGGGGGTTCTCGCGGAACCGGACCTCGCGGTGGCGGACCTCGGTGAGCCAGACGTACCGCAGCCACGCGCCCGGATGGGCGATGAGATGCGTCGCCCGCCGTCGGAGGCGGGCGCCGGCCGTCTCCTGGATCGCGCCTCCCTCCGGGAGGCGGCGCACCCGGGCCGCGGGCTTAACCGTGGCGCCCGGCGTCCCACCGGTCCCGCGCCCGCCGGGGGCCGACGGCGCGCAGGCCGCGCAGGCGCCGACGGGCGGTCGCGGCGTGCGGGACCGTGAACGCGTGGTACGGGATCGGCAGGAGGAGGAGGCTCCCCAGGAGCACCGCGACGGCGGCGAGCGAGTACGCGAGGCCGACGCCGTACGTCGCGAAGATGAACCCTCCCAGGAGGGTCCCGGCGAGGCCGCCCGCGCCGGCGACCGCGTTGTAGAGGCCGAGGGCCCGCCCGCGGCTGGTGCCGCCGACCATCCGGACGAGGAACAGGGTGCTCGCGGTGCTGATGAACGCCCACGTAACCCCAAGGAGCGCGTTGAGGAGCGTCACCCAGCCGAGGAGCGCGGGGCTGCC
>DATJVB010000012.1:0-2230 GCA_035502055.1 Thermoplasmata archaeon | reverse complement strand
CTGCGAGGAGTCGAACGGGGTGCCGTTCATGATCGCGAACGCGCAGTCCGTCGCGAGCGCCATCGCGGACGCGAACCCGCACTCGAACGTCTCGTTCGCCATGACCGACTTCTACGGCACCGACTACGACTGGAACGACGGACCCGGGGACTCGTGGAAGTACCACGTCGACCTCCCGCAGTTCGTCCCGGCCAACGAGTTCGGCGCCGCCGTCCGCTCCACGTTCCAGGCGGAGCAGATGGACGAGGCGAACGGCTGGGGCTGCATCTGCGGGCTCGACGACAACTTCCTGCACTCCTCCGCGATCACGGGCCTCTACGGCACGATCATCGGCAGCGGACTCGACTGGTCGCCGGACACGCACCACGTGATCGTCCTCATGTGGTCGACGTCGCCGCGGGACCCGGGGTATCTCGAGAACTACTGGGTGAGCGCGTTCGACCACTGCTGCGCGGGCACCGGCCCGTACGGCGGCACGTGCGAGCCGGCGTACCAGTTCGCCATCGGGACGAGCCCGAACTGCGAAGGGTGGGTGAAGAGCCAGGACGGGAACGCGAACGACTCGATCGCGGCGCTCACGAAGACGGCGCCGAGCTGCACGGAGTCGGTCGGCGGGACGTGCACGATCGACGTGATCGACTACTGGGACACGCCGACGGACCCGTATTCGAAGGGATGGCCGTCGAACCCCGGGTATCCGAGCGGGTCCGCCGGGGCGGGCCCGGGCGGCTCGGGCGTGATCCTCGACTCGCAGCACATCCTCGAGGCGGGGTGCGACATGGCGGCGGCGACGGGCGGGACGTGGAACGGCCCGTCGTACTGGACGTGCCCGAACGGGGCGTCCGGGTCGCTCCAGTACGTGGAGCACGGACCGATCTCGACGCCGAACACGGCGAACCCGACGCTGTTCGACGCGCTCAAGGGGATCGGCTTCGGTCCGGTCTACCAGTCGGAGGCGGCGAACGGGACCGGCCACCCGATCTTCACCTACGTGCCTCCCCCGAACTTCAAGGTCTCTTCCACGCCCGGCTACACGGCGGCGTGCACGACCCCCGAAGGGTTCCTCAAGACGTGCCAGACGACGCCGACGGTGATCCACCAGGGAGGCACCACCTACCTCGGCTGGAACTGGTCGACGAACGCGAGCGCGAACACGCTGTTCATCGGGGACGCGTGGACGGCGTCGTTCAACGTGGTGAACACCGGGCCGCCGTATGCGGAGGACCCGGTCCTCGAGTGCACGACGACGACCTGCGCGGCGGCCGGCGCGGGGGCGATCGACGGGCTGTACTCGTGGGCGACGTACAACCCGCCGAACTCCACGGCGACGGTGACGCAGTCGTTCCCGCTCGCCGAGGTCCGCGTCGTCGCGCCGGTGGTCGTCGCCGTCGCGCCGGTGGCGCCGCCGGCGCCGCCGCCTCCGCCGCCCGGGATCCCGATCCCGACGGCGGCGCCGACGCCGGTGCCGGTCCTCACGCCGACGGCGGTCGGGCAGGGGATCGGGACGGTGTCGCTCCAGGCCGCGGCGGCCGGGTTCCTGGGCGCCGGCTTCATGCGCGTCGGGATGAAGAACCGTCCCATCGCGATGCAGGTCGCGGCGAAGTCGGGCCTCGGCGGCTACCGGTCCAAGTTCGATGCCGGGCTCTCCGGCGAGGGAAGCGGCGCCGGCGTCGGCCGGTTCGAATAGGCCCCGCGCCGGCTCAGTACTCGCCGAGGCGCCTCTGGACTCGACGTCGGCCCGCGGGGTTGGCGGGCTCGGAATCTTCGGCGGCCCCCGGCACGTCCAGGACGCTCGGCGGCGCCGGCCCGGGCTCCCGTCCCATCGCCGCGAGCGCCGCCACGGCGGGGTCATCGGGGTCCCGGTCTAGGACGAGGGCGATCTCCTCCATCGACAGGTCGAGCGCCGTCACGATCCGGGCGAGCCAGCGCGCCGCGCGCCCCGCGGGCTCGGCGCGGTACGTGGCGGCGAGCCGTTCGAGGAGCGGCCAGAACGATTCGAGCGCCTTGTGCCGGGACACGTGGAGGATCGGCCCCATCTTCGCGAGGGCCGCGGTCCGCACGGCGCGGGCCGCGCGGGACCGGCCCATCGCGCCGAGGTACGCCCGGAACCCCACGCCGATCGCCCCCGGCGGGGCTTGGAGACGCACGGCGACGCCGCCCGTCAGGAGCTCCCCCGCGTAGCTCCAGAGCGAGTAGACCCGCTGCCGCCGCGCCCGGACGAGGAACCGGT
>DATJVB010000011.1:0-13971 GCA_035502055.1 Thermoplasmata archaeon | reverse complement strand
CCCCTCGAAGCGGAGCGCGACGACCCCGACGCGGGGCCGTAGGACCGCCGACGCCCGGCCCCGGTGCCGCTTTCATACCGGTCGTCGGTGGATCTTCCACGGGCGCATCTGGGTGTGCCTAAACCTCTACTTGCGTAGCCTCCGGTCTCGGCTTCGATAGGCGATTGCTTGGCGCCCCTCCTCCTCTTACCCCGACAATTGTTCTCGGGGACACTGTTCCCGCTCGGCAGAATCCCGGTCGCGTTCCGTCCGGTTGCGACGGTCCTTCCGCTCCCCCACGCGTCAGAGGCGCTCCACAGCGTTCGCTTGCGCGGCTGGGGGACGCCCGCCGTCCGGTGGGACGGGGTTGCCCTGGGCCTCTACGCGGGGGTCACTCTCCTCGCGGCCGCGGCGTTCGTCCGACAGTAGGCGTAGAGCGGCCCGGTCGCCTCGAAGGCACCAACCCCGGTTGGGAGGTCGAGAGTACCGCGGGTTGCACCTACTCGACCCCGGCACCCCTGGCGTTGGGCCGTCGACCTCGACGGGCCGCGGCAAGGGTTTACATAGGATTCGCCGAATGGCAGGTCGGCCACGGGCCGGGAGGTTCACGGGGAAATGGCAGTCGACGTGGACCTTGTTGCACCGTGGACCGATTGAATCGCGCGGGCCCACGGCATAGCGGGTCCGCATCCATTTCGCTTGAGTCGTCCGACCTGGGCCGGGTTCAACCGATGCCCAACGAAGGATATCTGGACAAGAGCGTGCACTGGAAGGTCCGCAACGGACAGATCGACTTCGCGGAACCTGCGCACGGGGAGGTAGCGGATGCCATCCTCGAGGTCGGCCTCGCCACCGAGGTCGGTCAGCGACTGGGTTCCGGCAAGGAGGCCGACGTCTATCTCTGCCGGGATGGACGACGGCTCCTCGCGGTCAAGGTGTACCGTCAGTACCGGACCTCCCACCGGGGCGGGGGGGCGATCAAGCTGGAATCGATGGGTCAACGCGCGGCGCGGGAGTTCGAGCTCCTGACCTACGCCTGGCAGGGCGGCGCACGCGTTCCCGAGCCGGGACGTCGGATCGAGAACATGTTCTCGATGCAGTATCTCGGCGATCCGGACTCGGCCGCCCCCATGCTGCAGCATGCTCGGCTCAGCGAGCCAGCATCGTTCCTTCAGGCGACCACGGCCGGGGTCGAGGGGCTCGCCGAGGCGGGGATCGTCCACTCCGATCTGAGTCCGTTCAACATCCTGGTGTTCCAGGAGCTGCCGTGGTTCATTGACATGGCCGCCGCCATTCGTGTCGACCGACTGGGCTGGCCCCCCTGGGTGAGGCTCAACGAGGCGCTCCGAGCGACCGAGAAGGGTCTATCGGCCCTGGGGCGGTACTTCCGCCGGTACGGTCTTTCGCTCGACTCGCCGGAGCTTCTGGACCGATTGCGAACTCAGATCGATCGCTTCCGGGTAACGTGAGCGCCCTACCTCGAGCGGAGACGGGGGCATGCGAGACTCGCCAGCATCCTCCGCATTGGGCTCTCCATCGCTCGCCCGGATCGAGTTCGCAAGTTACGGTGATAGAAGTGATGTTGAACTCTGGAGAAGGTGTATTCATCTGAACTTCGGATGGGCCCCCTGCGATCGAGAGGGTGGCGTTGCACAAGCACGAAGGAGCGGCCGACGATCACCTCGCTCGCTAGTCTCACGTCCGTCGCGTCCAGCACGAGCCGATAAGTCGCGAGATGTAGGGCGGTAAGAACCCCTGCGCGCTGGAGAGGATAACCTGGGCCCGGCGGAACTCGATCGAATCGGAGGGGCGGCGGTAGATCTTCGCGAGCTATCGTCCCACGACGTCAGAGATCGCTCGAACGCGGCGGACCATGCTCGAGGGGCATACGCTCCTCGGGCCTAGCTCTTTCGGTCCGACGGTCGAGCTACCGGGCTAGAAGCGGCACTACGCATAGTGGCTCAAGGAGGAGCGCTCCCGGCGCGACTCCTCGCGCTGGTCGCCCCGCTCGTCCGCCCGGCGCTCGCGCTCGCACTCCTCCTCGGTGACCCAGTCGAACTTGAGGTCTTCCGGGTGGTCGTGGCTGATGAACGCGCCGGCCTCGAACGCCGAGCTCAACAGCTCCTCGAGATCGTCGCCCTCGCTCCCTTCGAGCCGTCCGGCGGTCCGCCAGAACCAGTCGGGCGCCTTTCCGGCCGCCTGGAGGTATTCGGTGATGAGGTCGTAGATCGCGGTCCGGGAGTCGTTCAGCCGGACGTGGAGGTGCTTGTGCGCCTCCTCGGCCGAGGCGCTGGAGCCGGTCGGTGGCATGGCCATCGATGCCCGGCGGCGCCTATAAGCGCTGTCGCCCGGGCGATGGACCCCGGCAACCTTTCTTAGGCTGCGGGCCGTGGGTCGGTCCGTGTACGGCGACGACGCCGCGATGCCGCCACCTCCGCCGCCGCCCCCCCCGTCGTCGTCCGCCCGGTACGCCTACCTCGTCTCCCGGCTCCGGAACCGCCAGATTACGATGGACGAGGCGACGGAGCTGTTCGATCTGCAGCAGTCGACGCTCTCCGCGCTTTCGACGCGGATCCGGCCCTCGGCGTCGGGGAGCGGCGCCTCCGCGGCTCCCCCGCCGACCGCCTCCGCCCCGGCGGGACCGGGCGCCGGAACGCCGCCGACCGACGACGCGTTCTGGATGGGGCTCCTCGCGGCGGGGGCCGGGGCGGGCCTCCTCGCCGCGATCCTGAAGCGGAACCGGGAGCCCCCCGCCTCCGGACCGGCCGCGAAGACGACGTCCCCCCGGTGAGCCCGACCGATGGGCCGAGGATCGTTCGTCTTCGCGCATCTCGCCGACGCCCACGTGGGGGCGTGGGCGCGCGACGCCGCGGTTCGCCGAGCCCTCCGAGAGAGCGTCCTGGGGGCGCTCCGCGCCGTCGACGAGCGGGAGTGCGAGTTCCTGCTCGTCTCGGGGGACCTGTTCCACACGCCGGTGCCCGATCCGGCCGAGGTCGCGCCGATCGCGGCCGCCCTGCGGGGGCTCGTCGACCGGGGTCGCCGGATCTACGTCATCTACGGCTCGCACGACTACGTGGCCCAGCGGACGAGCTGGCTCGATGTGCTCGCCGAGACCGGCCTCTTCCTGAAGGCCGCTCCCGAGGCGGTCCGGGTCGACGGGTCGCGCCTCACGCTGCCGTTCCTCGTCGACCGGCCGACGGGGGCGGCGATCGCCGGGATCTCGGGCCGCTCCCACGGGCTGGACCGGCAGTACTTCTCGGGCCTCGATACCGAGGCGCTCCGCGCCCACGACGGGTTCCGCATCTTCCAGTACCACGCCGCGGTGGAGGAGTACCTGCCGCCCAACCTTCGCGAGCACGTGAAGGGACTTCGCCGGGACGACCTGCCCGCCGGCCTCGACTACTACGCGGGCGGCCACATCCACCTCACGTACGTGGGGGAGGGCCCGGGCGGCGGGCTCCTGGTCAACCCGGGCGCCGTGTTCGGGACGAGCGTCACCGACATCGAGAACGGGCTCGCCGGGCGGGGCCACTCGGGCGTCGCGATCGTGACCGTCGACGGCGGCCGCCCGTCGGTCGAGTTCGTCGACACGGCGCCCCGGGGGTCCCTCCGGGTCTTCGACGTGGCGCTGGACGGGCTCTCCGGCGAGGCCGCCCGCCAAGTCGTCGCCGAGCGGGTCCGCGCGGAGTCCGCACCGGGAGTGCTCCTGTTCCCCCGGCTCCATGGGACGCCGGTGGACGCGTCGGTCGGAACCCTCGGGATCGGCCGGCGGGATCCCGAGCTCGTCCCGCCCGAGATCGGGGGGATCCACTGGGAGATCGACCCGCCGACCCCCGCCGCCGGCGGCCCCGCGATCTCCGTCGACGCGGAGGCGAACCTGTTGGGGGAGACCCTCGATCGGCTCCTCGCGGAGACGTCGGACGAGCGGAGCGCCGCCGGCTGGACGATCGACGCCGCGAGCCTCCGCGAGCTCGTCGCGGAGCTGGGTCAGCCGATCTCCGACGGCGAGAGCCGGCTCGACTACGAGACCGCGCGGGTCGACGCCGCCCTCCGCGCCCTCCGGGTGCGGGGCTCGCCGGCGGACCAGGGGGCCGATGGAGCTTAGACGGCTCGCGGTCCGGAACGTCCGCAGCTTCGAGTCGGCGGAGCTCGTCTTCGGTCCGGGGACGACCCTCCTCGTCGGGGACGTCGGTGCCGGCAAGACCTCGCTCCTGTACGCCGTCGAGATGGCCCTCTTCGGCTTCGCCGAGGTCGATGCGACGTACCTGATCCGGCACGGGGCGGACGAGGCGGAGGTCTCGCTCGAGCTCGCGGACGCGGAGCACGTCTACCGGTTCGCCCGTCGCTTCCGCCGGAAGACCTCTCGGGGCCGGGAGACGTTCGAGCTCGAGTCGTCGACGTTCAGCGAGGACGGCGCCCGTCGGTCGTTCAGCGCGACGGAGCTCCGCCGCCGGACCATCGAGCTCCTCGGGTTCCCGGACAATCCGAACCCTCGGGCCCACTCCGACCTGTGGCGCTGGGCGGTGTACGTCCCGCAGGAGCGGATGCGGGCAATCCTCGACCAGGAGCCGTCGGAGCGGCTCGAGACGGTGCGGAAGGCGCTGGGGGTGGAGCAGTACCGACGGGCCGCCGAGAACGCGCAGCTCGTGGGGCGGGAGCTCGACCGGCGGGCCCGCCAGTTCGAGGCGGAGGCGCTCGGCCACGCCGGGGGGCCCTCCGCGCTCGCCGCGGCGAACGCCGAGATCGACTCCGCCGCCGCCGAGCTGTCGGCGCTTCACGCGGCCGAGACCGCCGCGGCCGATCACCGCGCCGGGCTCGACGTCGAGTGGTCGGCGGCGGAAGCGTCCCGCGCCGCGCGCGAGGCGGCCCGGGCGGAGGCGGACCGGCTCGGCGAGCGGGTGACGACGCTCGCGACGCAGATCGCCCGGGACGAGAGCCACGCAGGCGAGCTCGTCCGCCGGCGCGACGAGGCGGAGGGGGCGGCGTCCGACGCCGACCGGCTGACGGAGGAGCTCCGCGCGGTCGCGGCCGAGCGCGCGGACGTCGACGCGCGGCTCGCGGGGATCGACACGGCGCTCGACGAGCTCCGGCGCGCCTCGGCCGCCCACGCCGCCGCCGTCGCCCGCGAGGCCGCGGCGGTCCGCACCGCCGCGCTCGATCGGGGGGACCTCGATCGGGCCCGGTCCGAGCGCGAGACGACCGAGGCGGAGCTCGCGGCCGCGCCGGGTCCGGTCCGGGAGCCGCCGGCCCCGACCCCGCGGGATCTCGGGGAGATCGCGCGGGACCTCGAGGCGTCGCAGGAGGCGGTCGGCGAGGCCCAGGCCGCGTTCGCCCGGGCCGACGCGACGCTCCGGGAGATTGACCGGCTCCTGGCGGAGGGGGAATGCCCCCGGTGCCACCAGCGCGTCGATCCCGCGACGTTCGGCCCCCACCAGGCGGAGGCCGGCGCCGCGCGCGCCGCGGCCGAGCAGGAGCTCGAGTCGAGAACCTCCCGGCGGCGATCGATCGACGAGGAGCGGCGGGCGCGCGAGCGGTTCGAGCGCGCCCACGAGGCGTGGAGCCACGCCGCCGAGCGACGGCGGCTCCTATCCGCCCGGGTCGACGCCGCGGGCGAGCGGCTCGACCGAGCGCGCGAGAAGCTCGCCGCCTCCGAGACGGAGCGGGCCGCGGCACACGCCTCCGTGGAGGCCGCCGGTCCCCTCCCCGAGCGGCTCGCCGCCCTAGAGGGGGACCGGTCCGCGGTCGAGGCGGCCCGGACCCGGGTCGGACGCCGTGAGGTCGATCTCACCGGCCGGCTCGAGGCGGCCCGGGCCCGGGCCGCGGAGGCGGCTCGGCTCGAGGCGGACCTCGGCCGCGTCGAGACGCTCCTCGCCGAGAGCCGCGCCGCGTGGGCGGAGACCGAGCGGTCGCGCGCCGAGGCGGAGGCGAGGGCCCGGGAGCCCCCCGAGGCCCGCGCCGACCGGGAGCGGCTCGAGGCCGCCCGACGCGCGGCGGACGCAGCCGCGCTCGAGCGCCGCCAGCGGATCGGGGCGGCGTCCACGGTGCTCGCGCGCGCGCGGGACGCGGCCGACCGGGCCCGCGACGAGGTCGCCACGCTCGAGCGGCTGAAGGGGCGCGCCGGGCGCGAGCGGGCGGTTGGGCGCTGGCTCGGCCACCCGTTCCGCGACGCGCTGTTCGCCCTCGAGCAGCGGATGCTCGCCCGGGCGCGCGCGGAGTTCGAGGGGGAGTTCGTCCGCGAGTTCCGCACCCTCGTCGACGACCCGAGCCTCCTCGCGCGGGTCGACGCGACGTTCGCGCCGGTCGTGGAGATCGACGGCGCGTGGACGCCCCCCGAGGCGCTCAGCGGCGGCGAGCGGACGGCGCTCGCGCTCGCGTACCGGCTCGCCCTCGGCCGCGTCGTCCGATCGTTCGGCGAGCTCACCCTCGACACGATCCTCCTGGACGAGCCGACGGACGGGTTCTCTCCGGAGCAGGTGATCCGCATGGGCGAGGTGCTCGACGGCCTCGGGCTCGCCCAGATCGTCCTCGTCTCCCACGAGGCCGGCCTCGCCGGGGTGGCGGACCGGGTGGTCCGCATCCGCAAGACGGGGGGTCGCTCCGCGCTCGAGGGAGAGACCGGAGCCGGTCCGACCGCGGCGGCGGAGCGACCGGCCGCCGGCTCGGACACGGGCGGGCCGGCGGCCGGAGCCGCCGGACCGCCCCGGAAGCGACGGCGGGTCGCGCGCCGGCTCGACGAGATCCCGCCGGCGGCGCCTACGCCCTGAGGAGCCGGGCGACCTCGTCCGGCGCGAGCGGCGCCACCTCGGCGACGTGGAGGTTCTCCGCCACGTGCTCGACGCGCTTCTGGCCGACGAGCGCCGTCGTCGAGGCCGTCGCGGAGCGGGCAATTTGGAGCGCGCCCTGCGCCGCCGTGAGCCCTCCGACCGGCGCGCGGCCGGCGGCGAACCGCCCCTGCAGGAGCGGGACGCTCGTCATGCAGGCGATCCCCAGCGCCCCGGCCGCCTCGAACAGCGGGTGGACGGTGCCGCCGACCGGCTGCGTCGGAAGGAGGCGCGCCTCGGGCATCGCGCGGTTGAACGGGAACTGGACCATCGCGAGCCCCGGGCTCCCGGCCGTCCGCGCGAGCCCCGCGATCTCCTCGAGCGACGCGTGCCCCGGGGCGCCCGGGGGGACCCGGAAGGCGTCCCACGAGGCGATCCCGTAGGCGCCCACGCGGCCGTCCCGTCGCAGTCGCTCGAGGGCGGCGAATGCGGCCGCGAGGCGACGGCGGAACTCCGTGGGACCGACGGCGGCGAGCTGCTGGTCCGCGGCGTTGTGGAGGTAGACGAGGTCGATCGTCTCGAGCCCGAGGTTCTGCCGGCACCGCTCGACCTGATCCTCGACGAACCGGGGGGCGAGCGCGTGGCAGCCGTCGACGATCTCGTCCTCAGCGAGCACCCCCGGCTCGATCAGGTGGCGGCGCAGCCAGTCGCTCGGCGGCTCGTTCGCGTCGCCGTCCGGCGCGAGGTACCCCACCTTGGTGGAAACGAAGACCGCCTCGCGTTCGACCCGGCCCGCCGCCACGGCCCGCGCAAGGGCCCGGCCAACGGCCCGCTCCGCCTTCTGGTACCGGTAGTTGTGGGCCGTGTCGACCACGTTGACGCGCCCGGAGACGATCGAGACGCCGACCGCCTCCTCGACGGCCCGGTCCGTGGCCGCATCCGGCGCACCGAGGTACGTCCCGACGCCGAGGGAGGTCAACGTCAGATCGCCCGCGCTCCGCCGGTAGTGGCCCGGGGCCACCCGGCCCGCCGACCGCGCCCGCTCCGCCCACCGGGCGGTCCCCTCGACCGTGGCCCGACCGGTCAGCATCGCCCCGTCGGACCCCCGCCACGGTAGAAGACCGTTGGGGGCCGGCCGGAAGCGCTCTTCCGTCCGGGCGAAGTGGCGCGACGTGCCCCGCCGGAAGTACGGGCGCCTTCGGAAGCCGATCCCGCCGCTCGCGCGCGAACGGTGCCGGCTGTGCCGGCTGGGCCGCCCGTGCCCGATCCATCCCCGGGAGCCGGCGGGTCGGCCGTAGGCCCGCGCGCCGCGGGGCCTAGATCGAGGCCGGGTCCGGGCGCGCGGGATGGGCCCGGTGGAAGGCCACGCCGCCGCCCGGCCCCTTGCGGCTTCCCGTGAGGATCGGCGTCGCGATCTCCTCGTGGATCCGGTCCGCCGCGTGGCCGAGACGGGCGAGGACCTCGCCGTCGATCTTGCCCCGCGCCTTCTGGAGCGCGGCCTCCCAGCCGAACCGCGCCTGGGTCCACCGGTAGACGTTCTCGGGGTAGGCGGCCTCGAACAGGAGCGCGCGGCCCCCGTCGCGCCCGCGGACCCGCCGCGGCCCCCGGAGCCGGTCCCGGACCGCATCGAAGAACCGGGTCCCGGGGACGGGGACCGCGATCGATACCGAGTACTCCTCCGGACTAAACCGTCGGAACAGCCGCAGCGTAGCCTCGATGTCGTCGAGCGTCTCGCCCGGGTAGCCGAGCATCAGGAACCAGAACTGGCGGACCCCCGCCGACCGGAGCGCGGAGGCGGTCCGCTCGACCTGGTGGAGCGTCGTCCCGCGGTTCATGAGGTCGAGCATCTTCTGGCTCCCCGACTCGACGCCGACGTAGACGCGCGCGAGGCCGGCCCGGCGCATCCGCGCGAGGAGTTCCGGACGGAGGAGGTCGACGCGCGCGAGGCACTCGAACTTGAGGTCGAGCCGCTCCTCGATCATCCCGTCGAGGAGCGCCTCGATCCACGGCCGGTGGATGCCAAAGACGTCGTCGCAGAACCGGACGTAGTCGACCCGGTACCGCTCCTTCAGCGCCCGGAGCTCGTCGAGCACCCGGGCGGGGGACTGCTGCCGGAACGTCCGGCCGAACGTCGGCTTCGAACACCAGGAGCAGTCGAACGGGCATCCGCGCGACGTGAGGAGCGCGGCCCGCCGCTCCCCCGTCCGGCGGGCCCACCGCCCGAGGTACGCCTCCATGTCGATCAGGTCCCACGCGGGGAGCGGCAGCCGGTCGAGGTCGCGGAGGAACGGACGGGGGCGGCCCCGGCGGACCCCCTCGAGCCCGAGCGTCGCGAGTCCCGGGAGCCCGTCGACCGCCTCCCCGCGGTGGACCCGGTGGGCGAGGTCGACGAGGGTCTCCTCCCCCTCGGCGAGGGCGACGGCGTCGAACCCCGCCTCGAGGTACAGCTCCGGGCGCGTCGCCGAATCCGGCCCGCCGGCGACGGTGAACGCCCCGGCGCGGCGCGCGCGCGCGGCGACCTCGCACGCCCGTCGCATCGTGAGCGTCTTCGTGTGCACCCCCACCACGTGGGGGGCCCACCGACGGATCCTGTCGGTGACCGGGGCCGTCGAGCGCTCGAACGTGAGGTCGGTCATCGCGACGTCGATCCCGTGGGCGCGCAGGTATCCGCCGAGCGTGAGGAGCCCGAGGGAAGGGTACAGCTCGACGAACTTCCGCTCCATCGGATCCTCCCGCGCCATGTACGGGTCGACGAGCAGGACCCGGGGCGGCTGCCCGGGGGGAGCCGCGCCGGTCATCCTCGCCGTCGGCGGGCCCGGGCGACCACGCCCCGCGGCATCCGGAGCGCCCCGACGGGGCAGTAGGCGATGCACCATCCGCACTCGGTGCAGTGCGGGAGGACCCGGAGGACGTCGCCGGCCGCCTCGAGCGCGTTCGGAGGGCAGACCCCCGTGCAGAGGCCGCAGACGACGCACGCGTCCGGGTCGACCTCGATCACTGGGGGGCTCCCGACCCCGACGGGGCGGTCGCGGCGCCGGCCGGCAGGGGTCCGTGGATCGCCCGGCCGAGCGCCGCGAACCCGGTGAGGGCGCACTTCACCCGGACCGGCGAGAGCGGGATCCCGAGCATCTTGAGGACATCGTCGCGGGTGAGCTTCGCCGCCTCCCCGAGCGGGAGCCCCTTCAGCTTGTCGGTCAGCATCGACGCGCTCGCCACGCTGATCGCGCAGCCGTCGCCGTGGAACCGCACCTCGCCGATGGTGCCCGCCGCGGGGTCGAGCCGGAGCTCGAGCACGATATGGTCGCCGCAGAGCGGGTTGCTCTCCTCGCCGGCCCGGTCCGGGTGCTCGAGCGGACCGAAGTTGTGGGGGGCCCGGTAGTGCTGGAGGATGATCTCCTGGTACATGTCGTAGGCCATCGGTGCTCGGCTCCGCCGTTTCCAAGCGCTCTTCCGCTATAAGGGCGGCGCGCGCGGGCGTCGTCGCCCCGCCGGGCCCGGCGCGCCGCCGGCCGGGTCCCGGCGGCCCGTTCAGTTTATAAACACGACTCGGTGACTAAATTCCGTGGCCCTCGCGAGCCCGGCCTACGGCGACTGGCTCGGGACGGGAACGGTCGAGGCGCTCGGCTCGGCGCTGGGCGATCCGCCGGACATCGAACGGCTCCGGTCGGCGGCGTTCGCGTCGTTCCTCGAGCTCCCGCTCGAGCCGAACCCGCTGTACCGGAAGTACGGCTACTTCGCGGGCGTCGATCTCACCGGCATCGATCCGGTCGCCCCGGGAGCCGCCGTCGAGCCTCCGCCGACCGCCCTCTCGGCGGTCCGGATCGTCCACGACGCGGCGGGAACCCGCGCCGCGATCCCGCCGGAGCTCACCTCGGCGGGGGTCCGCTTCGAACCCCTCGCCGATATCTGGGCCGGCGACGAGGCGGACCGCCGCGCCTTCCTCCGCGGCATCGACGCGCCGCCGGACCGGCTGAGCGCTCTCGCGGTGGCGCTGCTCAACCGGGGGTACCACCTCGAGGTGCCCGAAGGCGTGCCGGGACCGGTCCGGGTCCAGGATCTCACCGTCCTCTCGCGCCCCGCGGACGCGCTCTCCATCCGGCGAACGATCCGGATCGGCCGGGGGGTCCGGGCGATCGTGAGCGAGGAGGTCTACTCGACGGGCCGCCCCGACCGGCAGCGCCTCGTCGGCTCGTCGACCGCCCTCGACGCGGGCCCGGCGAGCCAGCTCGCGTACCTCACCGTCCACGCCCCCGACCTCGCCGCCATCGGCCTCTTCGACCGGGCCGCGACGCTCGGCGACTCGAGCCGGCTCGGGTGGGTCTGGGCCGGGTTCGGCGGGTTCCGGACCAAGATGCGGAACGGGTCGGTCCTCGCCGGCACCGGCTGCGACCTCGAGGACCTCCAGGGGACGTTCGGGCGGGACCGCCAGGCGTTCGACAGCTCCGTCCTAGTGACGCACCGGGGGACCCAGACCCACGGCTCCTCCATCAGCCGCGGGGTGTTCCAGGACGAGGCCCGGGGGCTCAACCGAGGCCTCGTCCGGATCGAGAAGGACGCGCGGAAGACCGTGAGCTACCTCGCCGAGCACGCGATGCTCCTGTCGAAGGGCGCGCGGTCCGACTCGATGCCGGACCTCGAGATCCTCTGCCGCGACGTGAAGGCGACGCACTCGACCTCCTCCGCGCCCGTCGACACGGAGAAGGTGTTCTACCTCGAGTCGCGCGGGGTCCCCCGCGAGCGCGCCGTCCGGATGATCAGCGAGGGGTTCCTCTCGCACGTCTTCGACCGGGCGCCGATCGCGCGCCTCTCCGAGCTCCTCTATCCCTTGCTCGCGGCGCGGTGGGCCGGGGAGGAGCTCCCCTGGCGCCCCGACGCGCCGTGGAACCTCCCTGCCCTCGAGTTCGCGGCGGACGTGCCGTCGACCGACTGGCGGTTCGACGCCAAGCTCCGCTAGCGGCGACGAGGGGGTCGCTACGGCCGCGGCGCGGCGGCCCGGTACTCGTACGGGATGATGTCGGCCGCGATCCGGCCGGTCGTCGCGTACCGGTAAAGGGCCGCGAGGAGGACCCCCTCGAGGGCCGCGACGAGCACCGCCGTGAACATCCAGACGGCGACGCCGGCGAGGAGGAGGACGACGCCGAGGACGACCGGGCCGGCCCCGAGCACGAGGCCCGCCCCGACGGCGACGAGGACGACGCCCGCGACGCCGAGGCCGACCGCGAGCAGCACCACCACGAGGTTGGTGAGGAGGGTCCGGCCGAACGTCCCCACGAACAGCGACGCCGAGCGCTTGAGCGACGCGAACGGGCCCCCGTCCTCGTAGAGGATCACCGGGAGGATGAAGTAGGTCGCCATCCCCCACGTCGCGCCGGCGACGAGGCCGAGGAGGAGACCGCCCGCGCCGCGGAACCGGGCGGAGATCGCCCGGATCGCGAGGCCGACGGTGGCGCCGACCAGGCTCCAGAGGAAGATCCGGACCGCGCGCGCGCGGGCGAACTTGAGCCCGTCGCGGATCGTCGGCGTCCGCCCGTTGAGCCGGTCCGTGGCGACCGCGATCAGCGCGGCGTAGAAGAGGTTCCCGACGAAGACGAGGGCGACGTAGAGGGTGAGGAACAGCACGAGGAGCGTGACCGCCCCCCCGGGGGTGTGGGCAAAGGCGAGGGCCGCCGCCGGTTCCCAGAGGAACGCGGCGACGACCGGCCCCACGACGACGAGCACCGTCGCGAGGAGGGCGCCGGCGGCGAGGAGGGGCAGGTACAGGAGCGCGGGGTTCTCCCACAGCATCCGGAACGACGTCCGGGTGAGGCCCCAGGAGTCGCGGAAGACCGGCATCGCGGAACGGCCCGGTCGGACGCGGGCGGGCTTAACGGTACCGCGGGGCCGACCGGCCTATCCGACGGCGCCGGTCATCTCGAGCTGGATGAGCCGGTTCAGCTCGAGGGCGTAGTCGACGGGCAGCTCCTTCGAGAACTCGGCGAGGAACCCCATCAGGATGAGGTGGATCGCGTCCGACTCGGAGAGGCCCCGGCTCATGAGATAGAAGATCTGCTCCTCGCCGATCTTCCCGACGACCGCCTCGTGGGTGATCGTCGCGTCCTCCTCGTGGATCTCGTTGTAGGGGTACGTGTCCGACCGGCTCGACTCGTCGGGGAGGAGCGCGTCGCACCGCACGGCGGCCTTCACGCCGGTCGCCCCCTTCGCGACGTGCAGAAGCCCGCGGTAGCTCGTCTGGCCGCCCCGGATGGCGATCGACTTCGACACGATCTTGCTCGAAGTGTCCGGCGCCGAGTGGACCGCCTTCGCGCCGCTATCGATGATCTGGCCCTCGGAGGCGAACGCGACGCTCAGGACGTCCGCCCGTGCGCCCCGGCCCCGGAGGTAGACCGAGGGGTACTTCATCGTCACCTTGCTGCCCATGTTCCCGTCGACCCACTCCACGAGGGCGTTCTCGTAGGCGACGGCGCGCTTCGTGACGAGGTTGTAGACGTTCTTCGACCAGTTCTGGACCGTGGTGTACCGCACCTTCGCGTCGGGCTCGGCGACGACCTCGACGACGGCGGCGTGGAGCGAGTCGGTCGAGTAGATCGGCGCGGTGCACCCCTCGATGTAGTGGACCTTCGCGCCCCGGTCGGCGATGATGAGCGTCCGCTCGAACTGGCCCACGTTCTTCGCGTTGATGCGGAAGTACGCCTGGAGCGGGATCCCCGCGTCGACGCCGGGCGGGACGTAGACGAAGCTCCCGCCGGACCAGACGGCGCTGTTCAGCGCGGAGAACTTGTTGTCGTTGTAGGGGATGATCTTGCCGAAGTACTTCCGGAAGATCTCCGGGTACTCCCGCATCGCCGTGTCGGTGTCGGTGAAGATGATCCCCTTCTTCGTCAGGTCCTCACGGATCTTGTGGTAGACGGTGCCGCTGTCGTACTGGGCCCCGACCCCACCGAAGTACTCCCGCTCCGCCTTCGGGATGCCGAGCTTGTCGAAGGTGTTCTTGATGTCGGCGGGCAGGTCGTCCCAGGAGCGCTTGGCGTCCCCCTCCGCGAGCGGGTTCGCGTAGTACGTGTAGGCATCGAAGTCCAGGTCCTCGAGGCTCGGTCCCCAATCGGGCATCGGCCGGTCGAGGAAGTGCTGGAAGGCGCGCAGGCGGTAGTCGCGCATCCACTCCGGCTCGTGCTTGAGGTCGGAGATCTGTTCGACGATCTCCCGGGAGAGCCCGCGGACCGTGCGGACCTTG
>DATJVB010000010.1:0-16959 GCA_035502055.1 Thermoplasmata archaeon | reverse complement strand
CGCCTCGGGACGGGGCGGGCAGCCGGCGATGTACACGTCGACCGGCACGAGCTTGTCGACCCCCGGGACCACGGAGTACGCGGTCCGGAACGGGCCGCCGCCGGTCGCGCAGTTGCCCATCGCGATGACCCACTTCGGCTCGGGCATCTGCTCGTAGAGCGTGATGAGCTTGTGCGCGACCTTCCACGTGACGGTTCCGTTGACGATGAGGAGGTCGCACTGGCGGGGCGAGGACCGGGGGACGACGCCGAACCGCTCGGCATCCCACCGCGCCCCGAAGGCGCTCGCGAACTCGATCGCGCAGCAGGCGAGGCCCCAGTGGAGCGGGAAGAGGGAGTTCCGGCCGGCCCAGTTGAAGACCGGGCGGATCATCTTGCCGTCGGCCTGCTCCTTGAGGAGCGCGCTGAGCGCCTCCTTGGCGGCGGGGATGAACTCGCGCGCCCGCAGGGTCTCGATCTCCACGAACGGCACCGCGGGCTCGGTCGCCATCGGGAGCGGTTGTGGCGCGGCGGCCGCCTCCCGCGCGGCGGCCGGCGGCGGAGATGTGTCGCTCTCGCTCACACGACCCACCGCCTCTCGCCCTGGAGGGCGTAGTAGATGCCGACGAGCGCGAGGCCCGTGAAGCCGAACGCGATCACCGTGGGGAGGAGGTTCGAGTTGATCCCGCGGAACGTGAGCCCCCACAGGGCGAGCACGAACCCCGTGATGTCGACGGCGACGAAGACGATCGCGAAGGTGTAGTGCTGCGTCGGGAAGTCGATCTGAGCCTCGCCTTCCGCCTCCTCGCCGCACTCGTACGTCGTGTACTGGAGGTAGGCGCGGCGCGACCGGGCCCCCATGGCCCGGTTCGCCACGATCGATCCGACCCCGAACGCCGCCGCGACGGCGGCGAAGACGAGGAAGGTGCTGAGTCCGGCCTCCATAGGGTCTCCGTCTCCCTCGAGAGAGGTGACGGCGTTGCGACCCTCCCTCGTTATTTAACGGCTCCCCGGAGCGCGCGGAATCGCCGCCGTAGGACGGGCCGGATTCGGGCCCGAATCGGCTAAAACCCATCGCGAGCCAGTACTACGGGTCGGCTCGTCCTCCCCGCGCCTCGCGCGGCGGGGTCGGTACCGGGGTCGTTCGCCCTTAGGGGTGGAACCGGGGACGCCGCTTCTCGCGGAACGCCCGAATCCCCTCCGGAAGCTCATCGCGCTGAGCGGCCTCGAGAGCCCCTCGCCGTTCCGCCGCCAACTGGGACTCGAGGCTCTCGGAAAACGCGGAGACCAGGAGCCGCTTCATCCAGCCGAAGGCGAACGTCGGGCCCGAGGCGAGCTCTTCGCCCTTCTCCCACGCCCGAGGCATGAGCCGGCCGGGTTCCACGATCTCGTGGATCAACCCGAGGGCCTGCGCGCGATCCGCCGGCACCCGGGCATTGGAAAAGAGGATCTCCTGGGCGAGGCCGATTCCGAGGAAATGGGGAAGGAAGTACGTCAATCCGCCGTCGGGCACCGCCCCGAGTCCGGGAAACGCCGGAATGAGCTCCACGGCGGGGACCCCGATCCTCCAGTCGCACGCCAGAGCCAGCGAGAGTCCCCCGCCGGCGGCGAACCCCGGCAGCGCGGCGACGACGGGCTTCGGAATCGAGAGGATCTCCCGCACCGCGAGCTCCTGCTCTCCGGTCAGCGCCCAGAACAGCTCCGCCAGCCCGGCGCGATCACGGGCCGCGTCCATGGCCTCGATATCGCCCCCCGCGCAGAACGCCCGTCCTGCGCCCGTGAGGAGTACCGCGCGGACCGCCGGATCGAGCCCCGCGGTTCGAAGGGCTACGCGAAGGGTCTCGAACGACGGAACATCGAGCGCGTTCAGTCGTTCGGGCCGGTTGATCCGAATCTCACGAACGGCCCCTCGCTGGTCGACGACGACTGACTCGGACATCGGTATGCCCTGGCCCCGGGAGCGAACGGCCCACATATCGGCGTTGCGCCGGGCTCCTTACGACCAGAGGCCCGAGTGCCCGACAGGGCAGCCGACGTCGGCCCCCGAAACCAAGTTCCGTTCGAAGCGTCCGGCGGGCCACCCGGATCGTTTCGACCCCGGGGGTCCGTTCATCGAAGACTCGCGATCTCGTAGGCGGTCGCGAGGGCGCGTCCCGTCCGGTCGATGGTGTACTCGGCCGCTCGAGCGAGGGATCGACGATGGGCGGCGCTCCAGGCGCCTTCCGCGGAAAGCGCCCGCACGGCCGCGAGCCAGCCCGCCGCGTCGTCCGGATCGACGAGGGCGCCGGCGTCGCCCACAAGCTCGGGAAGCGCCGTCGCCCGGCTCACCACCACCGGGACTCCATGCGCCATCGCCTCGAGCACCGGACCGCCGAACCCCTCGTAGCGCGACGGCTGCACGAGCACCTGCGCGGCCCGGTACTCGTTGGTCATGCTGGGGACGTCGGTTCCGATGGAGAGCCGGGAGGACAGTCCGAGGCGCTCGACCGCGACGCGGGTGGCCGGCGAGGCGCGGCCGATGAACCGGCCTCGATACTCCGGTCCCAGATCTCGGATGAGACGGAGGAAGGCGCCGATGTTCTTGTGCGGTCGGTCCGTCGACACCAAGAGTACCGTCCACGGGTGATCGGCCGACGGGTACGCGGGTGGGGGGACCTCGCCGATCGGCGGCACGGGGGGTCGGGCCCAGAGGGGGGCCACGACGATGCGTTCGATCGGAAACCCGGTGACCTTCGCCACGTCGGCTCGGACCCATTCCGAGGGCGTCGTCACGGCCGCCGCGCGGTGGACGGAGCGGAGCAAGAAGTTGTGCAACCACGAGGCCGCGGTGGAGTAGAGCCGCGTGGTGCGCTTCGCGATATCGGCGACCGTGATGACCACCCCGCGTCGGCGGGACGCGGCGCCCGCGAGGTGGACCGACCCCACGTGGACAAGCCGTTGGGGGAGGCGGGCGATCCGTCGGGCAAAGACTCCGAGCCCCCGGTTCGCGGCCATCTCGAGTCGAACGCCCGGAAACCGTCGGCCCCAGATCGCGGTGCCATCGATCGCGTATTCCGCGCGGGCCGAGGGGTCCACGCAGGTGTACAGGGCAACGGGAGTCCCGGCGGCCTCGGTCGCCTCCGCATACTCGAGACAGTGGTTCCGCAGGCCGTCGAATCGTCGGGAGTCGTGGACGAACGCGATCTCCGAAGGATCGGCCGGCACGTCGACGCCTAGCCTGTTCGCGGCATAAGCGACGCCGAGGCGGTTCGGCCCGGTCGACACGAGGCTATATTCCCGACCGCATCGACCGGGGATGGGCTCGTCCGCCCCGCCGGCCGATTCGACGCCTCCCTCCCCCCGGGCCGTCGGCTCGCGGCTCCGCGATCCCGGAACGCTGCTCGGATTCGCGATGGCGGCCTACATGGCCGCATCGATAACGCTCGGGGCGCTGCGGATCGTAGAATTCACCGTCTCGAACTGGGACCTCGGAATCTTCCAGCAAGCGTTGTGGACGACCGCCCACGGGCAGCTCTTCTACGAGTCGGGGAACTGGGAGTCGTCGGGCGACACGTCGTTCCTCCAAGTGCACCCCGCGCCGATCCTTTATCTCGTCGTCCCGGTCTACGCCGCCTTCCCGGCGCCGCTTACCCTGACCGTGGTCCAGTCGATCGTTGTGGCGTTCGCCGCCGTCCCGCTCTACCGGATTGGGACGGTGCTTCTCGGAGACCGGCGAATCGCGGTCGGGATATGCATCCTCTACCTCGCGTGGGCGCCGATCCTCACGTCGAGCAACTACGACTTCCATCTCGAGGCGTTCATCCCCACCGAACTGCTCACCCTGTTCTGGTTCTGGCTCTCGGAGCGGTATCTTCTCGGCTTCGTCGCCGCCACCGCCGCGTTCCTGACGCTGGAAGTTACCCCGTTCCTCGTCGCCGCCCTCGCGCTCTATTTCCTGCTCGATCCCGGGGTGCGCCTTCGGGCGAAAGGGGCCTCCGCCCCCCCCGCGACCCCGCCTCCCCCGATCATCCAACGGGTCCGCGGGGCGCTCCGGGGCCGGGCCGCGCGGTACTCGCTCGGACTCTTGGCCGCCTCGGCGGTGGCCTATGCGGCGCTCCGCCTCTTCGAGTGGTGGCTGCTACCGGCCTTCCTGGGCACGCCCCCGCACCCCCCGTCGGGCTCGGGGAGTCTCCTCGGGGCCGCGACCGGGGCCGGGTTGCCGTTCAATCTCGATGTGGCCGCCTTCTGGCAGAAGAAGCTCGAGTACTGGGTCCTGCTGGTCGGGCTGCTCGGGTTCCTCCCGCTGTGCGCGCCCCGGGCCCTCATCCTGGTGGCCCCGTGGTTCCTGTTCAGCCTACAGTCCTCGCAACTCTACTGGTCCGTCCTGGGATATCAGTACGGCTTCTTGCCCGCCGCGCCCCTCATCCTAGCCGCGGTCCTCGGAGTGGAGCCGTTCCGCCGCGTCGTCCTCCCCCGACTTCGGGAGATGGCACGGAGCGCGACCCGAGGTCGACTCGACGCGGACCGGATGCGCCTGCGCCGCCCGTTCCGACGGGTGACCCCGGCTCGGGCCGCGGGAGCGATGCTGGCGGTGCTCGTGGTAGCGAATCTCTACCTCACGCCGGTCAACCCGCTCCAGCAGCACCTGAACAGCCCGCTCTCCGGGTATCGGGTGTCCTACCAGGTAGCGCCCGGCTTCACCGCGGTCGCTACCGCGGTCGCGCTGATCCCCTCGGGGGCGCCGGTGCTCGCCTCGGACGACCTCTTCCCGTTCGTGGCGAACAGCCGGGAGGCCTACTCGCTCTACTGGACCCCCCAGCAACCCGTCTACCTGCCGTTCAACGCGTCCGCCCTCCCGGAGTACGTCCTGCTCTCGTCGGATCAACAGTTCGCGGTCCCGCCGTGGCTGTGGCCCAATCTCGCCAACGAGACGACGTACGGGGTCGTCGCGAGCGTATGGTCGACTCCGGTGGGGACCGTCTACCTCTGGGAGCTTCACTACCGGGGGGCCCCGATCTACGAAGGGTGACGGGGGCCCGCCTGGTCAACCCCTCGCCGAGGGTCCGCGATCGAGCCTCGACCGCAGCATCGCGCGCCAGGCCTCGGCGACGGAGCCGAGGCGGAACCGTCCGGCTCGGGCGATGCACGCCGCCGGCATCCCCGCGGGCAGGCCGGTGCGGACGACCTCGCGCGCGATCGAGACGAGATCCGACCGGTCCCGTGCCAGCCAGCCGGTCTCCCGGTCCGCTACGGTCTCCGCCGGCCCCTGCATCGCGTAGGTGAGGACCGGTGTGCCGCACGCCATCGACTCGATCGGGACGAGCCCGAACGACTCCTCGGTGAACGGGAACGCCGTGAACAGGGCGTTCGTGTAGAGGTTCACCAGCTGCTCATGCGAGACCCGCCCGAGACGTTCGACGCGGGTGGGGCCGGTCGTGCGGGGGAGGTCGTCGATCCACCCCGCGCTCTTGCTGCCGAACACCTTCACCGGGAACCCGAGCGCCGAGAGCTCCCCCAGCGCTTCCGTGTCCGTCTCCTTCCCAAGGTACCCGAGCACGTAGTCCCGGGACGGCCGGGCGGTCGACGGCGTCCACGAGTCGGGGTAGACGAACGAGGGGATCACGCCGTCGACCGCGAACCCGGCCCGCCCGTACAGTTCCGCCACGTGCCGGGAGCTCGAGTATCGGACGCGGGCCCGCGCGGCCGCCCGGCGACAGAGCCGGCGGTCGAGCATCTCCACGAGCGGCTGTCCCGCGCGGATCGCGACGCGAAGTCCCGGTCGGAAGGCGGGGGCCATCGATCGAAGCGCGTCGGGAAGGGGACGGCTCTGGATGTACCAGAGGTCGGACTGGGCGGCGTTCGTCATCGAGATGTTCACCCGGAAGCCGTCTTGGCCACGGAGGACCCGCTCGAGGAGCCGGCTGTTGAGGCCGGCCATCGCCTCGCGGCTCCAGGCGAGCGTATACGACGGCGCCTCGTCGCGCGGGGACCGGGGCGGGGGGAACCACGCGCCGCCGTCGATCGCGTCGACCCCGACCGTCGCGAGCTCCGCGCGGACGTCGGCCGCGAGCGCCGGAGCGGCGATCCCGACGGAGAACCACGCCGCGAGACGGGCGGCCAGCGGGACCACGAGGTGATGCTGCACGAACTCCGTGCTCAGCAGCGGTTCGGAGAGGAAAATGACCCGATCGTGCATCGATTCGTTCGGACGCGGGGCCGGCTGTCCCGCGCGGTCCCCCGGCGCGGCCACGGAGGCCCCGGGGGGATTAGCCCCTTCGGACCCCCCGGGCGGTGCGCGAGCCGCTTTGTAGCCGCGGCCCCGTCCCGCGGCGCGGATGCCTCCCCCGACGATCTCCGTGGCGGTGGTTCAAGGGTGGCCCCGCGGCTACCTCGGCTCCGCGCTCGAGTCGGTCGACGGGGCGGTCGCGCGACTCGGGTCGGCAGTCGAGCGCGTCGCGGTGCTCGGGGGTCCCGACCCGGAGGGCGCACGCATGATCGCCGCCGAGCATCCGGAGTGGGCGGTCGCGGGACCGGTCGACGCTCCGATGGGGCGGTCGGTCGGACGGGCGATCCGGTCGACGTGCGGGGAGGTCCTCTGCTTCCTGGACGACGACGACCGGTTCCTGCCCGGGAAGCTCGTCCACGTCGCCGAGCGGTTCGCCGCCGATCCGACGCTCTCGTACCTCCACCACGAGGTCGAGCTCATCGACCCCGCGGGCCATCCGATCCACTACCCTGGCTTCCGATCGCACGTGCGGGGGGTCATGCGACCCGGGAGGGTGATCGATCTTCCGGCCGGCGCGAAGCGCACGCAGCTCGGTCGTCTGGCCAAGGCGGGCGCGGATTTCAACACCAGCAGCATGGTCGTGCGCCGGTCCGCCGTCGAGCCGTTCCTCCCGTGGATCGAACGGGCGGAGGCCGGTATCGATGCGCTGCTGTTCTTCATCGCCGCCCTTGCCGCGCCTGGCGCCATCCGATGCGAGGGGGACCGGTGGACGCAGTACCGCCTGCATGCGGGGAACGTCAGCTGGAGCGGCGGGGGCCCGGGGGCGCGCGCGGCCCTCGCGGGGGCCTCGCTTCGGCAGGCGGAGGGCCAGCGGCTCCTGATCGAGCTCGGCCACTCGCTCGGGGACCCGGAGCTCGAGCGTATCGCGGGGGCGATCGTCGAGGGCCACCGGTTCTTCGCGACGCTCCGATCCCCGCACCCGTCCCGACGGCAGAGCCTCCGGGCGATCACCCAGATCGCCCCGTACCTCACCGCGTTCCCGGTCCGGCCGCTCTGGCCCGCGATCGCGGGTTCGCTTGCGATGCTCGTCGCCCCGAGGGCGGCGCAGAAGGTTTACCTGGAGCGGATCGCCGAGGGCGCGGATCCGCCGCCGGGCCCGCCGGTGTAGCGCTCGAACCCCGGCCGGGCCGATCGTCCGGCGCCTACTTCTTCGGAGGTGGAGGCGGCGGGGTGGTCGCGGGGGCTGCGGCCGGGGGAGTCTTTGGAGAGGCTCCGCCCCCCGGCGACGTCGCCGCATCGTCGTCGTCCGGAGCGGCTGCCTTCGACGCGGAGTTCCCGTCGACCATCGAGACCGACTCGTCGGCTTCCGCCTTGATCTCGTCCTCGATCGACCGGATCTCGGTGAGGAGCTCGGTCTGCTTCGGGATCGGTCCCAGCACGTCGTCGACGGCCCCGATCTGCTTCTGGAGCTCGTCGAGGCCGCTCAGGCCCCGGTCGGGCACCGTGCGCCCGACACCGAGGTACTCGCTGGCGCCCTCCATGAGCCGCGTGAACTCGAAGGGGAACAGGATCTTCGTCGCCTGGCCGTTGCCGATCTGCGTCACCGTGTCGAGTGACAGGACCGTGAGCGCGCGGGCGTCGAGCGCCCCGGCCCCGAGGGCGAGGATCCGCAGCCGCTGGGCCTCTCCCTGGGCCTCGAGGATCGTCGCCATGCGGCCCCCTTCGGCCTCGAGGATCCTCGACTGCCGGACCCCTTCGGCCTGCAGGATGCGGGACCGCTTCTGGCCCTCCGCCATCAGGATCGCGCTGCGCTTCTCGCCGTCCGCCCGCAGCACGGCCGCCCGCCGCTGCCGTTCGGCGGCGGTCTGCTCCTCCATCGCGGACTTGACCGGGCCGACGGGGTCGACCTCCTTGATCTCGACGGCCTCGACGCGGACGCCCCACCGATCCGTCGCCTCGTCGAGGATGTCGCGCAGCCGGGTGTTGATCCGCTCCCGGTTGTAGAGCACCTCGTCGAGCTCCATATCGCCGATGATCGACCGGAGGGTCGTCTGGGCGAGGGCGACGGTCGCAACGTGGTAGTCCTGGACCTGGAAGTACGACTTCGGGGCGTCGACGACCTTGATGTAGATGATCGCGTCGACGTTCGTCGGCGAGTTGTCCTTCGTGATCACTTCCTGGCGCGGGACCTCGAGGACCTGCGTACGGAGGTCGACCTTCTGGACGGAGGCGAGGGGGTTCACGGTGTTGAAGCCGCTCGGCAGGATCCGCCGGTACGATCCGAGCAGCGTGACGATCCCCTGCTGGTACGGGCTGATGATCGTGATCGACCGGTACAGGACGATGATGATGATCAGCGCCAACAGGACCGAGCCGACGATGACCCCCGTGTAGTCCGCCATCGCTCCCCCTAGACCTTCGCGGGCTCCTCGGCTTCCTCGATCGGGACGACGCGCAGGGAGACCCCCTCCCCGCCGACGACACGCACCTTGGTGCCGACGGGGATCGGACGCTCCCCCTGGACGGACCAGATCTCCGACCGGACCCGGACCTTCCCCTTAAGCGAATCGGGCACCACGTCGGCCACGATCGTCCCGATCTCCCCCGTGAACCCGGCCGAAGTCGTCGTCATCGGCCCGTGGGTCGGCGCGATCCATCGGTAGTAGGGAATCTCGAGCAGCGCCGAGCCGCTCGCGGCGAGGGCGATCACGATGAGGCCCCACGGGCTGTTGAGGAGGACGTCGGGCAGAAGGAGGAACAGCATCCCGCCGACGACGAGGATCGACCCCGGGATCAGGAGGAGCGCGCCGGGGTGGATGAACTCGAGGGCGAGGAGCGCGACGCCGAGGAGGACGACGAGGACCCCGACCAGGTCGAACCCCGCGGACATGTGGGCGCCGGCGAGGGAGCGACCCGGCCATCATAAGCGTTGGGCGGGGGGCCCGAGGGCCCGGCGACGCTCAGCGGATGTACTGCTGCGTCGACGAGGAGTCGAAGTTCCCGATCACCCGGAGGCGGCGTCCGTCCCCGCGCGGCGCGTACTGGAGGAACGGGTACATCCGCCAGAGGTCCCCGGACGCCATGCGGGACGCGGGGTGGTCCGGCCCCAGCGCCTCCCGCGCCACCGAGGCGGTCACGCGGCGGACCGCGGCCTCGTCGAGGTAGCCGAGGGCGTGGAGGTACTCGTGGGCCAGGATCACGAAGACGAACGAGTTGTACTCGCGGGCGGAGGTGGCGTTCGCCCGCATCGCCTGGACGAGCCCCTCGTTGAGGACGATCAGGTTCCCGGTGACCGGCCAGTAGGCCCCCAGCGACGGCGGCAGGTTCGAGAGTCCGAGTCCGAGGCCGGTCCGCTCGATGCCGAGGACGTGCCGGACGGCCCCGCGCACGACCCGGAAGATCTCGTCGTAGTCCGCCGGGGCATCGAGGCGCACCCCGAGCGGGAACGGGCGGGGTCCTTCGGGCGGGCTCGGCGGCGGCGTTCCGCCGGGCGTCGCGCGGCGGGCGGGGGCCTCCTGCGGGGCGAGGGAAACGAACCGGGGCATCAGATGTACATGGCGACCCGACGCTCAAAAAGCCCCGGTTACCCCGGGGTGACCCCTCGGCCGTCCCGGCGGGCGGCGTCGGCAAGGATTATGGACGCCCGCTCCCCAGGTACCGGCGAGCCATGCCGAACCCCTCCGCGGTGGTCTTCCCCCGCCACGAGCGGACCGAGGACCGTCGCCGGGAGCGCGACCACCGCAAGCTGCTCGACGAGTTCTTCGACCACCCGACGCTCGTCGCGGTCTCGCGCCTCATCACGCAGGGGCAGTTCGACGCCGTCGACTTCCCGATCTCGACGGGGAAGGAAGGCGGCGTCTTCCGCGCGAGCGGCGCCGGCGGGCTGCGCGCGGTGAAGATCTACCGCGTCGGGAACAGCGTCTTCAAGCACCTCCCCCCGTACGCCCTCGAGGAGCTCCGTCGGGAGTCGAGCGAGCGGAACTACGCCCGGCTCATCTTCGCGTGGACCCGGCGGGAGCACACGATGCTGCGACGGCTCCGCGCGGCGGAGGTGCGGTGCCCCGAGCCGTACGGCTACCTCCGGAACGTGCTCGTGATGGAGTTCGTCGGCACGGAGGGGCTCGCGGCGCCGCGGCTCAAGGACGCGATCGTCGACGACCCCGAGCGGCTCCGGCGGGACCTCGAGGCGCAGATCGGCCGGATGGTCCGCGACGCGAAGCTGGTCCACGGGGACCTCTCGCCGTACAACGTGCTCCTGCACGAGGGGACCCCCGTCCTCATCGACGTGGCGCAGTCCGTCTCGGTCGAGCATCCGCAGGCGGCCGCCCTGCTCCGGCGGGACTCCGACAACTTCGCCCGGTACCTCCGCCGCCTCGGAGCGGACGTCGACGACGACTCGTTCTACACCGCGATCGGCGGCCGGACGCTCGCCGCGGGGGCCTGACGTGCCGACGGTCTTCGTGCGGATCCCCGACGACCGCGTCGGGGCGGCGATCGGTCCGGGGGGGTCCACGAAGCGACGGCTCGAGGAGGCGACCCGGACCACGATCTCGGTCGACGCCGACGACGAGGAGTTCGCGATCGCGTCGAACACGGAGGGCGACCCCGACGGGGTGCTGCGGGCGCGCGACATCGTGCTCGCGATCGGCCGGGGATTCTCGCCGGAGCGCGCGTGGCGCCTCCTCAAGGACGACACGTATCTCGGCGTGCTCGACATCAAGGAGGTGAGCGGCAAGCGGGACAAGCGCGCGCTCTGGCGGATCCGCTCCCGGGTGATCGGCGAACGGGGCCGGGCGCGCGCCCGCCTGGAGGAGCTCTCCGGCTGCGCCGTGAGCGTCTACGGGACCACGGTGGCGCTGATCGGGCGGGAGGCCGAGCTCGCGCGGGCCACGCGCGCGATCCGGCTTCTGCTCCAGGGGAGCGAGCACACGGCGGTGTTCCACCTCCTCGCGCGGCTGCGCGAGTCGGCGCTGCTCGACGAGGCGTCAGCGGCCCCGGCCGAGCCCGAGGCGGAGTAGTCCTCGGGCGCGGCTCCCCCGCCCGGCGAGAGCTTTCATCCGTCCCGGGCCATCGCCCGACGTGGGCAAGACGGTCGCGCTCGCGGGCCGCCCCCTCGAGTGGGCCCACGCGGCGTTCGCCGAGTACTACCGCGAGGCCCGGATCGACCCGCCGGGACGGTTCGCGCGCCGGGAGTTCGCCGCGTTCCCGTTCACGGAGCGCACGCTGATGCGCCGGCACGCGAGCTTCTCGACCACCGACGCGCTGCACGCGTTCCTCGCCCGGGAGGCGCCTCGGCACGTCTACTACTCGTGCGGCTACTACCGGTTCCCCGACCACCCGACGATGGCCCAGAAGGAGTGGCTGGGGGCCGATCTCATCTTCGACCTCGACGCGGACCACCTGCGCGGCGCGGAGCGGCTCGGCTACCCGGAGCAGCTCGAGCGGGTCCGGGACCGGGCCCGCGATCTGTTCGACGACTTCCTCGTCCGGGACTTCGGCATCCCGGAGGACCGGATGACGATCGTCTTTTCCGGCGGCCGCGGCTACCACATCCACGTCCACGACCCCGCATACTGGCCGCTCTCGAGCCCCGAGCGCCGGGAGCTCGTCGACTACATCCAGGGCACGGGGGTCGCGCCGGACGTCGGCGTCGACGAGGTGCGGGAGGGCGGGCCGACGGACCTCGGGGGGTCCGACGACGGCGACGGCGGCGGGGGTCCCGGTCGGCCGCGGACGTACCATCGCCTCGCCCCCGCCGACGCGCCGGGATGGCGGGGGCGGAGCGGCCGGGCAGTCCGATCGCTCCTCGAGCGGTGGGACGGCCTCGGCGCCGCGGGGGCCCGCGACGACATGGAGGCCCACGGGACGCCGCCGGGCGAGGCCCGGTCGCTCGCCCGCTCGCTCGTGACCGAGGGGCGCGGGCGCCAGATCCGCACGACCGGGGCGCTCGACGTCTTCCCTCGGGGTCCCCCGAAGGGGCTCCTCGCGGCGGTGATCGACCGGGCCCGCATCGAGGTGCAGGGCGAGACCGACGCCCCGGTGACGACGGACATCCACCGGCTGATCCGGCTGCCCGGGTCGCTCCACGGGGGGACCGGGTTCGTCGTCGCCCCGCTCGACCGGGCGGGCCTCGATCGGTTCGACCCGTGGCGCAACGCCACGGTCCCCTCGCCCCGGGGCGCGCGCGCGACGGTCGAACTCGTGGAGCCGGTCGACTACCCGTTCCCGGACGGGGGGGTCGCCGGCGCGCCGGGGGACGTCCGGACGGTCACGCCGCCGGTGGCGCTGTTCCTGGTGCTCCGGGGGGAGGCGCGGCTTCCGGACGGACCGGGATGACGAGCCGCCCGATCCGCTCGATCGACCCCTCGACCGACTGGCCGGCGACGAGCCGACGGCTCTCCTTCCCGAACTCGAAGCCGGGCGTCCCGCCGAGGGTACCGAGCGACAGGAGGTCGCCCGGCTCGAGCGTGATCCCCCGCGACAGGTGCGCGACGATCTGCGGGAGACGGAACAGGTAGTCGTTGGTGTCGCCGGCCTGGCGGACCTCGTCGCCGACCTTGAGCTCCATCCGGAGCGGGTACGGATCGCCGACCTCCTCCTTCGGGACGATCCACGGCCCGACGGCCATCGTGGCGTCGAACCCCTTGCCCATCACCCAGTCGACGGGACCCTCGCCCGGGTACTGGAGGTCCCGGTACCCCATGTCGAGGGCGATCGTGTACCCGGCGATGTGCTCGTACGCCCGCTCGGCCGGGATGTGCTTTCCCGCCTTCCCGACGACCGCGGCGAGCTCGAGCTCGACATCGGGGAACGTCCCCGCGCCGTGGAGGACCAGCGGCTCGTTCGGGCCCACGAGGCTGTTGAAGAACCGCGTGAAGACGTACGGCTGCTTCGGCGGCGCGCGGCCCTGCTCCGCGAGGTGGCTCTTCGAGTTGGACGCGAGGCAGTAGATCTTGACCCCGTTGATGACCGGGGCGAGGAGGCGGACCCCTTCCTCGGCCTTGAACAGGTAGCGCGCCCCGGTCGCCGCCCGGGGGGTCCACCCCATCTTCCGGCGACGCTCGATGTAGTCGAGAATCTTCCGGGTCAGCTCGACGGACTCGGGGCCGCCGGAGAAGAACGCGCGCATGTCCCGGAACCGGCTCGGGTCGGCCCCCTTGACGGGGTTGACGCCGAAGTAGTCCCGGCACGCCGTGTCGAGGTCGATGAACTCGTTCGCGTCGGTCAGCATCCCGAAGTGGAACTGGTCGCCCAGGAGGAAGTGGACGAGCTTCATCGGCTACGCTCCAGCGGAGAGGGTTCGGACTATAACGGTGCGCCCGGGGCCCCGGCCGGGCGCGGAACGGTTAATTTCCCCGGCCCCGTCGGCCGGCGACCGAGCGCGAGATGCGGCGCCGACGAGCGGGTCCGACCGGGGCGACGGCGCCCGTCCTCCTCGCGGTCGCGTTGGTCGCGAGCGGGATCGGCCTCGCCGCCGGCTCGACCCTCAAGATCTCGAAGGGAACCGTCGAGCGGGGCCAGGGGACCGGCGTCGGGTTCTCCGGGGTCGGTTCCTGGTGGTCGTTCGAGAAGGTGACCTCGGGCGTTGTCGCCGGAGTCGCCCGTCTCGGCAACCTCTCGGCGGCCGCCCCGAGCGTCCTCCCCGCGAACGGCAGCGTGGACCTCCTGCTCGCGAACGGGACCGCGGGGGCGTCGGCCGAGATCTGGACGTTCTTCGCGTCGACCGCCGCGCCCCGGTCGACGGAGCTCGAGCTGCGCTTCGGACTCTCGGGGAGCTCGGGGTCGGCGACGGCGACGCTCTACGTCGAGGTCGGCCCGGCCGGCGTCGCGTCGACGGTCACGGTCCGGCTGTACCTCCCCACGACCGGCGGGAGCCCGTCGGTCCTCACCACGACCGCGGTCGCGGCGGACTCGTTCGCCTGCGCGGCCGTCGGGAGCTGCCCGTGACCGGCCGGCGGCGCGCGCGCCTCCCGCCCCGCGCGTGGATCGCCATCCTCGGGGCCGTCGCCGCGGTTGCGTTCCTGGCCGGGGACGGAGCGGCCCAGCTGACGATCGTCGCCGGGACCGAGAGCGCGACCGGGAGCGCGGAGTCGGCGGCGGCCGTCCTCTGGTGGTCGGTCGCCACCTTCGCGGTCGACACCGTCCCCGCGACCGTTCCCGGCTCCGCCTCGACCTCCGCCGTCGCCCCGTCGGGGCTTCCCGCGGCGAACGGGAGCTTCGCGGCGGGGGCCGCGACCGCGCTCGACGCGGCCGTCCGGTGGGACTTCGTGGAGAAGAACGCGCCCGGGTCCACGGAGTTCGAGCTCATCGTGCTGCTCCTCAACGGAACGTCCGTCCCGGTGGCGGGCGCGACCGTCTACTTCGAGACCCAGGCGTCGCCGCCGGGCCCGATCACGGTGAGCGTCTTCCTCGACGTCGGATCGACCGCGCCATCGGGCGGCAACGCGACCGAGCTCGCGGTGCAATGCGCGTCGATCGGCAGCTGCCCGTCGGCCTCCTGAGCGCCCCCGGATTCAAATAGGACCCGGGGCCATCCCCGCCGACCGCGAGGCTCGATGAGCGAGAACCGTCCCCCGCTGCGGGTGATCTACGTAGCGACCGCCGTGACCGTGATCGCGTTCGTGGGAGGGTACGCCCTCGCCGGGGCCCTCACGATCGGCACAGGCCCCACCGAGGCGGCCAACGGCAGCTTCGAGTCGACGACGGCGATCAGCTGGTGGAGCCAGACCGCCATCGGCCTCGCCGCGATGCCGAGCCCCGTGCCGGGGTCCGTCGCCGGGACGACCGCGGGCTCGCCCCAGGTGCTCGGCAGCACCACGCTCGCCTACGCCCTCAACGCGGCGACGGCGGGCGACGTGGCGCAGTACTTCAAGATGACCGAGGCGTCGGGCGCGCCCGCGAGCACCGAGCTCTCCATCGTGTTCACGCTGTCGGTGAACGCGACGCCCGTCGCGAAGATCGTGACCGCCTTCCTCGAGACGCCGAGCAGCTCGCCCAGCTCGGCCGTGTCGTACACGTTCTACTACGACCTCGGCTCCGCGACCGGCGGGACGATCGTCCTCAACAGCGTGCAGGAGATCTCGCAGACCTGCGCGAGCGTCGGCAGCTGTCCGTAGGCGGCGACGCGGTCCGAGGACGGTCGGTGCCGCCGTCCGCGACGCCGGGCCCCGCCGTCCGGCTTCGCGGCGCGCTCCCCCTCTTCGGCGGGGGCGCGGTCTGCGTCGCCGTCGCGGGGTACCTCGGCGCGGCCGGCGCGCGGTTCGGCCCGTCGGCGCTGCCCGACTGGGTGTTGTTCGCGGGGATGGCGGGGATCGCGTTCGCCGGCGGGGCAGTCGCGCTGTTCGTCCGGGCCCCGACCCGCCTCGCGCCGGCCCCGACGGAGCCGGGCCCGTCGGCCCCGCCGAGACCATGGGACGAGGGCCCGGGCCCGGAGGCCCCGGTTCCCGGCGAGGCCGCCGCCGCGCTCCCCGAGCCGCCCCGGCCGGGCGTCGCCGTGCCGAGCTCGTTCGGGGCCCGCGCGGACGAGGCGCGGTCCGTGAACGCGGTCCTCGCCGAGCTCCCGTCGGCGCTCCGACGCGCCCCGGTCCCGCCGTCGGCCGATCGCCCGGCCGTCGGGGCGGCCCGGGAGGCACCGGGTCCGCTCTCCTGCGCCTCGTGCGGGCGCGCGCTCGCCGCCCGGGACGGGTGGCGCCGGTGCCGTCGGTGCGACCGGACGCTGTGCGCCGAATGCTTCACGGGATCGATACGCGCCCACGGCGCCGGCTACTGCCCGGCGTGCGCGCCCGCCGCCGCCTAGGGGCGCCCGGATCCGTCCGCCGGGACGTGCCACGTAAGCAGGACCCCGTCGTCCAGCCGTTCCACGGCGTCGAGCGCGAGCCCGACGGCCCCGTCGGGAGGGAGGTCCCGGCCGCCGGCGAGGGCCGGCGCCGTCCGCCCCCCGATCACGGTCGGCGCGACGAAGACGGTCAGCCGATCGACCAGGCGCTCGCGGAGGAACGACGCGAGGATCTCGGAGCCGCCCTCGACGAGCACCGAACGCACCCCCCGGGCACGCAGCGCCTCGAGGAGGGCGCCGAGGTCGACCCGCCCGTCGCCGACGGCGATCCGCTCGACTCCCGGCGGGAGGGCGGGCTCGACGTCCCGGGGCGTCGCGACGAGGGTGGCCGGCGGGGGCCGGAGCACCCGGGCGCCCGCGGGGACCGGCCGGTGCCCCAGCACGACGACCCGGAGCGGGTCCCGGCCCGGGGGCTCTCCCAGGAGTTCCCAGTGGACGCGCAGGGAGGGATCGTCGAGCCGGACCGTCCCGCCGCCGACGAGGATCGCGTCCGCCTCCCGGCGCAGTCGCTGGACCCGGACGAGGTCGTTCGGGCCCGAGAGGCGGGCCCGGGCGCCCCCGGCGAACGCGAGACGCCCGTCGGCGGAGACCGCGCAGTTGAGGTGGACGAACGGGCGCGCCGTGGACGGGCCCCCTACTCGCCGATCGGCGCCGCGACGGACGCGATCGCGGCGGCCCGGGTCGCCGTCGGTCGTCCGAGCGCCTCGAGGTCCGGGAGATTGATCCGCGCGTTCGCGACGCCGCCCGCGCGAGCCGCCTCGAGGAGCGCGAACGCCGTCGCGAGGTCGCTTCCGAGCGTCGCCTTGAGTCGCGGGGCGACGGCCCGAAGCCGCTCCGCGACCGCCCGCGCGCGCCGGGCCGTCTCGAGCGGCACGTCGATCGCCCGCTCCACCGCGCCGGCGAGCGCGTCGCGCGCCGCGGGGGCGTCGGGCGCCCCCTTG
>DATJVB010000009.1:0-23173 GCA_035502055.1 Thermoplasmata archaeon | reverse complement strand
CTCCTCAGGCTGCCGTTCGATCTCTCCAAGGTGAAGCACACCCCTACCGTTGCCCTTCGTTTCTAGGATCCCGCCGACTCTGACCCGGTAGCCGTGCTTGATCGCGTCCAGCACCTCATGGGCTAGCTCAGGGGGGAAATCGCCACGAATACTAGGCCGGTCTCCGGACCTCTTCCTGAGGACGAAGACTCGCCGACCCTCGTCCAGGTCTACGTTGAGCGCCCGGAGCTGGCCGACGTCGTCGAACTCCTGCGTGCCACCGCCAGGGTAGGCTGCGACGCGCGCACGGCTGCGCGCCGCATGGGTCAGTTTCGCCGAATCGCCGATTTGCATGCTAACCCCCGAGATCTCGAGGGTCGTGATCTTCCCCTTGGGAGAGGGGCTCAGCCGCCGGACCTGCTCGAGAACGCTCTTACGCGTGGTGGGATCAGGAATCGCGTCCGATAGGGCCTCTGGGGGTGAATCACTTGCGGCCCATTTTGAAGCGGCTAGTAGTGCGGCGAGCGCGGCGCGGCCGGGGGTTGGGCTCGGCCGTGGTCCGAAGTTGTCCATCGTCCTTCGGTGGAACGGTTCGGGCAAGTCGATGCCGAGTCTAAGGCTCCCCGGCACGAGAGCCAGAACACGTATGTCGGCGGCTCGGCGGATTTCCTCGGTGTAGCGGCCGCGGCCAGACCACCTGAACTTCCCGACGGCGGCGTACGTTCCTGCCAGCGCCTTTCGGAGCCGGTCCAGTGTCTCCGTTAGGATCCCCGACGGGGCGCCTTCTCGGCCAATCTCCGGTGACTCGACTCGGATTTCAATGTCAGCACCAGCAATCGGCCCAACGCCTAGAAGATGATCTATGTCTGCTCGAACGCTGATTAGGAGCGAGGCGTACGGAGCAATGAGCTCGTTCGCATACTCCTGCTCGTCATGATGCGCTCGCCGAAGCGCTGAGATCGCCTTCTCAAGGCGTTGCTCCTGCCGCTTCAGGACCTCTAGTGAATCTTCTGTTGCGGCCATCCTACAGCGTCACCTCCACGATACCCTTTGGGATTCCACCGTGCTTGATGCAACCGTCCTGGAAGAACGAGGTGACCTCCTCGAATTCTGGGAGGCCTTCGTCGAACCACAGGATTTCTATCCGCGGCTTAAGGGATTTCCGGAGGTCGCGCAACGCCTCCCTCCTTGACTTTGCCAGCTCGCGGGCATTTCTCGGCAGGCGGTCAATCGTTACCAGGACATCGATATCCTCGGGTTCCTCACGCGGGCCCAAGAAGCACCCGTCTACGATGATCCGCCGTGCGAAACCTAGGGTACTCAACGCCGCGAGAGCGCGATCTAGTTGCTCCAAGAGCTCTTTCCGGTGGTCATTGTCCCCGAAGACTGATCGGATCTCTGCTACAGAAGCGTGGTGAATTCCCACTGGAAGGTGCCCCGTCTCGGTGAGGGGTGGCAGAGGCACGGCGCTGAACCGGAGCCGAACCACCGTATGAAGTGTTCCCGAATCGACCACGACGGCAAGGCAACAGTCCCTGGAGGCTCCTGTGGAGGTCCTTCGAGTCCCCCTTCGCGAACGGGCCGGACGCAGCCCGGGCGCCCCGGTCGGCGGGGGGCTCAGTATCATCGCCCCGCGGAGGTCCATTGTGGGGGCGGGGGGGCAGGATTCGCGGCGAAGAACTCAAGCGCGCCCTCGGAGGGTGGAGCAGTTCAGAGAGCACCAGCGGGGGCAAGATTCATCTCCGACGGGCGCCATGAAGCTCGCGCTCCCCGACGGAGCCCAACGCGCGTGGCCGCAGAACGTTCGAACGATCGGGGGGACTCCCGGCCGGCGCCCCGCGCCGAGGGGGACGCGCGGCCGGTCGCCGTCGACCGGCTGACCCACGAGGACGTGAACGACATCTGCTCGCTCTACCGGCGGGTCTGGGACGCGTACCGCCCGACGCTGCCGCCCGAGCTCGTGAAGGCGTGGGAGCCGACGCCGCTCGAGTTCACGAGCTGGATGGAGGGCGTCACGTACTTCGCCGCGCGCCGCGACGGGCGGATGATCGGCGCGATCGGCTGCCAGTTCTTGGACGGGGCGTGCCGGCTCGTCAACCTCGCCGTCGACCCCGACGCGCGCCGGCAGGGCGTCGCGACGGCGCTCGCGAACGCGGCCCTCGAGTGGGCCCGGCACAACAACAGCCGATCCATCTGGGTCGACGCGCTCGCCACGTTTACCGGCGCGGCCGAGATGTTCAAGCGGCTCGGCTTCGCCGAGGCCGGCGTCCTCCACCGCCACTTCTGGGGCGAGGACGTCAGGCTTCTCGAACGGATCCTGTAGCGCCGGTCTCGGCGCGCGGGGCGGCGGCGCTCGCCCGGACCGCGCCGGCGCCGTGCACCTGCTGGAGGAGCCGCAGGCGCCTCAGCGACTCCTCCGGCCGGCCCTCGACGAAGGCGCGGGCCGCCCGGGCGAGCTCGGCCGCCTCGAGGTCGACGGAGGCGCCGCCCGACCGCTCCCGGACGAGGAACGCCCCGTACTCCGCCACGTAGGCGGGGAGGGCGGTCTTGATCCGCGTGACGGTCTGGAGCCGGATCGAGCGGAGGCGCTGCTTCAACGGCGCGAGCCGGCCGCCGCGGAGCTCCGCCTCGAGCTCCTCGGCCGCCTCGGTCGGATCGGCCGGCAGCGCGAACCCGAGCGCCTCCATGTCGCGCAGCAGGGAGACGAGCCGTTCGAGCTCCTCCCGGGCCTGGTCCAGGTGGCGCTCCTTGAGCGCGACGACCCGGTCGACCTGCTGGTACGTCTGGAGCGCGGGGGCGATGTCGCCCTGGCGGGCGGCGTGCAGGACGTCGTCGATCTGGTCGCGTTCGAGCCGCCCGTCGACGGAGTACGCCTCGAGCCGGGTGAGCCGGTTGCGCGTCGCCCGCTCCCACGTCTCGAGCGCGACGAGGACCCGCTGCTGGGCGAGCCGCTCGACGCCGCGGACGACCTCGAGCCACGCCCCGCGGTCGAGGCCGTGGCGGCTCGCCTCCTCGGCCCATCCGGGGAGCGTCGGGAGGGTGACGCCGAGCGGCTGGCTCCACTCGGCCCACTGCCGGAGCCGGACCATCCGCGGGGGGACCGACGCCGGCCGGCCGTCGCCGCCCGCGTCGCGGGGGGTCGGCTCCTCGACGGCCGGCGAGGGGGGCGTCCCGCCCCGGACCGACTCCCCGCAGACCGGGCAACGGTCCGCCTCGTCGGGGAGCGTGGTGCCGCAGTGGGCGCAGGCGGCGGGGCGCGCCGTCACGGTCGCCGCCGGGCCATGCCCGGTGAAAGCGATGAACGGATACATCAACGAATCCCTCGAGACGGCCCGTCGGAACGCCCGCCGAGACTCTGGTTCGGGGGCCCGCGCGCCGGGGGAACCGGGGCCCGGCTCAGTTGTACTTGAAGTTGTGGTTGACGTGGATCGCCGTCGGGCTCCACGTGGAGGCGGGGAACTCCGGACCGAGGTAGAATCCGCCCGTCACCTTGGACTGCCAGAACTGGACCATGTCCCACGGGTCCAGCTGGGAGAGGTCGTGCCCCGCGTTCTTCTCGTACACGTACCGGAACGACCAGAGCGTCGAGTTCCTAAGGTGCTGGTTCCAGAGCGGGACGGAGCAGACCTTCGGCTCGCCCCACGCGGCGACCCGGTTGCAGGTGCGGTTGATGAACGTGTCGTTCACGTTGAGCCACGCCGGCCAGATCGCGAGGTTGTTGGGGGCCCGGTCGTCCGCTCCCCCGGCCGTCGCGTAGATCGGAAGGCCGGAGAAGTTCGACACGTTGAACCGAAGCGGGCTCATCGCCGTCATCTCCGCCTGGAGCGCGGGCCACTGCGGGGAGGTGAGCACCGCGGGCCACGAGGAGCAGACGAGCTGCGCCTTCGCCTGGAGGGACGCGTACGCCCACGGCTGGGTCAGGTTCGTCGTGGCGTTGTCGACGATCGTCTGCCGGTAGTACATGTCCTCGTAGAGATCGGTGAGCGGCGCGATGATGCCGATCCCGGCGAACATGCCCGGATGCGTCGCGGCCGTGTAGAGCGTCCCCTCGGTCCCCATGCTCATCCCGAAGAGGTACATCCCCGAGATGTTCCGGCGGGCCTGCTCGTCGGCGATCGCGTTCTGTAGGTCCTGCTGCTGCGGTCCGCCGCACGGCGAGTCGATGTACCAGCCGGACCCGGTCCGGGTGTTCGGCGCGATCAGGATCATACCGTTCACCGTCGTCGCGTTCACGATCGCCCGGGCGGTCTTCCCGATGGCCCCGGTCACGTTGAAGTCCTGGACCATGTCGGTCATGATCCCTCCGGCGACGCTGCCCGGGGTCGTCGACTGCTGCCCGTGCAGGTAGATCGCGAGCGGGTACTCCATCGATGAATTGTACCCCGGCGGCAGGAACTCGTAGTAGGAGAGGGGGAACGTCGCGACGCTGCCATTCGCGGAGTGCGTGACCGACGTGTAGTTCACGAGGGTCCCGTGGAAGTACGCCAGCCAGCCCGACGTGCTGAGGTCGACGGTGGAGGCGGAGGTCGAATGGACCGTGTACGGGACGAGCAGCACGACGACCGCCGTTCCGAAAATGATCCCGAACGAAAGACGAGTCCGCCGCAAACCCGGAGTCCCCCGTGGGGCCACCCCGAATCGGGGTACCCTACTTAATCTCGGACGGTCCGGCGCCGGAAGGCTGAACCCGCGCGTTCGGGGGAGGCGACGGATAACCAGTCGGTCCGGGGGGGGCGCGAATGAGACGGCATCCCGACGGAACGACATGGGACCGGAGGAGTCCCCGGGCACGCGCCGATCGGGTCCGCTCGGTCGGAAAGGCGTGAGTGCAGGGGGTGAGATTTGAACTCACGAACTCCTACGAGACCAGGACCTCAACCTGGCGCCTTTGACCAAGCTGGGCCACCCCTGCGCGACGGGCGCGACTACCGGGTTCCGCGCATAACCCTTTGCCCGCCGGCGGCGGCGCGGCCCCCCCGCCCTCGGCGGCGGATGGGGCCCAAGGGAAAAGCCATCTACCGGGCCGCGCTCGAACATTGGATGACCGAACGCGAGCCGGGAGGCCCGACCGGCCCCGGCGCGACCGTCTTCATCGGCACGAAGCCGACGATGACGTACGTCTTCCAGGTCGTCGCGCAGCTGAACAGCGGCATCGCCCCGGTCGTCATCCGGGCGCGCGGGAACGCGATCGGGAAGGCGGTCGACGTGGCGGAGGTCGTCCGCCGCCGGTTCCTCGAGGGCCAGGTCACGGTGGGGGCGATCTCGATCGACACGGAGCGGCTCACCAACCGCGAAGGCCGCGACGCGAACGTCTCGGCGATCGCGATCCCGCTCACCCGGACCGGCCCGGGCCCGACCGCCCCTGCCGCTCCTCCTGGATGACCCAGGTCCCGGCGATGACGTCGCCGAGCCGCTGGTGCTCGGTCGTGGCGAACATGACGAGCGCGCTCGCGACCGCGCAGAGGCCCAAGCCGACGATGATGAGCGCGATCACGTTCTCGAGGGCGAGGAGCCCCGAGGGCACCCCGACGCCGGCCGCCGTTCCCCCGGCGGCGGCGAGACCCGGGCTCCGGAGCAGGAGGACCGTCGCCGCCGCGCCGCCGACGCCGAGGAGCGTGAGCGGGATCAGCTTCGGCGCGTCCCGGACCACGACCGGCAGCATCGCGGGCACCCGGAGGCCCCGGTCCCGGACGACGAGGCCGAGGAACCACTTCCCGACGGTCGTCCCGAACAGCCGTTCGCCGAGGACGAAGTAGGCGAACGCGTAGGCGGCGTATCCGTACGCGGCCGCGTTGAAAGGGGCGCTCGCGAGGACGTCGTCGACCGACCCGGGGAGCGTCCGGGCGAGGTACGTCCAGATCGCGACCGCCGGCACGAGGAGGAACGCGGCGTCGATCGAGAACGCGATCCCCCGGCGCACCGCCGACCCGAAGTGGGCCCGGGTGACCGCGGTCCCGATCCGCGTGAGGTGCCGGGCCGTCACGTGGGCCCGCCACGCGTCGCGCGCCGTGAGCCCCCGCCGGGCGGCGAGCGCCTCCAGGTTCGCCTGGTCGGCGTCGACCCACGGCGGCGCGCCGAGCTCGCCCCACGGATGGCCGGCGAGCGGCGCCGCGGGGAGGCCCGAGAGGGCGCGCGCGGTGGTCCGGGACTCCCGGGCCGCCGTCGCCGACTCGGCCGCCGCCCCGTCGAGGTCCCCAGACCGCAGGCGGGCGAACGCGTTCCGGAGGCGCGCCCCGGGGGAAAGGGCCCCGCCGGGGGCGGTGGGGGCGCTCCACGCCGGCACGACGGAGCCGACCCGCAGGAGGCCGTAGGCGAGCACGCCGGCCGCGAGCGCGACGAGCCCGGTGAGGTACAGGAGATCGAGGAGGCCGGCGCCGCCGATCGAGTAGATCGCGGCCGCCGGGGGCTCGTAGAGCGGCGGCTGCCGAAGGACGTCCGCGCCCACGAGGACGCCGAACGTCGCGGTCGCGTACGCCGACGCGAACGCGTCGGGGAGCGGGATCGTCGAGCTCCGCCGGAGCGCGAGGACGGCCGTCCCGACGCCGACGACCGCCGGCGCGAGAAGGTACCCGGGGAACCCCGAGACGATCCCCGTGCCCGGCACGGCCGCCGTGGTGAAGTAGGTGAGGAGGAGGGCGACCCCCGCGAAGCCGAGGACCCAGACGCCGCGCTTGAGGCCCTCCGACCGCGGGAAGAGGCCCGCGAGCGCGAGCGGCGGCAGGAGCGCGAGGACGACGACGCCCACGTCGGCGAGCCCGATCGGCCCCACGGTCGCCGAGCCGGCCGCGATGACCCACGCGAGACCGCCGAGCGTCTCGACGACGAACAGGAGCGCGACGGTGTCGCCGATCGATCCGCGCGGCCCGAGGAACCGCCGGAGGAGGAGGAGGGAGAGGACGATCGGGATCACCCCGCCGCCGACGTTGATTGCCACGACGGCCGGCCCGACCAGGACGAACGGGGCGTTCGAGATGGTGCCGACGAGGCTCCCGGGCAGGAGGAGCCAGAACGTGAGCCGGCCGAACCCGGACGCCCTCGCGAGGGCCGGCGACTCCCAGGCGAACAGGTAGAGGAACAGCCAGAGGAGCGGCCCCGTCGAGAGGTACGCGACGTTCTCGACCACGTCGAGCACGATCGAGGAGAGGACCACCACGGTCGGTCCGGGCCGGGCGCGCGGGCTCGGCCGGGCCCCCGGGGCCGGGCGGGGTAAAGGGTTTTCCCGCGATACCGGGTCGCCCGGCCGATGACCCACACCCGCACGGAGACCGACTCCCTGGGACCGCGCGAGGTCCCCGCCGACGCGTACTACGGCATCCAGACGCTGCGGGCGGTCGAGAACTTCCCCGTGAGCGGCCTGCGGGCGTCGCGGCACTTGGTCCGGGCGTACGGCCTCCTCAAGGCGGCGGCGGCCCGGGCGAACGTCGAGCTCGGCGGGCTCGACGAGCGGCGGGCGCGCGCGATCATCGCCGCGGCGGAGGAGGTCGCGGGGGGGCGGCTCGACGCGGAGTTCCCGGTCGACGTCTTCCAGGCCGGCGCCGGCACGTCGTTCCACATGAACGTGAACGAGGTGATCGCGAACCGCGCGCTCGAGCTCCTCGGCGAGCCCCGGGGCGCCTACACGGTCGTCGGGCCGAACGACCAGGTGAACCGGGGGCAGTCGACGAACGACACGTTCCCGACGGCGGCCCAGGTCGCGACCCTCCTCGCGCTCCGGGACGTCGCGGCGGCGGTCCGCGTCCTCTCGGCGAGCCTCCGGGCGAAGGGCGACGGATGGCGGGGACTCGCGAAGGGCGGCCGGACGCACCTGAAGGACGCGATGCCGGTCTCCCTCGGCGCGGAGTTCCGGGCGTACGCCACGGCCCTCGACCGGAGCCTCGAGTCGCTCCCCGCCGTCGAGCGGGCGCTCGCCGAGGTGCCGCTCGGCGGATCGGCCGTCGGGAGCGGCGTGAACTCGCTCCCCGGCTTCCGGGCGAAGGCCGTCGCGGCGCTCGCCGCCTCCTCGGGGCTTCCCCTCGTCGTCGCCCGGGACCCGTTCGAGGCGATGCAGAGCCGGGCGTCGCTCGCGGCCGCGTCGTCGTGGCTACGGAACCTCGCGGGCGAGTTGATCCGGCTCGCGAACGACCTCCGGCTCCTGTCGAGTGGCCCCGCGACGGGGTTCGACGAGATCCGGCTCCCCGAGATCCAGCCCGGGTCGTCGATCATGCCCGCGAAGGTGAACCCGTCGGCCGCCGAGGCGCTCGACATGATCGCCTTCCACGTGATCGGCGCCGACGTCGCGACGTCGCTCGCGGTCCAGGCGGGCCAGCTCGAGATCAACGTCATGATGCCGCTCGCGGCGTTCGAGGTCCTCTTCTCGGCCGAGATCCTCGCGCGGTACCTGCCCGTCTTCGCCCGGACGTGCGTCGACGGCATCGAGCCGAACGCGCCGGCGCTCGAGCAGTACCTCCTCCGGTCGACCGCGCTCGCGACGGTCCTCACGCCCCGGTTCGGCTACCTCAAGGTCGCGGAGATTCTGCACGAGGCGAGCCGGACGGGCACGCCGGTGAAGACACTGCTCGTCGAGAAGGGACTCCTCACCGAGGCGGAGGTCGAGTCGCTCCTCGGGAAGGCGGCGCTCGCCCGGCTCGCCGACCCCGTCCCGTAGGCGTACCCCGCGACCGGCGCCGGCCGGGGGCCCGCCGAGCCCGGGGCCGGAGACCCCCAGCATTATGAGGGCCCCCGGTGGTCCCACCCCGATGGCGGCGGTCGAGGAGCTCGCGGTCGCCCTGGGCAGCGAGACGACCCAGGAGTACCAGCAGGCGGTCGCCGTCCTCGCGACGGTCGGTCTCACCCTCTACGAGGCCCGCGCGTACATCGCCCTGGTCGCCCGCGGGGTCGGGGACGCGGCGACGCTCGCCCGGGCCGCCCGCATCCCGAGGACGTCCGCGTACAAGGTCCTCGAATCGCTGTCGCAGAAGGGGTACGCGACGCCGAGCGGCGGGAAGCCGATCCTGTTCCGCCCGAAGGCCCCGCTCGAGGTCGCCGAGACGCTCAAGAGCGCGATCCACGACGTCTTCGAGCGGCTCGACAGCCTCCACCGGGTCGTCGGCGAGCGCGGCGAGCCCCAGCTCGTCTACCTGCTCGCGGGGAAGGACCGGGTCCTCGGGAAGATCGGCGAGCTCATGGACCAGTCGCTCCGGACGTTCATCCTCACGACCCCCCAGATCGCCGACATCCGCGACGATCTCGGCAAGCGCGTCGCCCACGCGGTGAAGCGCGGCGTCGACGTGACGTTCGTCACCGCCCCGCACCAGCGGATCCCCGAGGGGGTCCACCACGTGCCGCGCGAGAACCTCCTCGCGACGGAGGTGCTCGCCGACGGCGAGCACGCGCTCCTTGCGGCGCCGGGGCTCGACGCGTGCGGGTTCACCGACAACCCGATCCTCACGGCCCACCTCCGCCAGTTCCTCGAGGTGATCCTCGAGAAGGGCCTCGAAGGGAGCGCGCCCGCGGGGGAGTGACCGCCGACCGGCGCCCCCCGGCGGAGCGGGTCCGCGACCGCGTCGCGGCGACCGTCGGCCCCGACGTCGCCGCGGCGCTCCCGCGCGGCCACCAGCGGCTCGGCCGCGTGCTGATCGTCCGGCTCCCCGAGTCGCTGCGGCCCGCGTACGCGGCGATCGGCGAGGCGTGGCGCGCGGAGCTCGGCGTCGCGACGGTCCTCCGCCACGCCGGGACGACCGAGGGGGACTGGAGGACGCCGCGCACCGAGCCGATCGCCGCCGGCCCCACCGAGACGGAGGTCCGGGAGCACGGCATCGTCTACGGGCTCGACGCGGCCCGCGTGATGTTCGCGGCCGGCAACCGGACCGAGCGGCGACGGGCGGGCGCCGTGACCCGGCCCGGCGAGACGGTCGTCGATCTGTTCGCGGGGATCGGCTACTTCACCCTCCCGGCGGCGGTCCGGGGCCGGGCGAGCCGGGTCTGGGCCGTCGAGGCGAACCCGGTCGCGTACCGGTACCTCGTCGCGAACGCGGCCCGGAACGGCGTCGCCGACCGGGTGATCCCGATCCTCGGCGACAACCGGGAGGTGGGGATCCCGGCGGCTGCGGCGGACCGGATCTTCCTCGGCTTCCTCCCGTCGGCCGTCGGTTGGGTCCCCCGCGCGGTCGCGCTCGCGCGGCCCGGAGCGACGATCCACGTCCACCTCGTCGTGCCGTCGCGCGACGGCGTCCCCGCCGGAGAGGCGACCGTCGCCGCGGCGGTCGCCGCCGCCGGGTCCGAGCCCGCCCGGATCGAGGGACGGGCCGTGAAGCCATACGGGCCGGGCCGGACCCACGTCGTCGTCGACGCGACCCTCCCCGGATGAACGAGGCGAGGCGCGGGGGGCGTCGCTAGGGATTCGCCACCGCCGCCACGGACGCGGGGCGGGGCCGAAGCGACTCGAGCGTCGGCCCGAACGCGGCCACGAACCGGTCGATGTCGGCGGGCGGGTTCGAGAACGAGACCCGGACGAACCGGTCGCCGAACTTGGGCGAGAGATAGTTCCCGGCGCGGACGAAGACGCCGTGCTGGGTCAGGAGCGCCTCCTGGAGCGCCTCGGGCGTCACGCCCGTCGCGCTCACGTCGATCGCGAACATGTTCGCCTGCGACGGGAAGACCGGGAGCGTCGCCCCCGGCACCGTTGCGACGGCCGCCCGGATCCGCTCCTGGTTCGCGCGGACGGTGGCCCGGACCGCCGGGAACCAGTGGCCCTTCGTCCGGAGCGCCGCCACCGCCGCCGCCTGCGCGAGCGCGTTGACGCCGAGGTCGTTCGTGTTGTACCGGGCGATCCGCCGGACGAGCGGCTCGGGGCCGACGAGCCCGCCGAGGCGGAGCCCGGCGAGCCCGCAGTTCTTCGAGACCGACCAGACGGTCACCGTCTCCTCCGGCGCGAACCGCGTCGCGAGCGTCGGCGCGTCGGCGAAGTCGCGGTACGTGACGTCGTTGACGAGGATTAGCCGCTTGTCGTGCGCGATCTCCGCGAGCGCCTTCACGTCGGACTCGGGGTACCCCGAGCCGAGCGGGTTGAGGGGATCGATGAGGAGGAGCATCCGGGTCCGGTCGGTGATCGCCTCGCGGACCCGGTCGACGGTGAGCCGGTACGGCGGGGCGTAGATCGGGATCGCGTCGACGCGCGCCCCCGCGAGCTCGATGAACTTGTGGATGATGAGGTAGCTCGGGTCGCTCGCGACGACCCGGTCGTCGGCGGCGAGGAGCGCCCGGGTGAGCATGTAGAGCGCCTCCGTGCCGCCGGCCGAGAGGAGGAATCCCGTCCCGGCCGGCAGCCCGAGGTCCTGAAGCACGAGGTCGCGGAGGTCCGGGTCCCCGGGCGCGTACGGGTACCCCTCGTACCGCCGCGCGTGGATCGCGGCCGCGAGGGCCGGTCCCACGACCTCCGGCGGCACCAGGTGGTTCGTGTTCTGGCTGAGCCACGCGACCTCGTCCCGCCGCGCGTGGGCGTAGCGGAAGGCGTCGAAGGGAACGGCGCTCATCGGCGATCCGGCCGACGGGGGTTCACGAGGACTTAACGGCTGTGCCGGGGGCGGCCGACGCGGCCAGGTAGGCGGTCACGATGCCCGCCGACTGCGGGACCGCGCCGACGCGGCTGAAGCCGGCCTCCCGGAAGAGGCCCATAAGCCGCTCGCGCGGCGGGAGGTACCGGAGCGACTCCGGGAGGTACCGGTACGGCCCCTCCTTGCCGACGGCGGCGCCGAGCCACGGGACGACCCGATCGAAGTACGCGTGGAACGTCGCCCGGACGAACGGCGAGGAGGGCTCGGTGATCTCGAGCGTGAGGAGCGTGCCGCCGGGTCCCAGGACCCGGTAGAGCTCGCGGAGCGCCCCCGCGAGGTCCGGCAGGTTCCGGGCGACGAACGCGCTCATCGCGAGATCGAACGTCGCGTCCGGGAACGGCAGCCGGTTGACGCTCCCCTCGCCGTAGGCGATCCGGCCGCCGGACGCCGCGGCGGGGGTCCGCTCGCGCGCGACCTCGAGCATCGGCCGCGCGAAGTCGAGGCCGACGACGCGGGCGCCGGGGTAGTGCCGCGCCGCGAGCCGCGTCAGATCGCCGGTCCCGCAGCCGACGTCGAGGATCCGCCGCACGGGCCGGGGGTCCCGGAACCGGTCGACGTCCCACAACGCCCGGGGCCGCCAGAGGAGGTCGCCGCCGAGCGACGCCACGTGGTCGAACCAGTCGTACCCGCGGGCGATCTGTCCGAACATGGTCCGGACGTCGCGCTCGAAGCCGGCGCGGCCCCGGTCGGGGTACGGCGAGCCATCCGGCGCACGCCGGCCCCGCGCCGCCCCCTCGGGACCGGGCACGCGACGACGACCGCCGTCGGCGCCTTAACGGCGCGGGTCGTCGCCCGGGCCGACGGCGCGGGCGAGCGCCTCGAGCCGTGGGAGGAGGTCGGCGCGGAGCCGCTCGATCCCCGCGGAGCGGGCGGCGGTGATCCGGTCGCGGGCGACGTCGGGCCGGCCCTCGCGCGCCGCGAGGTCGGCGAACCTGAACTCCATCTCGGCCGACTCGGCGGTGAGCGACAGCTCCCGCGCGAGCCGCATCGCCTCGGTGAACTTCGCCTCCGCCTCGGCGTACGCGCCGTCCTCGGCGGCGATGATCCCGCGGATCATCGTGATCTGCTGCCGGGCGAGCTGGTCGCCGAGGGGGCCGAGGAGCCCCTCCGACCGGTCGAGCGTCGCCCGGGCCGCCGCGAGCTCGTGCCGCTCGGCGAGGAACTGGCTCAGGTTGAGGCTGCAGTAGCCGATCCAGATCCGGGAGCGGGACCGCTCGGCGGCCTCGACGGCCTCCCGCATCCGGCCGAGGGCGTCGTCGGGCCGGCCGGCGTAGTGGAGGAGGAGGGCGAGGTTCATGAGGACGCGGGCGCGGGCGCTGTGATCGCCGCTCTCCGCGAGGATCGCGGCGGCGCGCTCGTACAGGACGAGCGCCTCCTCGGTGCGGGCCGGCGAGAGGAGGGTGAACGTGTTCGCGAGGTCGATGAGCGCGTGCCCGATCTCGACCGGGGTGCCGTGCGCCTCGGCGAGGGCGAGCTCCTCGCGCTGGTGCCGCTCCGCCTCGGCGAGGTCCCCGAGCCGCCACCCCGCGACGCCGAGGACCCGGTGGGCGGCGAGGAGCCCGCGGGGGATGTTCGCGCGGTCGAGGATCCCGTACGCCTCGAGGGCGAGCTCGCGCGCGGCCGCGTACTGGGTGAGGTCGCTGCGGGTCTGGGCGAGGCCCAGGAGGGCGAACGCGAGCTCCGTCGAGAGCCCCGGCTCCGCCCGGGACCGCGCGACGGCGTCGAGGAGGGTCTCCTCCGACCGGTGGAGGTCGCCGAGCTCGTCCTGGTACCGACCGAGCTCGATCTCGAGGCGGATCTCGAGGGGGACGTCGCGCGGGGCGATCCGGCGCAGCGACTCCAGGGCCCGCTCCAGGTGCAGGACCGCGGAGTCGAGGGCGAACGACTTCGACGCGAGCTCGGCGGCGCGGCGGTTGTACTCCATCGCCCGCCGGTCGTCCCGCGCGAGGTAGAACTGCCGCGCGAGCTCGAACGTGTCGGTCGGCGACCGGGCCGGCCGGCCCTCGAGCGCCCGGGCGACCTTCCGGTGGAGGAGCCGCCGGCGCGTCTCGGTGAGCTGGGCGTACACGTCCGCCCGGGCCCGCTCGCTCACGAACTCGTAGACCTCGCCCGACTTCTCGCGGAGGAGCCCCTCATGGACCAGGTGGTCGAGCGCCTCGCTGAGCCGCTCCTCCTCCTGGCCCGCGGCGCTCGCGAGCGTCGGGAAGTCGAACTCGTTGCCGATCACCGACCCGTAGACGAGGAGCCGACGCTCCGAGTCGGGGAGCTCCCGGACGCGCGCGAGGAGGAGCTCGGCGAAATCCTGGGGCCGGCCGTCGCCGGCGGTCGACCGGCCGAGCCCGGCCGAGGCGCGGACGAGGTACTCGGCGAACAGCGGGTTCCCCTCGGTCTGGGTGAACCAGCGCATCACCGCGTCCCGTCCGGGGTCGCGGCCGCGCAGGAGCCACCGGACGAATTCGCCGAGCTCGGTCTCGGTCATCGGGAGGAGCCGCACCGTCGACGTCCCGGCGAGCCCGGCGATCTCCTCGAGGGCGGCGCGCGAGCGGGCCGGCACCTCGGTGAGGGGCAGGGAGGAGGCGAGGACGAGGAGCGGCGCGTGCCCGATCGACGGGAGGAGCTCCTTGAGGAACTCGAGCGACGAGTCGTCGGCAACGTGGACGTCGTCGAGGGCGAGGAGGAGCGGCCGCTCCCGGGCGAGCTGGAGGAAGAACTCCGCGAACCGGGCGAGGAGGCTGCTGCGGGTCGCGTCGATCCGCTCGATCGGGTTCGCGAGGTGGTCGAGGAGCCGGTCGGCCTCGCGGGTCTCCGTCGAGCTCTCCACGAGCCCCGTCGCCCGCGCCGGCGCCCCGGTCGAGTCCGACTCGAACGGCGCGAGGAACATGGGGAGGCTCGCGCTCGGGCCGGGCGCCTCGGCCTCCCGGTCCCGGGTCGTCGCCCGCGCCGCCTCCAGGAGGCTGCGGACGAGCCCGAACGGCTCGGGCGGGTCCGCCGGCCTCGCCCGGGCGGAGATCACCGCGTAGCCGACGGAGCCGGCGAGCTCGGCGGCCGCGCCGAGGACCGTCGACTTCCCGACGCCGCCCGCCCCGACGAGGAGGACGACCTTTCCCTCCCCCTCGCGGACCTCCTGGAGGAGATGGAGGATCCCTTCGACGACGGCGTGGCGGCCGAAGACCGGCGGAGCCGCACCGGACGGAGGGGCGCCGGCGGCGGCCACGGCCGTCGAAGGCGAGCCGCCGGTATAAAATCCCCCCGAGGCCGCGGCTTCGGCCCCTACGGTGCGTCGCCCTCGGCCGCCGGCGCGTCGGCGGGGTGCGAAAGCGCCCTCGCGAGCTCCGCGAACGGCGGCGCGAGCTTCGGATCGAGCTTCGGGAGATCGAGCGCCGTGGCGGCGCGGAACGCCTCGCGCGCCCGGTCCGGGTCCCGGATCTTGAAGTAGAGCCGGGCGAGGTAGAAGTGGGCCCGCGCGGTCTCCGCCCGGAGCCCGCCCGCCTGGCCCCGCTCGATCGCGCCCCGGTAGGCGGCCTCCGCCGCGTCCCACGCCCCGCGGCGCTCCTGGATGAGCCCGTCGTTGATCGCCACCAGCTCCACGCCGGCCGGATCGTCCGTCCGCTCGAGGATCCGCCGGGCCTGCTCGTTGTCCTGCATCGCCTCGTCGACCCGGCCGAGGGCGAGCCGGTGCTCAACGCCGTGGGCGAGGGCGAGCCCCGTCCAGCGGGGCTCGTGCGCCCGGTCCGCGAACGAGCGGGCGAGGGCGAGCGCGTCGAGCGCCTCCGTCGCCCGGCCCGGGCCGAACACCGCCGCCCGGGCGACGTGGGCGCGGGCGACCTCGACCCAGTCCTCCACGCCCGTGAGCCGCTGGACCGCGCGGTCGTACCAGGCGAGCGCCTCGTCGCCGAGCTCCGGTCCGAGCATGCCGAACGCGTCGCCGATGTCGATCGACAGCCGACCGAGGATGCGGGCGTCGCCCGTCGGCTGCAGGAGGTCGAGCGCCCGGATCCCCTCGTCCATCGCCTCCCGGTACGCCCCCCGCTGGAAGGCGATCCGGCCGAGGATCCGGTGGACCGACGCGAGCCCGGTCACGTCCCCGCTCCGGGCGAACAGCTCCCGGGCCTCCCGGGCCGTCTTCGCCGCCGCGTCCGGGTCGAGCCGCTCCCGTGCGACCTCCGCCCGGCCGAGGAGGATGCGGGCGCGCAGCCGCGGCACGGGACCGGCGCGCTCGAGCGCCTCGGAGTACAGCCGGTCGGCGGACCGGATGTCGCCGACGGAGTAGTAGAGGTCGGCGAGCTCGCACGCGAGCGCCGCCTCGTCGGTCGCGTGGTCCCCGGGGACCGACTTGAGGTCGACCCGGGCGCGTTCGAGGAAGTGCGCCGCCTCTTCCGGGCTCCCCCGGCTCCGGGCCAGGTCCGCCGCCCGCCGGTTGTACTCGAGCGACCGTTCGGGCACCTTGCCGAGGAAGAAGTGCCGCCCGAGCTCCCCCAACAGCTCGGGAGGCGGGTCGGGGTACGCCCGCTCCATCGCCTCCGCGATCTTCCGGTGGAGGACCCGCAGCCGGCTCGCGGTCAGCGACTGGTAGACGCGCGCCCGGGTCCCGTCGTCGACGAAGACGAACCGCTCGCCCCCCGGCCGCTCGCGCAGGATCCCCCGCTCGACGAGCCGCTCGAGCTCCTCCGACAGCCGCTCGTCGTCGGCCCCCATGGCGGCCACGAGGAGCGCGAAGTCGACCTCCCGGCCGACGGCGCTCGCGTAGGCGAGCACCCGGTGCTGCTCCTCCGAGATCCCGCCGAGACCCGGCGGGGGCGGTTCGGGGCTCTCCTCCTCGCCGGCCGGCATCGCCCCTGTCCGAGAAGTCGGGAGGGACGACGGGTTAAAGTCCCGGTGGGACGCGCGGGGGAGCGCCCGACGACAACCGTTATGAAGAAGCCCCCGGCTCGCGGCCCGTGTCGACGCCCCCCGACGAGGCGGCGCCGGAGCCTCGCGCGGAGGTCTCCCTCCACCGGCGCGTGAGCTTCGGCCTGTTCGCCCTCCTCCTCGCCGCCGCCGTCGCGTTCTACCTCTGGTGGGGGATCGGCTACGGCGACTGGCTCGACAACGGCGTCTACGCCGTCACGATCGTCCTCGTGCTGTTCGGGCTCGCGGGGATGTGGCTCGTCGCCCCGACGCCGCCCGCGGCGGCCCCCGACCGGCCCGCCGGTCCGGGCTAGGGCGCGCTAGATCGGCCGCGCCGCGAGCGCCACGCGGACCCCGTCGGTCCGGCCGCACGCGATGCACGGGCCCGGCGGCTCGGGGGCGATCGGGAACGGCCCCTCCGGGGTCCCGAGCAGCGCCCCGTCGATCGCCGTCTCGATGGCGTGGCCGCACGCCTCCTCGCCGCACCAGCCGATCACCCGGACCCGCGTCGAGCCCGCGAGCTCCTTGAGCGACCGCGCGACCTCGAACTCCGACCGGAACCGGGCGTCGGCCGCGGCGGCGAGGGCGAGGTCGTACTCGCGGAGCGCGGCCCGGGTCCCCTCCTCGAGACCGTCGAGCGGGATCGACCGTCGGCGCCCGAGCCGATCGACCGCGCTCGCCGAGCGGCCTTCCGCCTCCCGCCGGCCGACGTCGAGGCGGAGGGGGACGCCGCGGAGCTCCCACCGGTAGTACTTCGCGCCCGGCCGCTCGTCCGCGTCGTCGAGGGTCGCGCGGACTCCGGCGGCGGTGAGCCGCCCGAGGATCTCGCGGGCGACGTCGAGCGGCCCCGTCGATCCCCCCGCGGCGATCGGCACGACGACGACCTCGTACGGCGCCGTCGCCGACGGGAAGACGGCGCCCTTCTGGTCCCCGTGCGTCGCGACGATCGCCCCCAAGAGGCGCTCGGAGAGGCCGAACGTCGTCTGGTGGACGAACCGCCGCTCCCCGTCGGCCGTCTCGTACCCGATGCCGTACGGGCGCGCGAAGTTCTCCCGGTAGTGGTGGATGCTGCCGATCTGGAGGGTCCGGCCGGCCCCGATCGGGATGTCGAGGGCGACGGAGTAGTACGCGCCGGGGAACTTGTCCCACTCCGGCCGGCGGACCGCGACGTACGGGAGCGCGAACGCGGCCGCCATCTCCGCAAAGCTCGCGAGGTTCGCCGCGACGCGGCCCGTCGCCGCCGCCTCGTCGAGCTGGCAGGTGTGCTCCTCGATGAAGTGGATCTCCCGGACGCGGAGGAACGGCCGCGTCGTCTTCGTCTCGTACCGGAACGTGTTCACGACCTGGTAGACGGTGAGCGGCAGGTCCTTGTGCGACCGGACCCAGAGCGCGAAGATCGGGTACATCGCGGTCTCGCTCGTCGGGCGGAGGACGAGGGGCATCTCGAGCTCCGTCGAGCCGCCCCGGGTGACCCAGTAGACCTGCTGGTCGAACCCCTTGATGTGCTCCTTCTCCTTCTGGAACTCCGACTGCGGGATCAGCGTCGGGAACTCGACCGGCACGGAGCCGCTCCGCTCGAGGGCCCGGATGATGACGGCGTCGAGGGCGCGCCGGGCCGCGAACCCGAGCGGCGTCCAGACGTTCATCCCCTTCACGGGGTAGCGCTTGTCGGAGAGCCCGGCCTCGTCGACGACGGCGAGGTACCAGTCGATCAGCGACGCGCCCTTCTCCGGGAGGTCGACCATGCGCGCCCCCGCCGGGACGGAGGGGACGTATAAGCATCTCCGGAGCGACCCGTGCTTGGGGGCCGGGATTCAACGGCCGAACCCAAGGGATTATCCTTGGCCGGGCCCATCGTACGGGGGCCATGCGCCTCGTCGTCTGCGTCGACCGCGACGACGACCTCGGCCGGAAGGCCGGGGTCGCGGGACCGGTCGTCGGGCGGACGAGCGTCCTCGACGCGGCGATCCGGCTCGGCACCGCCGACCCCGAGGACGCCGACACGAACGCGATCTTCGCGGCGGTCCACCTCCGCGACGAGCTCGAGGCGAGCGGCGAGACCGCCGAGGTGGTCGTCCTCACGGGCGATGCGAAGGTCGGCTACGCCTCCGACCGCCGGGTCGCGGAGGAGTTCGAGGAGGTCCTCGCCCGGTTCCCGGGGGCGCACGTCCACCTGGTCTCCGACGGGGCCGAGGACGAGCACCTCTACCCGATCCTCGCCTCGCGGACGAAGATCGACGGGACGCACCGGGTCTACATCCGGCAGAGCCCGAGCATCGAGTCCACGTACTACACCGTCCTCAGCGCCCTCAAGGACCCGAAGCTCCGCCAGAAGACCGTCCTGCCCCTCGCCATCGTCCTCCTGATCCTCGGCGTCGCCGCCGCCGGCGGCGTGATTTTCTGGGGGATCATCGGCCTCGCGATCGTCCTCGGCGTCTACCTCATCTTCTGGACGTTCGACGTCGACGAGGCGATCATCGACTCGATCCGGTCCGCGTCGTCGGACATCCGGACCGGCTCCGTCGCGTTCGGCTTCGGCCTGTTCGCGATCGCGCTCGTCGGCGTCGGCTTCCAGGCGGGCTACAACGCATACGTCGGGCACCCCGAGTCGATCCCCCTCGCCCGGCTCCTCCTGTTCCTCAACGCGAGCCTCATCTGGTGGCTCACCGGCGGGTTCGTCTGGGAGTGCGGCCGCGCACTGCGCCGGTACTTCGTCCGCGGACGGCTCCCGGCGTCGTTCCCGATCGCCACCACGTCGATCGTCGGGATCGGCGCGGTCCTCTACGGGGTCGTCTACCTCGTCCAGTACCTCGAGGGGCTCACGGGGAACACCCAGCTCCTCGCCATCATCGCGACGATCGTGATCGGGCTGTCGCTCATCACGGGGGCGGCCGTCCTCTCTCAGTACCTCAAGAGCCGCTCGGCGTCGCCCGAAGCGCCCCCCGCGACGGCGACGTAGGGCGGGGGCCCCGCGAGAGCCCGGTCCGCCGCGGCGCGGCGGCGTCCGGCGCAGGGCAACCCTGAAGGCCCAGAAGCCCCCTCGTCCATCGCACGATGGCCGCCGGCCCCGGGGCCCCAACGCCGGCGGCCGTCCCGCCGGGGCCGGACGGACCGATCCCCGCGCTCGGCCGGTACTTGTCGAATCCGCCGCCCCACATCCTCCTCGTGAAGGGGCCGCCGGGGGCGGGGAAGACGTCCCTTCTGCGGGCGCTCCGGCCCGCCGTGAAGGGCCCCGTGCTGCTCGTCGCGTACCGGGCGACGGCGTCGGGGGCCGCGCCCGGCGCGTTCCCGGCGCCCGACCCCGTCGACGTGTCGCTCCTCCTCATCGACCCCGACCGGACGGGGCCGAACGACCGGCGCGAACCCGACCTCGCGACGGCGGTCCCGATCTCGTTCTCGGCCGGGGACCTGCGGGGCGCCGAGGGGGTACCGCCCGCGCTCGAGCAGGCGATCGGCCGGATCGTGCGGGCCGGCGGCGGCTGCGTCATCGTCGACTCGTGGGACCGGTCGTCCGAGGAGGCGTTCGACCACGCGCGCGCGGCGGAGCGGGGCGCGACGTCCCAGATCGTCTCCTCGACCCGGATCCTCCGGGAGATGCTGGGCCGGGTGCCGGTCCACACGGTGATCTCGCTCCTCCCGGCGCCCGACCCGAGCCTCGAGTCGCTCGCCGACGGGGTCCTCGAGCTCGGGCAGGAGACCGTCGACGGGGCGACGATCCGGGTCCTCACCGTGTCGAAGCTCCGGGGCGAGGGGTCGCTCGAGCCCGACTACCTCTACACCGTCGCCGGCGGGGAGTTCGCCGCCTTCCCCCGCAGCTCGCCCGGCTTCCGGCCGCCGTTCGGCCCGCCGGACCCCGACCCCGGCGGCCCGGACGACATGATCTGGCCGGGGAGCGCCGCCTTTGCGGCCGCCTTCGGCCGGCTCCGCGTGCACGGCCTGACGGCCGTTGAGCTCGACGACGAGGCGCCGGACCGGCTGTTCGACGTCCTCGCGGTGCCGCTCGTCGCCTCGGTCGTCCGGGCCGGCGGGCGCGCGGTCGTCGTCCCGTCGGCCGGCGTCCCGCCGGCGCAGTACGCGGCGGCGCTCGCCCGGTTCGCGCCGACCGAACTCGTCCAGCAAAACGTCCGACTCCTCTCGGCGGGCGGCGCCGACGCGCGCCTGGGCGACGTCGCCCCCCTCCTCCTCCCGGTCCGGAGCGCTCCCGCGTCCCGGGAGGGGCGGGCCGCGACCGCCCGGCCGGCCCAGCCGATGTTCCCCGAGGCGCACGAGTTCCTTCGGACCGCGCCGGGCTCGGGCCCGGTCCTGTTCGTCGTGTCGCTCGACGGCCTCGAGGCGCTCGCCACGGTGAGCCGCCGGCCGTACGATGCGTCGACGTTCCCGCTCGTCGTCACCGCGTACGGACGGCTCGCCCGGTTCCACGGCTTCGGCGGGGGCCGGACGCGGAGCGCGCTCACCCGCGCCCTGATCCCGTCGGTCGACGCCCACCTCAAGATCCGGATGATCCGGGGCCGGTCGGTCGTCCTCGGCATCCGGCCGAGGACCGCCGCCCACCTCCTCGACTATGCCGAACCCGACGGCCGGTACCGGCTCCGCCCGATCGCGTAGCATCCGGGCCGGCTCAGCCCGGTGCCCGGGGGGCCCGGGCGATTCGCAACGCCCGCTCGATCTCGTCGACGGTAGTGGCCCACCCGGTCCGCTCGCGGAGGAGCCGGGCGCCCGCATCCGCCGAGCCGGCCTCCGCGACCGCGCGGCGCCCGAGCGTCGCGAGGTCCTCCCAGTAGTTCCACGGGAAGACGACCCAGACCCACGACTCGCGCGGGATCTCCTCGGCGACGTACGTGGGGCGGTACGTCGAGTGGGTGATGTGGAGGAACGTCGCGGTCTCGAGCCGGGACGGCTGCCGCTCGGCGACGTGGCTCGCCGCGAGGGCGAGGCTCTCGCCGGTGTCGGTGATGTCGTCCACGACGAGCACCGCTTCCCCCGCGATATCGCCGGCCATCGCCTCGGGGATCGACGCCGTTCCGTCCGGGGTCGCCGTCACGCCCCAGTGCTGGGCCCGGAGCGCGAGGAGCCGGCGGACGCCGAGCCGGTCGGCGAGGAGGCGCGCGCCGACCCACCCGCCGCGGGTGAGCCCGACGATCGTATCGGGCGTCCGGTCCGCCGCGACGATCGCGGCGCCGAGCCGGTCCGCCCAGCCGTCGATGTCGGCCCAGGAGGCGACCCGGCAGCGCGGGAAGTCGGCCACCGGTCGCCGTCGGCCCCCGGAACCGGTCCGGATCCTACGGGTAGATCCCGCGGAGCTTCATCGCGTCGACGACGCGCTGGATCGCGAGGACGTACGCCGCCGTCCGGTTGTGGACGTGGCGCGCCTCGGCGACCTCGTGCACCGCCCGGTAGCTCTCGACCATGACGCGCTCGAGCCGGCGGTTGACCTCGTCGAGAGTCCAGAAGAACCCCTGGATGTCCTGCGCCCACTCGAAGTAGCTCACGGTCACCCCGCCCGCGTTCGCGAGGATGTCCGGCAGCACCGTCACCTTGCGCTGCTGGAACACCTCGTCGGCCTCGGGGAGAGTCGGCCCGTTGGCGGCCTCGGCGACGATCTTCGCCTGGACCTTCTCCGCGTTCGTCTTGCCGAGCTGGTTCTCGAGCGCGGCGGGGATGAGGATGTCGGCCTTCGTCTCGAGGAGCTCGGCGTTCGAGATCTCCGTCGAGCCCGGGAAGCCGACGACCGTGCCGGTCTTCGTCTTGTGGGCCTCGATCTCGTGGGGGTTCATCCCCTTCGCGTTGAAGATGCCGCCCCGCGAGTCGGAGACGGCGATGATCTTGGCGCCCTGCTCGTCGTGGAGGAGCTTCGCGGCCACGCTCCCGGCGTTGCCGAACCCCTGGACCGCGACGGTGCCCCCCTTCACCTTGACGCCGGCGTGGGGCGCCGCCTCGCGGATCGTGTACGCGCAGCCCCGGCCCGTCGCTTCGCCGCGGCCCTCGCTGCCGCCGAGCGAGATCGGCTTACCGGTAACGACGCCCGGGACGCTGTAGCCCTTCTGCATCGAGTACGTGTCCATGATCCAGGCCATCGTCTGGGAGTCGGTGTACACGTCCGGAGCCGGGATGTCCATCTCGGGGCCGATGATCGGGGCGATCTCGCTCGCGTACCGGCGGGTGAGCCGCTCGAGCTCCGTCTTCGACATGTGCTTCGGGTCGCAGACGACGCCGCCCTTCCCGCCGCCGTAGGGGAGGTTCACGACGGCGCACTTCCACGTCATCCACGCCGCGAGGGCGCGGACCTCGTCGAGCGTGACCTGGGGGTGGTAGCGGATGCCGCCCTTCGTCGGTCCCCGGGCCATGTTGTACTGGACCCGGTAGCCCGTGTAGACCCGGTAGCTCCCGTCGTCCATCCGGACCGGGAAGTTGACCGTCAGCTCGCGCTTCGGGCACTTCAGGATCTCCCGGAGCCCGTTGTTGAGGTCGAGGAGGTCGGCGACGATATCGATCTGGCGCCGCGCGGTATCGAACGGATTGACCGTCTGCGTCGTCTTCGGCATGGACTCGCCCTCCCTCCGGGGGGCACGCGAGGAGGCCGAGCGGGCTACTTGAGCCTAACCGGACGATGCGACGGTGCGACGCGCCGGCGCCGCCCTGAACGGGCATGGCGTCGGTAACCAGCTCAATCAGACCAGGAACCGGAACGGCCGTCCCGACGTATCGTGCGACCCGAC
>DATJVB010000008.1:0-30881 GCA_035502055.1 Thermoplasmata archaeon | reverse complement strand
GTACAGATAGCCCCAGATCGAAGGCGATCGGGGGCGCGGCGGGCGTCCCTCGCGGAACGCCCGCCGGATCCGTCGGCCTCGTTCGGCCATGCGCCGGCGCTCTCGTTCCCAGGCCTCACGGTGCTCGTCGCAGTACCCTGCGCGTTTGCGGTCCGGGATCACGCGACGGCAGCCCGGAAACTGGCAATGACGGCGGGCGAAGACGCTCCCTCGGAGCCGGCGGTAGGTCGCGATGTCGGTGGGGCGGGGAGGCCAGGCCTGGCCAGTCACAGATCCGCCCCCAGTTGGGCACGAGCCCGGTCCCCCCGCGTCGGCCTTCCTCCAAAGAGATCCTCCTCCAGAGCCAGCCGCGGTAGGGGGGGCGATTCACGGGAGGCTCTTAGTGGGTCCCCCAGCTCCCCCGGGTTCCCCTTCACGTCACGATAGAAAGGGGGAGTCAGGGGACCCGGGGGACCCGAGAGTAGGGGGTCCAGGGATCGAGCGACCTCAGCGACGAACGACGACGGGAGGTTCCAGACCGAGGCCTTGTGGATGCAGACCATCCACTCGTCCTTGACCCGGAGCTCCCTTCGGCAGGCGGCGAACCTGCGGGAGCCCAAAGGGCCCTTCCCCAACTGCTTCCTCCGGCGATTCACCTCCTCGAGAATTCGCGCCTGGGGAATGCGGACGAACCCGCCGTCGCCCTCCAAGGGTTTGGGAGCGGCTCGGGCCATGTCGGAGACGACGGCCGCGATCTCTCCGATGGCCTCGTCCGACGACTCGGCGAGGATCGCTTCTCTCTGTTCGGTCGCCGATTGCAGCTCGGACAGGACATCGACCCCCGCGATCTCGGCAGTGAGGAGCGCCACCGTCATCAATTCGGAGTCACGGTTGGCGCCGAGCTCCGCGACGACGGCCTTAACCTTCCGCCGGAACGCCTCGGACTCGGCGATCGTCTGGACACGTTCGGGGGGGAATTCAACGACCGCCCGGCGGCCCCAGAGGTCTGCCTTGGCTGGGATGGCCCCATACTCCGGGTAGAGGTTCCGGGTCACGAGGTTGTACGCTTCCTCCCCCTTCGGTGTAGCGGTCGGGATGAGTATGCCCCGCGACTGGAGGGCGTCGTCGATAGCGCCCCGGAAGGCGAGGGCCTTCGGACCGTAGATTGGGACGGGCTCTACGGCCTTCTTCGAGATGTCCCACCGCATGTACGGGGCGGCCGACGCCTTGTACCCTTGGCGGACCAGCGCGTCGCGGATCTCGTCGACCTCGCGTCCGCGGGAGACGTCGAACTCGTCGATGCAGACGACCTTCCCGTTCTCGATGGTGCGCGCCAAGGCGGTGACGCTCACGTTCTCCAGCAGCATGCCGTCCGTGAGGTCCGCGATCAGCCGCAGGATGTTCGTCTTCCCCGTGCCGTACCGGCCGCCGAAGTACAGGTAGAACACCGCCGGCAGCGACGTGACGACCCTGGACTGCAGGATGAACAAGGCGACGATGACGTAGTGCCACTCGTGCTCGAGGTGGTAGTGGCGCCGGATGGTGGCGATGGTCTCGGCGTAGAGCGAAGGTCCGGTTTCGGTTTCGACTGGAATGGGTGGGAGCTTTCGCCTATGCGCGACGATCTGAACGGCGGCCGCGAGGGTCCGCTGGTTCGTCGGAAGGCCCCAGTACTCCTTCGACAGTTCAGCTGTGACCTGGACGGCGTCGTCGACGTGCCCCCCGAAAGCCCATGCACGAGCTACCTCCTCGAGCTGGGGAGGCGTCGAGTGGGGGGTGTCTCGAATCGTCGTCATGAGCGCCCCTTTACCTTAAGCAGACGGATCCACGTCGGGACGAGGGCGTCGAACACGGCCTCGGGAAGCTCGTCGGGCTGGCAGAGCAGCGCCTCCCGGGCTGCGCTCCCCGCCTCCAGATGTTCGAGCGCCGCCCTCTTGACCGAAGCGAACAAGACCCGGGTCATGGCTCCTCAAGCGCCGCTGAGACCCGCTCCGCTTGGCGGGAAGGTCGCGCGACAACGACCAGAACGTCATCGAACAGCAGATCGACCCGTTGACCCGGTTGGAGACCGAGGGAGTCGGTCCAGCTCTTCGGGAGGTTCAGTCGCCGAGCCGTACCAACTCCCGCCGCCTGGACCCGGACCGTCGTGCGTCCGCTCATCGTGTCGTCCACCCGAGTGACCCATAAATAGGTCAGTGCATTCTGACCAAAGTGCGCGAAGGTCAGCCGTTCTACTCGCCGAGCGTCGCTGGACTCCGCTCGGTCGTTCTTGGACCGTCCCGATTCCATCGAGTCGCCCTCGTACGGGAGGTCCTGGCGCAGGCGCCTCCTCGATCCCCAACGACCCTTACCAAGATCGTCCGACGTGCGATGGAAGTTGACGGACGGGGCGCGGACCCGAGGAACAAGAAGCAGTTCCATGCCTACAAGCTGCGAGTGCTCGACGGACTTCGCCCGCTGATTGCTCGCGGGGAGGTCGAGAAGCTGCCCGGCCGACTCGGCTATCGCCTCAAGTCTGATGGGTCAGCCCGGCTGGCGGTCGAACGAGCGATCCGCCGCTTGACAACCTTCCTTCGAACCCTCGAGATTCCCGCCGAGCGGCGAGGACGTTGGACCGATAAGGGCTGGCTCTACGCTCGGCACTCCATGACGGCCGCCGTGCTCGCGGTGGAACCCGAACTGGAGGCGCAACTCGGACGTCCGTGCGAGGAGCCCAGCGCGGTACGGCGCGCCGACCTCAATCCGATGAATCCGAGAGCATTCGTCACTATCCCCGGTTGGTCCATGACCGTGAGCTCGGGGGCCCAAGATATTGGCGAGTCTGTGTTTGCGCAGGGGGTCGAGAACGCGAGCCGGGAGTGCTGCCGTCTCTGTGGAGGGCTGCTACCGCACACTCCTGAACAAATGCTGGCTCACGAGCGGGTTAGGGAGCTTCTTCGACGGGTCAGAGGATTCCGCCCAGAGGGACACTCGCACGATCCGTGCAGCGACGCCTGCCGAGCTTTCTGGAACCTCGATTACGTTCGTGGCATGATCGACGCTTACAGTCGCGAACCCCCTCGCTGGGTTAGTGAAGTACCTCCGGCCCCGCGGGTGATCGCATCACAGCCTGGTGCTCGTCCAGTCGAGACACAAACTCCCACCCCTGCTCGAGAAGTCTCCCGACATCGGAGACCGGGACCGCGCGCTGGGAGGGTCGGGAAGCGGAGCCGGAGAGGAACCTCCCGAAGATCGCCTTGAGCTCCTCCTCCGACTTCTCACCGAGATCGAGTCGATCGAGTTCCTCTTGGGGCATACCGCGAGCCGAGAGGAGCGCCTTCAGGACCTTGTTGACGCCCTCGTTCCCCTCCCCCTTCGTGGGGAGCGTGGAAAGGTAGGGTTCGGCCCTGCGGTACGACGTCCGCATCTCCTCGAGCAACTCCTTCGGAATCTGCCGCTTGTTTGTGGTGTAACGGGCGTCGATTGATCCGACATGCCCCATCCAGTACACTCGGAAGTCGCGGGCGACCTTCCCCTTTGATTCGGCCGTAAGCAGTTGAGTGTCGAAGTAGTGCCGAAGGACGTACGGGCGCCACGGGAATCCAGCACCTCGGATTGCCGTCCGGATCGCGTCGCCGATGTTGATAGTCCTGATGAACTTCTTGCCGGCTCGATCTGGGTGTATCAGGTCGGAGTCGCCACCGAGCTTCTCTCCAGATCGCAACCGGTCCTCGAGGTATTGCCGAAGGTACTCGCACCCCTCTGTTGAGAGGAAGGTCAGATAGCCGCTGGCGTTCTTCGATAGGCTCGGCCGGACACGGACGACCGTTGGAGTTGAGGCGAACGACACTGAACCCTTCTCGAGCTTCATCTCGGGAAGGTCACCGAGAGTTAGCCCGTCGGTTCCGAGGTAGTTCCCGAGGACCTCGGGTCGAACGCCTGAGAACGCGATGAGGGCGCAGGCGACACGAATCCGAGGGGTCCCCGCGAGCAGTATCGCCCGAAGCTCCTCTTGCGTGGGGACGCGCTCGTCGGAGAGCCGCGGGGTCTCCTTCGCCGCCTTGACCTTGATTGGACGAGAGAGCTTGATTCCGTTGTGGAGGAGCCAAGACTTCGCCCCCTTGACGCTCCTGACGATGTAGGAGCCCGCGACACCTCGCCTTTCCTCGGCCGCGACGAAGTCCAGGAACCGGTCGTGGAGCTCTTTCTCGCTGAGTCTGAGGAGTTGCTTCGGCGTCAGGCGGACTGAGTCGCAGAAGGCCGCGAGGCGGCGAGCGTTGATGTCGGCGGTCGAATTCGATCCCCGGGCGAGGTTCTCGTGCCAGCGCCGTACGTCTGGATCGGCCAGAAGGGATGCGGGCGAGGTTGCCGTCCGGGGCATCAGAGACCCCATCACGCGGCCTATCTAAACCCTTTCGGATATGGACACGGGGGGATTTGAACCCCCGGCCTCTGCTTTGCGAAAGCAGCGATCTTCCGCTGATCTACGTGCCCAGCGCCCGGCCGATTCGGGCCCGCGCTTAAGGGTTGTCGGTGGTCGGGCCCGGTCGTCAGGCGAGGCCGGACGCGACGGCCGTCGAGCGGCTCTCGGCGGGAGGGGGCGAGGGCGGCATCCGACGGCTCCGCGACGAGGTCCGCCCGCCGGCGGGAGTTCCGGGGGACGCCGGCGGCGAACGGGCCTCCCCCGTCGTCCGGCTCGCCTCGCCGGAGCGGATCGGCCGGAGCTCGTGTCCCTCGGGATCGTACCGGAACAGCTCCACGTACCGGCCCCAGTTGATGATGTTCTGGACCACCAGGTCCGCGGGCGCGCTCGTGAACTCGATGAGCCGGTTCACCTCCTCGTCGGTGAGCCGCTGGCGCGGCGACGACTCGAGCGCCGACAGGAGGGTCCGGAACAACGTCGTCCGGCGGAGCTGATCGCGGAGGACGATCTTCCGTTCCCGGATGGTGCCGTTCAGGAGCCGGCGCCCGACGTCGGTGAGCCCCACGCGGCCGTCGGCGACGGAGACGAGCTGGAGGACCTGAGCGAACTCGAGCGACGGCAGGATCTCGTCGATCTCGAGATCGAGGTCGTCCGCGAGGCGGGCGACGTCGTCCTCGCCCTTGTGGTCGTTGAGGAGGACCAGGAGGCCCATCACCTCGGACGGCGCCGCTTTCGGGTAGGCAGTCGGCACAGCTCCTTCCGCGCCGAAGCGAGCGGGGGGTGCCCCTATAGGCTTGTCGGTCGGGTCATGGGAGGGGGCCCGTCTCCGAGGTCGACCGGACCGTCGGGACGGGGGATCGCGGGCTCCCCTGCGTGATGAGCTCGTAGACGTAGTCCGTGAGGGCGTAGAACGCCTCCGACTTGCGGTCCCGGGGGCGCGGCAGGTTCACGAGGACGCCGGCGAGGATCCGGCCCGGGCGTCGGGAGAGCACGAGCATGCGGTCCGCCATCACGAGGGCCTCCTCGATGTTGTGCGTCACGAGGACGACCGCCTCGGGCGGGAGCTGGGGGTCCCGCCACAGCTGGAGAACCTCCTCGCGCAGGCTCTCCGCCGTCAGCGGGTCGAGGGCGCTGAACGGTTCGTCCATGAGGAGCACCGACGGTTCGACGGCGAGCGCGCGGGCGAGGCCGACCCGCTGGCGCATCCCTCCCGAGAGCTCCCGGGGGTACGCCTCCTCGAATCCCACGAGGCCGGTGACGGAGAGGTACCGCTCGACCTGCGTCTGGATCCGATCGTCCGCCCACCCCCGGGCCCGGAGGCCGAAGGCGACGTTCTCCTCCACCGTCAGCCAGGGGAACAGCGCGAAGTTCTGGAAGACCATCGCCATCTCCTGCGAGGCGTGGGCGACCGGCGCGCCCCGGAACCGGACCTCGCCCGCCGTCGGTCGGTCCAGGCCCTGGATGAGCCGCAGGAGGGTCGACTTCCCCGAGCCGGAAGGGCCCACGATGGCGAGGAAGTCGTTGTCGGCGACGTCGAAGGTGATGTCGCTCATGATGTTGATCGACCCGTGCCGCGACGGGAAGCTCTTGGCAACGCCCTGGACCTCGATCAGCGCCATCGTGCCGGCTCACTCGAGGCGGTATCGGTCGACGGCCCGGCGGTACAGCGGCTTCCAGACCAGTTCGTTGAGACCCACCACGGCCAGGACGAGGGCGAACAGCGCCGCGACCATGAGAGGGTATCCTCCCCCCTCGAAGTTCCCCATATCGATGAGCTCGCCCACCCCCGGCACCTGGAGGACGATCGTCGAGCCGTACCGCACGTTCTCGGCGATCACGAGGGTGTTCCAGCCTCCCCCGAACGCCGTGATCGAGCCGGTCACGAGCGCCGGGAGGATCGCGGGGAGGGCGAGCTTTCGGAAGAACTGCCGCGACGGGAGCCCGTAGGAGTTCGCGGCCTCGACGAGGTCGAGCGGGATCGCCCGGAGCCCCGAGAGGACGTTGAAGAAGAGGTACCAGATCATCCCGGTCACGATCATCAGGATCGACGTCGGTTCGGGGCCGATGACCCCAAGGAGACCGACGAGGAAGACCGGGAACAGCGCCGTCGCGGGGACCGACGCGATGATCTCGACGGCGGGGAGGCCGAACCGGGCCGTCCGCGGCCGGCGGTACAGCGCGAGCGCGAGCGGGACGGAGATCGCGAGGCAGATCGCGTACGCGAGGACGACGCGGCCGAACGACGCGCCGAGAGCGAGCGGGAGGCCGGCGATCTGGGAACGGACGGCTGGCGCGATCGGACCGGTGAAGACGTCGAAGACCCCGACCCCGAGCGCGATCAGGAGGAGCCAGCAGACGACGAGCGCGGCGCCGAGCGCGACGTACCGCACCGCGGCGCGTCGGTATGGCGACTCCGGGCGGGCCCGCCCGCCGATGCGGATCGAGGCGAGGCCGAGGAACGGCGTGCCGAGCCGGCTCACGCCCTGGCGCATACCGGCCACGACGACCCCCGCGGCCCGGCGCAGCGGAGCCGCCCGCGGGGCGCCGACCTCGCCCGCCTCCGACTCCCCGCTCGGGGTCTGGTCGTACCGGAACCGCTGCGCCCACCGCGCCAGCGGCCGCCACAGCGCGATGTCGAGGCCGGCGATCAGCACGACGAGCAGGGCAAGGCCGATCACGAGCCCGGTCGTCGAGCCCGCGCCGGTCGCGTTCGACAGGAGGAACGTCCCGATGCCCGGGAGCGCGGTGGTCGACGACGCGGTGGCGATGAACTCCGCGGCGACGAGGAAGTACCAGCCGTTCGTCCACGAAAGGACCGAGTTGTAGACGAGCCGGTTGACCGTCGCCGGCACGATCACCGTGCGGGCGCGGAACAGGCCCCGGGCGCCGAAGACGTCGCTCGCCTCCCGTAGTTCGGTCGGGAGCGACTTGAGCGTCTCGTACACCCCGAACGCCATGTTCCACGACATCGAGGTGAAGATGAGGAACATCGACGCGAGATTCGGGCCGAGCGGGTTGCCGGGGCCCGCGGCGTTGACGAAGAAGATGATCGCGGGGGGAAAGAATCCGAGGATTGGGATCGACTGGAGGACGTCGAGGACCGGGATGAGGACCCGTTCGCCGGTGCGGGACGTCGCGGCGAGGTACCCGTACCCCAGGGCGAACGCGAGGGAGAGCAGGTAGGCCCCCAGCATCCGGGCGAACGAGTAGGCGAGGTCCGTCGCGGCGGTGGCGAAGAGGCTCCCCGCCGTCGGCGGCGCGACGGCGGTCGCGAGGAGGACCGCCGGGATCCCCGTGAGGGCGACGGTCGCCGCCTGGACCGTTAGCCGGCGGTTCCAGAACGACGCGGGGTCGACCGGAACGAACGACCGTCCCGGCCGTGTCGGGGGGCCGACCGCCGGGCCCAACTCCCTGCCCGTTCGATCGGTTCCGGCCACGTGCCCCCCTCGGGCATGGTCTCGCAGCGGACCGTCTCGGGGTATTTCTTCCTCTCGGCCCGCGCCCCGTTCCGGGCCGTCCGTCGGCGTGGGCGCGGCAACCCTTATGTCCCGCGCGTCGCTCGCTTTCGCGTAGCCCCGTGGTGTAGTGGCCAATCATGCGAGACTCTGGATCTCGCGACGCAGGTTCGAACGCCGCGGGGAGCCGCGATCCCGTGGGCCGGAACTCCTGCCGGGGCTACTCCGCGGTCCGATCGGTCCCCCCGGGACCGGTGCGGGGGTGCTCCAGCTCGGCCAAGGCGCCCGCCCTCGCGGGCGCGGCCACCGAGACAGGGCTTAGGACCCTGTTGCCTAGGGCATGCGCCGGTTCAAACGCGGCCGCGGGACCGTCCGCGGCGCGGAAACTCCGGCCCCCCGCATCCCCGTCCCGGAGGGACCGCGCGTGAGCGCGGAACGTCCGGTCCTGCCGGCGACGCGCCGTCGCCTCGAGCCGGCGGAGATCCTGCACCTCGGGGCGGAGGAGGTCGACGAGCTCCTCGACCGGCTCGAGGCCGGCGTGCCGGTCCACACCGGCGTCGCGGATCTGCCGGCCGCGCCCCGCAAGGAGGCGGTCGTCTTCGGCGATAGCCACGGCGACTGGTGGTCGACGCTCGCGATCGCGGGCCGCTTCCTCGCCGACCCCGCCGGCCGGTGCCTGGTCGGCCTCGGCGACTACGTCGACCGGGCCCCCGACGACTGCGCCGAGGGCTCCGTCGCGAACGCGCTCTATCTGCTCGAGCTCGCCGCGGAGTTCCCCGACCGCGTCTTCCTGATCCAGGGGAACCACGAGGCCGTCCGGCGGATCCCGGCGCTCCCGCACGACCTCCCGGAGGAGGTCGACCAGCTCTGGGGCCCCGACCCCGAGCGGTACCACCGGCTGATCGGGCTCCTCGAGCGGGGCCCGCTCGCCGCGCTCTCCACGACCGGGGCGTACCTCGCCCACGGCGGCTTCCCCCGCGCCGGGACCGCCGCGAACTGGCGGCGCGCCTTCGACGAGCCGACCGACGAGACGCTCCTCGACGTCCTGTGGACGGACTGCGCGGAGTCCCGGATCGACCGGGGGATCGGCCCGCCGTTCAACGAGGCGGCGCTCGAGGCGTTCCTCGACCGGACCGGCGCGCGCGTGATGCTGCGCGGGCACGATCCGGACCTCGCCGGGCGCGTCGTCTACCACGATCGGTGCCTCACGCTGCATTCGACCCGGATCTACGAGAAGTACGGCGGCGTGCTCCGGGCGACCCTTCCGCTCACCCGCGCCGTCCGCTCGATCGCCGACGTGCCGGTCGAGCACGTCGAGACCGAGGGCCAGTCGTTCGGACTTCCCTAACCCGGGGCGAACAGCGCGCGCTCGGCATCGCGGACCCGCTCCGGGCCGTCCGCGGCGCCGTACGCCCGGAACCGGTCCTGGTTGACGTCGAGGAACGTCCCCCCGCCCGGGAACCCGGCGAGCAGCGCCTCCGCGGCCGCCGGTTCGCCGACGACCCACAGCGCGGCGGCGAGCGCTTCCACGGTGTTGAGCTCCCCCAGCCGGCCGTAGTGGTGCGCGTTCCCCGCGATCAGCAACGGGAGCCGTCGGCGCCGCCCGCGGGGAACGTCGTCCCACGGGCCGCGCGGGTAGCCGCCCCGGGCGCCGAGTCGCCGCCACGAGCAGTCGACGGCGGCGATCCCGCCGGCGAACGCGGCGTCGCGGTCCGCGGGCGAGAGCGGGACGTCCGCGTGCGGGTCGAGAAGGATCGACCCGCGGGGGGCCGAGGAGCGGCTCGCGAGCCCCGCGACGCGTCCGCGCGCGACCAGGCGCCGGCCGGTGCACGCCTTCGGATGGTCCTCGCCGACGATCCAGAGCGCCAGCCGGACGCGGCCGCTAGACCGGGGGCCGGGCGTATTCGCGGAAGATCGCATGGAGCTCCCGGGTGAGGGCGAGCGCCGCGTCCCTCGGGCGCTGCCACAGGTTCCGGCCGAAGATGATTCCCGTCGCCCCGGCGTCCATCGACGCCCGGACCTTCGCGAGGAGCTCGGGGTCGCCGACCTTCTCGCCGCCGGAGACGAGGACGAGGGCTCGCCCGGCGCTCGCGACGACCTTCCGGAACGCCGCCTCGGGGTCAAGGTCGAGCGCGTTGTACGGCGCGGGGCTCTCCTTGTCCTTCTCGGACCGGACCGGGTAGTTCACCTTCACGACGTCCGCCCCGAGCTCGAGCGCGACCCGGGCCGCGTAGTCGACGGCGTACAGGCTCTCCCGGCCCCCGCGCTTCTGGACGAACTCGCCGCGGGGGTACGCCCAGACGATGACCGGCATGCCGAACCGGTCCGCTTCCGCCCGGACCTCCCTAAACTGCTCGAAGTCCCGGTCCTGGGCCGGGGAGCCGACGTACACGGTGTAGCCGACGGCGTCCGCGCCGAGCCGGACCGCGTCCTCCACGCTCCCCGTGAGCGCGCTGAACGCCTGCGTGTCGGGAGGGATCGAGGTCTTCCCGTTCAGCTTGAGGATGAGCGGGACCTCGCCCGCGAACTCTTGGTAGTACTTCTCCGCGAGCCCGATGTGGAGGGCGATCGCGGAGAACCGGCCGTCGCGCGCCAGGCGGTACTGGTACCCGGGGTCGAGCGCCTCGGGATTCGCGAAGAAGTCGACGGGGCCGTGCTCGAGCCCCTGATCGATCGGGAGGACGAGGAGCGTCCCGCCGCCGGGCCCGTGACCGTACAGGAGCCGCTTCAGCCGAGTCTTCTTGCCCGGCGAGAGGCCGATCTCGTCGAGCCGGGGGCGAAGGAGCGCGCCCGGCCGGGGCGACGGCGCGGGGGCGGTCCGGCTCGTCTCGCGGGCGCTCTCCGTCGCGGCCGGTGCCATCGCTCCCATTCCTCGGGCCGGCCCAGCCGGCCGGCCGATTTAACGGTTGATTGGCCCGCCATCGGCGGCGGGCTCCCGGACCGGGGATCGGGACGTGTTTGTCGGGGGGTCCCGCTAGGGACCCCCCTCGGCGAGAACCGGTTCGGCGGGTCGATCCCCGGCGAGCATCGTGAACGGACGCGCGGAGGCCTGGATCGCGCGAGCGCCGGGCGACGCCGTCGGGCGCGGTCCGGGCGCCGCGGAGCGGCAGCCTCCGAACAGCGTCGCATCGCACCAGAACGGCCAGGCGACGCTCACCACGGGCCCCTCCGGCAGGGATCGGAGCCCCCGGCCGGCCCCTCGTGTGGACTGTTCGGGGCCGGTCGGGGTCTCCGCGGGCGGGGCACCGGGGACGCGCTCGGAGCCGGGAGGGGGATCCGGGCTCCGGACGCCCCCGGCCACGCGGCGATGGGGAGCCGCGGGGGATGCGAGCGTCCCAGACCCCAGGTGGTTTCGAAGTCGGAGTACCGGGTCGGTCCCGCAACCATCGCTCGCACCCGATATACCCTATGGGGCGACTTTGCGGCTATCCTGTCGCTCGGGGACCAACTCCGCTACCGTGAAATAGGACCTGCTGCCTGTCGCCTACTGGCGCGACAACTGTCGCACCTCCGACTATGCTGCGACATGAGCGGGAGGAGCTCGAGCACCGGGTGCAGCAGCTCGAGCGGACGAACCCCACCTACTCCGCCGCGCAGATCGAACGCTCGCTCGCCGAGGTCGTCCCGGTCGCCTACGAGGCGTGGAAGGCCGAGACCCCGGTCGCCCGCTCCCGCTTCCGGGCGATCCAACGGTGGCGCCGCGGCGCGCGCGGCCGCGACGCGGGCCGGGGCGCGATCCACCTGTTCCCGTACCTGTGGCCGGTCGGGGAGCGGCAGCGGAAGGAGGTCGACCCCGTCTTCGCGCCATCCCCCGTCGTCTCGGCGGGCTCGTGGCGACTGTTCCTCTACAACTGCGGTCCGGAGGTCGTCCGGGACGTCCGCGTCTTCCTCGACGGGACCGCGGTCGACTACGCCCCGTCGATCCTGACCGGCCGGTTCGCCGAGGTACACTGGCAGCGCTTGGAGCGGGTGAAGTCGGCCGCCCTCCTCGGCGAGGACGGGGGACCGACGAGGTATCCCCTCCGGGTCGAGTTCGTCATCGCGAAGGGGACCCGGCAGGCCCGTCTCGACGGGGAGATCGCCCTCGATCCCCAGCAGGGCTGGGTCCACTTCGCGGGCCGCGACGGGCGGGCGCGCGAGGTCGAGTAGGGCGGCCGGGTCGCCGGGACCGCCACCAAAGGCTTACCTTGCGGGGCCCCCTGCTCGCGGCGAGGCGGCCGGACATCGATGCGTCCCCAGGTGATCATCTGGGCGACCCTCGGGCTCAACGCCGCCCTGTTCGGCGTCAACCTCGCGATCGCGGTGATCTCGGGCAGCCGGGCGGTCCTCTCGCAGGCGATCTACACGATCACCGACCTCGTCGGCGGGATCGTGCTGATGTGGGGGTACTCGGTCTCCCAGCGGCCCCCCGACGTCGACCACCCGTTCGGCCACGGGAAGGAGCGGTTCTTCTGGGCGTTCACCGCCTCGCTCATCACGTTCTCGACGGCCGGGCTGCTCACGCTGGTGAGCGGGATCCAGCAGATCCTCGCGCCGACGCCGGTGACGCATCTCCCCGCCGCGCTCGCCAGCGTCGCGGCGACCCTCGGGACGAGCGTCGTGGGCATCGGGGTGACGCTGCGCGAGCTCCGTTCGGGCCAGGAGTCGCTCCAGTCGTTCCTCGAGTCGGCGCACCAGGGGCTCAAGACGGTGTTCTACCAGGACGTCGTCTCCGTGTTCGGGAGCGCGGTCGCGCTCGCGGGGCTCGCGGCGCTCTACGTGACCGGGGACGACGTGATCGACGGGGTCGCCGCGAGCGCCGTCGGGGCGATCCTCGTGGCGACGGGGTTCGTCGTTGCCGCCGAGACCCGGGAGTTCCTGGTCGGCAAGGCGATCTCCCGGTCGTCGGCGCGGCTCGTCATCGGGGTCGTCGAGCGGGACCCCCGGGTGCGCAAGGTGCGGGGGTTCCAGTCGATGCTGCTCGGGCCGGACGACGCGCTCGTCGCGCTCAAGGTGAACTTCCAGGACGGGCTCACGACGGACCAGATCGAGAGCGCGATCGACCAGGTCTCCCTCGAGCTCCGGATGGCGTTCCCCGCCCTCCGGCACCTCATCATCGAGCCGGAGTCGTGACCGGCGGGGGGCGCGCCCCCAGCGTCGCCGCGCGGGCGACGGTGAGGCCGACGAGGGCGACAGCGATCGAGCCGAAGAACGCGTCGAGCCCCACGGCCCCGAACCGCGCGTAGAGCGTGGTCGAGAGCGCGAGCCCGACGATCATGCCGAGGCTGATCGTGAGGGTGTACACCGCCATCGTCGTCGCGCGGCTGTACGACTGGGCAAGCTCCGCGAGCGCCGCGAGCGCCGCCGGCCCGTAGGCGAGCGCCGCGAGGGCGCTCACGCCGAGCGCGCCCAGGAGCTCCGGCCGGGGTCCGTACGACTGGAGCAGTACGGCACAGGCGAGGACGCCGACGAACCCGATCGTCCCGACGGTCATGAGCCGCATCCGGCCGAACCGGTCCGCGAGGCGGCCGAAGTACGGCTGCGTCGCGAGGAGGATCGCCCCGCCGCCGCCGATGAGCGCGGCGATCTCGACCGTGGGGAGTCCCGCGCCGGTCGCCGCCGAGCCCAGGAAGACGAAGACGGTCCCGAGGAGGAGGTAGATCACGAACCACGGGACCGTGACGAGGAGCACCGCCCGGTCGGTGATCGCGCGGCGGATCTGGCCGAGGTTCGCCCGGGGGTTGAGGCGGGGTTCGAGGCGACGGCGGCCCGCGCGCAGCGCGATGAGGACGCCGGCGAGCAGGAGGAGCGCGCCGCCGCGGAAGACCCACGCGAGCCCGTCGTTCGGCAACGTCCCGAGGAAGCCGAACCCGACGGCGAAGCCGCCGATCCAGCCGAGCAGGTTCATCGCGTCGAACCGCCCCATCTCGAACCCGGTCTCGGGGGCGAACGCCTCGCCGGCGACGACGGCGAGGCTCGCGGCGAGGATCGCCCCGCTCGTGACGCCGAAGAGGAGGTTGAGGAGGGCGAGCGTCACCGGGTCCCGGGTGAGGGAGACGAGGGCGAACAGCCCCGCCGCCCCGGCCATCCCCGCGACGAGCACCGGGACCCGGCCGTACCGATCGGCGGCGGTGCCGGAGAAGAGGACGGTCGAGAACTCGCCGATCGGGGCCATCGCGGAGACGAGTCCGACGGTGCCGACGATCCCCGTGTCGATGCCGGACGAGGCCCCGGCGATGTACGAGGCGAAGACCGCGACCGTGAGCCCGAAGGCGAACCGGACGAAGAACGTCGCGCCGAGGACCGCGACGAGGAGCCGGCGCCCCTCGGTCGCCGGCGGGGACGGCGGTTCGGTCACGACGGCCACGCGCCACCCGGGACCCCGTCGCCGCGCCCGGTGCTCCGCGGGGCCCCCGAGCCGGCCGGACCGGTACCGCCGGCGCTCCGTGGCCCGATCGTCCCGCCTCCTCAGCGCTCGAAGCGGGCGGACGGCAGAAAGTCCTTTGGCCGGACGGGGCGGCTCACGGGTGCCCGAAGCAGACCCGGACCGGCGCGGCGCCGCGCACCCAGTCCGTCTCGACCCGGACGAACCCGACGCGCTCGAACTGGAGCCGGTCCCCGGGCGCGGCGTCGCGGAGCGCCGCCTCCCCGAGCCCCGGCCGGTGCTCGCCGTCGAGCCCGAGCAGGTCGACGGCGACGGCGCCGGGCGCCCCGACCCACTGGAGCCTCGGAAGGCGCCGGTTCTCCCGGCTCGTGAACGTCGCCGAGATCGGCCCGCCGGCGGCGGTCGGGTCGGGCGCCGGCAGTCGCACGTTCACGAGCTCCTTCAGCCGGACCTCCTCCCCGGCGAGCCGCCGGACGTCGGCCCCCGCGAGGAACACCTCCGGCCCGGCGGCGACGCGTCGGCGGCCGAGCGCGGGCTGGTCCGGATGGTTCGCGAGCTCGACGTGGCCGAGGTCGTCCGGGTAGCCGTCGATGCGCAGCCGGACGGGCTCCTCGACGAACGCCCGCCGCGGGGTGATGGGATCGATGATCGCCCGGTTCTCGGCGTACAGGGTCTCGGCCGGGACCTCGATGTCGGCGAGGGAGAGGCCAAACGAGAGGGTGAACCGGCGGAGCGCTTCCATCGTGATCCCGCGCCGGTCCAGCGACGCGATCGACCAGCTGCGCGGATCGGCCCACCCGTCGTACACCCCGGACTTCACCTCGGCGTACGCCTTGCTCTTCGCGATCTTCGCCTCGCGGACCCTCAGGAGGCCCCAGTGGACGAACCGGGGTCCTGAGAGACCGAGGATCCGCCAGATCGCCTCCTCCATCCGGTCCTCGATGACGAGGTCCTTCCCGCGGAGGACGTGGGTGATGCCGAGCTCGATGTCGTCGACGGCCCAGGAGAACTCGAGGAGCGGCCAGACCCGGTACCGGCGGCCGACGCGCGGGTGGTCGAGATCGCTGATCCGGAACAGGACCCGGTCCCGGAACGCGGGATCCGGGTCGGCGAGGTCGGTCCGGAGGCGCAGGACCGCCTCCCCCGCCCCGAAGCCCCCCGAGAGCATCCGCGCCCAGGCGTCGCGCGTCTCCCCCACCGTCTGGGCGCGCTCGGGGCACGCGGTCCCCGACTGCCGGTTCTCCCGGAGCGTCGCCGCCGGGCAGACGCAGACGTACGCCGACCCGGCGTCGATCACCCGCTCCGCCCACGGGTAGAACCGGGGCACGCGGTCGGACTTGTAGTACGTCGCATCGACCTCCACCTCGCACCGCTCGAGGTCGCGTCGGATCCCCTCGAACATCTCGGGATCGACGCGCTTCTCTTCGGAGCCGACCGTGTCGTCGATGACGAGGAGGAGCGTCCCGTGGTACAGCGTGCGATAGTAGTCGTTGACGAAGATCATCCGACCGTTGCCGACGTGGAGGGCGCCGCTCGGGAACGGCGCCATCCGAAGCACCACGGGCCCCGCGTCGGCCCCCTCGAGCGGAGGCAGCACGCCGCGGGCCGGCGCGGTCGCCGCGCGCGCCGGTGTAGGGCCGCCGAGCGACTCCAGTGCGGCGCGCTGCGCGTCGGGCGACAGCGCGGCGACCGCCGCGACGACCTCGGCCACGAGGCGTCCGATCTCGCCGGATCGGCTCCGCAGCGACGGATCGTCGGCGAGGAGCCGGGAGAGGATCGGCCCCGGGCGGGGCGGTCCGCCGTGGGAGAGCGCGTTCTCGAGCGCGAGCCGGCGGGCCCGGTCGGAGAGCTCGGGGGTCGCCGGCACGACCGGCCGACGGGGCGGGCGGGTTAAGACGGTTCGCGGGGGCCGGTCCTCGGACCGCGACCGACCCGGGACGGCCGGTCGCCGCCCCCGTCGATCGCCTCCGAGAGGGTGAGCTCGCCCCGGAGGACCTTCTCCGCCAGCTGGCGCGGGATGGTGAACCGCCCGCCGCTCCCCTCCCGGCTCTTCCGCTGGAGGTCCTGGACCTCGCCGCGCGTCGTCGTGAGCGGCGGGACCGCGTGGACGGGCCGGCCCTCCGTGCGGGCGATCGCGCGGGCGGCGAGCGGGTCGCGTCGGTGGCGCACGCCGCGCGGGGTCGTGCCCTCCTCGTCCACGAGCTCGACCCGGCGGCGGAGCGGAAGGAGCGCGGCGACGATGCGGTCCCGCGCGATACGGTCCCCCCGGCCGACGCGGAACCGCACGGGGCGATCCGGGAACCGGTGCCGGACCTGGCTCGCGAGACGGCCCGCCGCCTCGGGGGAATCGAGCACCCCCTCCACGAGCGGCTGTCGTCCGGCGAGCACCGCGAACCCGGGACGAGGACCCGGGTCGATGCCGATCACGAGCTCGCTGCGGTCGTCGGCCGTGAGCGCGCCCGCGACCTCGGCCCACAAGGCGGTCCGTTCGCCCTCCGGCGCGACTGCGACGACGTGAGGATGCACGATGCGCGACTCCTCCAGGGGGCTCGTGAGCACGATCGCGACCCGGTCGGGGATCCGCTGGCCGGGTAGGAGGCTCAGGGTGGGGATCCGACGCTCGCGGAGCGCCGGCGCCAGTTCACCGTACAGGAGGGGGTCCCGGGTGACGAGCGCCACGCATCGGCTTCGCAACGTCCGCCGATGCCTGAAATACCGCTTATAGTTTGGCCCCGCGTGGTCGCCTGCCCCCAGTGCGGCGAGCCGGCGGCCGAGGGGGCGCTGTTCTGCCAGCGGTGCGGACGCACCCTTCCGCAGTTCCCCCCCACGGCGGCTCCTCTCCCCCCGCCGCCCCCGGAGGCGTTCGTCCCTCCGTTCGAACCGCCCCCGCCCGTCGACTGGATACCGGAGACGCTGCGCGGCCGGGCGGTCCACTGCCCCCGGTGCAACAGTCTCATATCGGCGATCGCCGTCGTCTGCCCCGTATGCCGGGCGGATCAGCCGCCGGCGGCCGGGGCCGCCGGGGCCGGCGCACCGCCCTGATGGTTCGGGTCGCTCGGGAACGCGTCGCGGACCTGTTCGCGCTGGCCGAGACGGAGGCGCGCCGGGGTCCCCTCGACCTCGCGAACCGGTACGTGGGCCTCGCCCGCCGCATCGGCATGCGGTACAACATCCGGCTCCCCTCGGAATATTCGGCATGGTACTGCCGCGGCTGTTCGTCGTACTGGATCGAGGGGCGAACCGTCCGCACTCGACTTCGCGGGGGCCGTCAGGTGCGGACCTGTCTCGTGTGCGGGCGCGCCCGGCGGATTCCGCTCAAGCCGGCCGCGGGCGCGCGAGCGCGCGACGCGGCGGACTCGCTCCGCGCCGCCTCCTCCCCATCCGTCGCCCTGGTCGAGGGCGGTGACGGCGCTCCGCCGGACGACGACGACGACGACGGAAGCGAAGACGCATAAGCCGGCCCGCTCCTCGGACGGCCGCGCCGGGGTGGCCGAGCGGCCAAAGGCGGCAGACTCAAGATCTGCTCTCGAAGGAGTTCCCAGGTTCGAATCCTGGCCCCGGCACTCGAGTCCCGTCGCGAAGCCGATTGTCGTCTCCTCGCGCACCGGAGACGGGCGGGCGGCCGCAGTCCAGAACGAGCCGTCCGGCCCAGGCGGACCCCGGCGGGGGCCGGCGTCCCTCCCGCCGTGCGAAACACCCTCGGGGCGACGCGCCGTCCCGGGTGAGGAAATATTTTGACCCAAGGGCGCTAACCCCGTCGCGCGTCGGGCCGGTGCCCGCGCCGCTCCCGACGCCCGCTGGCCGACCCGCGTGGGAGGGGCCCCATCGGCCGGATTGGTGGCACATGACGAGTTCCGGGGGAGCGGCCGTACGGACCGTCCTCCTCCGGTCCGCCAGGCCGACCGGACGGATCGCCCGCCCGCGAGTCGCCGTTGATCCTCGCGGCCGCCCGACCGGGCGGAGGCAGCGAGCGTGATTGCGATCCCACCCTGGTCGGCCATCCTCTGGCCGGCGATCGTCGGCGGAGCGATCGCCGCGATCGTCTGGATCGTGTCGTCCGTGCTGATCCGACGGACGCGCTGGTCGACCCCCGTGCAGCAGAGCATCCTCTCCGTGTTCCACGGCCCGGTCACGATCGGGGTCGCGGTCGCGACCGCGAGCCAGATCGAGGCCCGCTTCTGGAACGCGGACCCGTCGGCGTACCCGCCGCCGCTCGAGCCGGCGGCGTTCGTCGTCTTCCTCGAACTGATCGTCCTCTGGTCGATCCTGGCGGTCGCCACCGGCGCGGTCCGGCGGCACGTCCTCACGGACCAGCATCCCTCGGGGCGGTACCTCATCCTCGGCATCTACACCGCGGGCCTCCTCGGCCTCGTCTACGTTCTCCTCAATTCGCCCGTCGTCCCCCACCTGCAGGCCGGCATCTGGGCGACGTTCGGCTTCTTCGCCGGTCTCGTCGGGACGTACATCGCCGTCCACGTGGTCAACGTCGTCGTCGACCGGTACTTCCGGAGCCTCGTCGCCCAGCGGCCCCACCTGCAGACGATCTACACCTTCCTCCGGCGCGTGGTGATCGCCCTCGTCATCCTGGTCGGCGTCGCCGTCTCGACGTACACGAACTTTCCCGAGGCGGCGGGCACGGTCACCTCCCTGATCCTCGCGGCCGGGTTCCTGTCGATCGTCATCGGCCTCGCCGCCCAGTCGAGCGTCTCGAACATGATCGCGGGAGCGCTCATCTCCGTCTCCCAGCCGTTCGAGCTGGGCGACGCCGTCGTCTACGCGGGGGAGTTCTGCTTCGTCGAGGATATCCGGCTCGTCTTCACGGTCCTAAGGACCTGGGACAACCGGCGTCTCATGGTCCCGAACTCGATGTTCCAGTCGTCGGTCGTGATCAACTACACCGCGACCGACCCGACGATGCTCGCCCCGCTCGTGATCGACATCACCTACGAGTCGGACGTCGACGTGGCGATGCGGATCATGCGCGAGGAGGCGCTGAAGCACCCCGACTGCCTCCCGATCGGCACCCTGCCGCAGGTCGTCGTGATGGAGTACAAGGACAGCGGCGTTTCGCTCCGCCTGTTGAGCCGGGCGAAGGACCAGTCGACGGCGTTCCAGATGGAGCGCGACCTTCTCTACACGATCCGCAAGCGGTTCCAGGCGGAGGGCGTCGGGCTGCCGTACCCGACGCGCCGCGTGATCGTCGAGCAGGCCCCCGCGGCGTCGCGCGGGTAGGCGCTCGCCGGCCGCCCGGCGCGCCGATTCCCCCGCGTCAGTGCCTCTATGTATTACTTGGACATCCTTCCGGCGGGGTCAGGAAATGCGCGCCGGCATCGTGGTGATCGGGCTCGTCTTCGCGATCCTGGGCGCGGTCCTCGCCTTCTACCCGGTCCTCCAGACCGCGTCGACGACGCTTACCCCGACCGAGCCGTACGAGGCGTGGAATGTCACCGCGGGGCTTTCGATCACGGGCACGATCCCCATCACGGTCGACTGGTCGTCGTCGACCTCGGTGACGGTGATCGCCGGCACGTGCGACAGCGTCACCGGGAGCGGGATCACGTCCGCCTGCACCAACCCCCACAACTCCTCCGAGACGGGGACGAGCGGGTCCTTCTCCCTCACCCCGAAGAGCGGGGGAGCCGTCTTGGTCGCCATCGAGATCCCCACCACCGCGAGCGTCAGCGTCACGGTGAAGGAGGCGCAGACGACGGTGGGCGATGCGCTCCTCATCCTGGGGGTCCTCCTGTTCCTCATCGGCCTCGTCATGCGGCGCCGGGGCCGCGCCCGACCGGCTCCGCTCAAGCCCGCCCCGACCTCCGGACCCGCCGCGCCGGGACCCGAACCGACGGAAGAGCCGACGGCGACGGGGATGCCCGGCCCCGGCTCGGGCGGATAGGTCGGGGCCGATCGCCCGGCGTCGGTCCGCCGGGCCGGCTACGCGAGCGGCAGCACGTACGCGGGCGAGTAGTCCGGCGGGAGATGGCCGACCATCGGGATCGCCCGCCCGCACGCCCGGCACCGGTTCTCGTCGTCGAGGTTCCAGGATCGGATCGCGAATCCGTACCGCTGCACGGCGACCGCCCCGCACCCGGGGCAGTACGTGTGCTCGAGGCGGTGGCCCCACACGTTGCCCAGGTAGACGAAGTCGAGCCCCTCCGCCTTCGCGATCCCGTGGAGGCGCTCGAGCGTGGGGATCGGCGTGTTGGGGAACTCCATCATCCGGTAGTCGGGGTGGAACCGGAGGAGATGGAACGGCACCTCGGGGCCGAGCTCCGTCGCGACGAACCGGGCGAGCCCCCGCAGGGCGTCCGCGTCGTCGCCGACCTGGGGGACGATGAGGTCCGTGACCTCGAGGTGGACCCCCCGGCGATACAGCGCCTGGATCGTGTCGAGGATCGGCGCCGGTCCCTTCGCGGTGATGTACTTGCGCATGAACCCGGCCTCGCCGCTCCCCTTGAAGTCGACGCTGATCGCGTCGAGCCGGCCCGCGAGCACGTCGACCGCCTCGGGCGTGAGGTAGCCGTTCGTCACGAAGTTCGCGAACAGGCCGGCGCGGTGCGCCGCCTCGATCACGTCGATCGCGTACTCGATGAAGATGGTGGGCTCGTTGTACGTGAACGTGATCCCCGCGCAGTCGAGCTCGCGGGCGAGGGCGACCGCCGCGTCGGGCGACAGCGGCCGCCCGACGACGTCGTGCTCCTGCGAGATCTCGGCGTTCTGGCAGTACTGGCACCGCCAGTTGCACCCGACGGTGCCGATCGACAAGACGCGCGATCCCGGCCGGAAGTGCGAGAGCGGCTTCTTCTCGACCGGGTCGACCTGGATCGCCGCCGCCTTCCCGTACGAGAGGAGGACGAGCTCGCCGGCCTCGTTCTTTCGCACGAAGCAGAATCCGTGCGACCCCGCCGGAATGACGCAGTAGCGCGCGCACGCCGTGCACCGGACCTTCTGGTCCGGCAACGGCGTGAACAGCGTCGCTGGATGCGCCGCGCTCACCGCCTCCTCCCTCCCCGGACCCGAGAGGCCGACCCCGGGGATAACGGGTTCGGCGGGCCGCCCAAGGGTTGAAGCCCCCGGCGGCGTCCCGCCGGCCGATGGCGTCCCCCCCCGAAGCGCCCCGGACCGCCCGGGAGGTGGAGCGCTCCGTCCTCGAGCGGATCCGGCCCGACGCCGCGCTCGTCGCGCGGCTCGAGGTCGTCCGCGCCCACCTCGTCGCCGCCGGAGCCCGGGCGGCGGCCGACGCCGGGCTCCCGCTCGTTCGCTGCCTCGTCGCCGGCAGCGCCGCGCGGGGGACGTTCCTCCGGGACCGGGTCGACCTCGACTTCTTCCTCCTGTTCGATCCGTCCCTGCCGCGCCCCGAGCTCGAGCGCGCGGGGCTCGCCCTCGGCGCGGCGATCCTGACCGCCCCGGCGCGCCGGTACGCGGAGCACCCGTACCTCCGGGGGACGTTCGAAGGGTTCACCGTCGACGCGGTCCCCGGCTACGCGATCGACGACCCGTCGCATCCCCTCACCGCCGTCGATCGCACCCCGTTCCACCAGGCGTTCCTCGCCGCCCGGCAGACCCCGGCGATGGTCGACGAGGTCCGGCTCACGAAGCAGTTCCTCCGCGGGATCGGCGTGTACGGGTCGGAGGCGCGCCGGGGGGGCTTTTCCGGTTACCTCGTCGAGCTGCTCGTGCTCCGGTTCGGCACCCTAGATGCGCTCCTCGCCGAGGCCCGCGCTTGGCGGGCCCCCGTACGGCTCCTCTCGCGTCCCGGCGCCGCCGCCCGGGCGCCGGAGGAGGTGGCGCTGCTCCTCGACGATCCCGTCGACGCCGAGCGGAACGTGGCGAGCGCGCTCACGCGTCAGAACCTCGGACGGTTCGTCGTGGCGGCGGGGCGGTACCTCGACGCTCCATCGGCCGCGGCGTTCGACCTCCCGCCGGGGCCGTCGCTCGCCCGCGCCGCGGCGGAGGCGAGGATCCGGGAACGCGGGTCGCACGTGACGGGGCTGCGCCGACCCCGGCCCGACGTCGTCGACGACATCCTCTACCCGCAGATGCGGAAGGCGGAGGGCGCGATCGGCGACGAGGCGCGTCGGCTCGGGTTCGCCGTCCTCGGGACCGCGAGCGCCGCCGACGCGACCTCCGTCCTCCTCCTCCTCGAGGTCGAGCGCGTCGAGCGGTCTCCCGTCGAGCGTCGCAAGGGGCCCCCGCCCGGGCTCGACCGGGCCGGGGAGTTCCTCGCGAAGTGGACCGATCCCGCGGCCCCGGTCGTCCAGGGCCCGTACGTCGCGGCCGACGGGGAGCTCGCCGTCGAGATCCGACGGACCGAGACCGCGCTCGAGCCGCTCCTCACCCGGGCGCTCGAGCGGATGCCGCTCGGCCGGGACCTTCGGGCGGGGCTCGACGGCGCGGCGGGCTTCCAGCCCCTCGCCCAGCTACCGGACGGAGACCCGCTCGCCGAGGCGCTCGCCGAGCTCCTCGCGAAGGGGCTCCCGGGCCACGCGCCGGCCGGGCGCGCGCCTCCCTAGTGGAGGACGTCGCTCAGCAGGAACCAGAACCCGACCCACCCGAAGAACTCGAGCAGGAGGAGGCCGGCCCACTCGCCCCGGGTGTACTGGTCGGAGGTAGGGCGGAGCCGCTGGATGAGGAACGGGGAGAGCCCGAGCCATGCGATGCCGACGGCGGCCGGCACGACGAGGAGGGGGACGATCCGGCCGAGCAGGTACGAGAGGATCCCGTCGGCGACGGCGAGGAGGAACGCGAGCACCGTCGCCCACGTCTGCTCGAACTCGTGCCGGAGGAACGTCGGCTCGTCGAACTCGGGGAACTCGAACGACGCGTCGGCCTCCGCCTCGGCGAGGCGCTGGCGCGCCTTCTTGGCCACGGTCGCTCAGGCCCCCGCGCACGCGAGGCGGTACAGCGTTTCGGCGTGGTACGAGGACCGGACGAGCGGGCCCGCCTCGACCCCCCGGAACCCCGCGGCCTCCGCCGTCCGGCGGAGCGCCGCGAACTCCTCGGGGGAGACGAACCGGTCGATCGGGCGGTGCCGGGGCGACGGGCGGAGGTACTGGCCGAGGGTGACGAGGTCGACGTGGGCGGCCCGAAGGTCGCGGAACGCCTCCGCGACCTCCTCCGCGCGCTCGCCGACGCCGAGCATGATCGAGCTCTTCGTCACGAGCCCCGTCGGTCCGCGCGCCTTCGCGTCGGCGAGGAGGCCGACCGACCGGTCGTACGACGCCCGGCGGTCCCGGATCTCCGGCGAGAGGCGCCGGACCGTCTCGAGGTTGTGCGCGAGCACGTCGGGCGGCTCCACGAGCAGCGCGTCGAGGGCGTCGGCGCGGCCGCCGAGGTCGCCGACGAGGAGCTCGATCCGCGTGGCCGGGCACGCGTCGCGCAGGGCGCGCACCGTCGCGGCGAGGATGCGGGCGCCTCCGTCGACGAGGTCGTCGCGGCAGACCTGGGTGAGCACGACGTACCGGAGCCCCCACCGCCGCACGCCTTCCGCCACCCGGGCGGGTTCCGTCTCGTCGACGACGCCGTTCGACCAGCGCGTCGTGACCGCGCAGAAGCTGCACCGCCGGGTGCAGTCGGTGCCGAGGAGCATCAGCGTCGCCGTGCCCGCGGACCAGCACTCGGCGAGGTTCGGGCAGCGCGCCTCGCGGCAGACGGTGCCGAGGCCCAACTCCCGAAGGACCCCCGACACCTCCGGGTACGCGGTCCCGACCGGCGGCCGGACCCGGATCCACGGGGGAAGGCGGTCCGACGGGAGCACCCCGGATCCGACCGAGACCGCCCCGGACACGCCCGGCCGAGCCGAGCGGTTCCTTTAGGCTTTCCGGGAGCGCCCCTCGGCGAGCCGGCTCTCGAGCACCGTTTCGAGGAAGCTCGCCGGCACCTCGTCCATCCGCAGCCGGGCCGAGTCGCCGGGGCGGCCCGTCTCGGCCTCGAGGAGGCCCTCCCGCTCGAGCTCCTTCACGAGCCGCCAGAACTGGATCCGTCCGACGGGCCGCTCGCCGAACTCCTCGGCGACGGTCTGGTACGTCCGCCGGACCTTCTCCGTCGGCGCCTGCGAGCGCGGCCCCTTGAGCGACCGGGCGACGGCGAGGAGGACGAGGAGGGATCCGACGGGGAGCTCCTCGAGCCGGGTCTCGGTCACGGTGGGGTAGATCGACCCCTTCGACGCCCGCACGTCGTCGGGGCGGATCTCGTCGCTCCCGGCCGCCTCGGCGGCGCGGGCGGCCCCGCCGAGCAGCTCGAGGGCGAACCGGGCGTCGCCGGACGTCGCGGCGAGCCGGGCCAGCTGCTCCAGCACCGGGCGGGCGTAGCTCCCCGGGCGAAGCGCGAGCTCGGCGCGGGCGACGAGGATGTCGGCGAGCGCGGCCGCGTCGTACGGCGCGAGGGCGAGCCGGTGCGTCACGCCGAAGCTCGAGCGGCTCGCGGCGTCGAGGAACGGGAGGACGTCCTCCGGGGCGACGAGGAAGAGCGAGATCGACCCGAGCCCCACCTCGGGTGAGCGGGTGAGGAGGTACGGGAGCTTCGACTCCTGCCGGAGGAGGGCGCTCACCTCATCCAAGACGACGAACAGGTGCCTCGGCTGCCGGCGGATCCCCTGCTCGAAGACGTCGAGCATCTCCGCGAGCGAGTAGCCCCGGTCGGGCAGGGAGACGCCGACGCCGCGCAGGAGCTCGATGAGGACGGTCCGGTCGCTCGACCGCCGCCAGCAGTTCACGTAGAGGGGCAGCACGTGGTGTCCGCCGAGCGGACCCCCCCGCTGGAGCTCCTCCCCCAGCCGGCGGGCGAGTGCCGTCTTGCCGCTCCCGATGCCGCCGGTGAGGAGATGGTGGAAGGCGACGCCCCGGCCGAGCGCCTCCCGGTACCGCTTGAGGAGGAGGCCGAGCTCGGTCTCGCGGCGGACGAGGCGCGGCGGCGCGAACGAAGGATCGAGGGTCTCTTCGTGCAGGACGATCCTCGCCACAGGGCCTCGCGCGCGCGGCGACGTCGACGGGATAGATTATGCTCGCCCCGCGCGCCGGGGCCGACCGAGGCGTCGCCGGATCGCCGCCGTCGCCCGGCGGGCGACGTCGGACGGGGATCGCGCGGCGTCGAGGACGACCCACCGGGGGGGCTTCGCGAGAGCGGCGTACGCGCGCGCCACGCGCTCGAGGGTGCGGCGTTCCTCGAGCGGCGCCGCCCGGGTCCGGCGCCGGCCGATCCGCTCCGCGGCGACGCGCGCCGGGAGGGCGAGCAGGATGACGAGGTCCGGGCGCCGCGCGACCCGCCGCTGGAGGCGGACGAGCGCGGCCCGCTCCCGGGGCGGCATGGCGCTCCCCTGGTAGGCGAGCGTCGAGTAGAACGATCGATCGCTCACGGTCACGTCGTGGGCCGCGATCTCGCGCTCGAGGCGCGGACGGGCGAGCGCCCGGTCGAGGGTGAACAGGAAGGCGGCGGTGCCCGGGGCGTGCCGGCCGAACCGCTCCGCCTCCCGGCCGATCGCCGGGTCGGTCGGCTCGTCCCACACCCCGACGGCGTAGCCGGACCGCCGCAGCTGCGCGGCCACCGCCCGGCGGAGCGTCGACTTCCCGCCGCCGTCGATCCCCTCGAGCACGACGAGGAGGCCCGCGCGGTCCCCCCGGCGCGTCACGGTCCCGCCCCGCGGTCGACGGTGAGGGTGAGCCCGTAGACCCGCTCGATCGACTCCACGAACGGCACCCGGAGCGCGCGCCGCCCCGCTTCCGTCTCGGCGATTGCCGCGGCCCGCCGGGCGACGGTGGCGAGGTCGAGCACCGCCCCCGGTCGGGCCGGGTCGTCGAGGAAGTCGGTCTCCCAGAACCACGGGCCCGCGTGCGCGAGACTCTCCCGGACGAGGTCGCGCCGGGCGAGGATCGACGGGACGACGCCGGCGCGCTCCGCGGGCGCGACGACCGTCCGCGCGTAGTGCTTCACCAGCCGATCCGGCGGGAGCCCCGCCCGGTGGCCCCGGTCGGCGAGCGCCCGGTACCCGGCCGCGTCGAGGTCCTCGGAGTGGACGACGGCCGGGCACCCCACATCCCGGGCGACGCCGAGCGCGTGGTCGAACAGCGCCTCGGCCGCGTCGGCGACATCCGGTTCCACCGGGAAGTGGGGCCGGCCGATCTCGCCCAACGCGACCGCGCGGCCCGCGCGGACCTCCGCCCCGGCCGCCTCGAGCGCGGCGCGGTGGAGGTCGACCGCCGCCGCGAGGCCGAGGGCCTCGCGCTGGCGCACGAGGTCGACGGGGTGGGGGGCCAGGACCGGGAAGGCGACGACCCCGGCCTCGGCCCGGACCCGACCGGCGAGGGCGATCGTGGTGGCGAACTGCTCCCGGTACCCCTCGAGCCGCGTCGGGGGACCGGGAGCGTAGTTCTGCGTGGCGAGGAACAGGTGGGTGCCGCCCGCGCGCGCGAACCGCCGCGCCGCGGCGACGCCCTCCCCCGAGGGGGCGAGATGGCAGTGGTGGTCGACGACCGGAAGGTCGGGCGGCAGGGTCACAGGGCCCCGGCCCGCGGCCTACCGGAGGAGTCCGGCTCCCCGAAGCTCCTTCGTGATCTTCTTGACGGCGACCTCGACGTCCGACGGCTTGCGCGCGCCGGTGCAGACGAGCTTGCCGCTCCCGAAGAGGAGCACCACCACGCGGGGCTCGTCGATCCGGCAGACGAGCCCGGGGAACTGCTCCGGCTCGTACTCGACGCGGTCGAGCCCGAGCGTCACGGCGATCGCGTTGAGATTGATCTCGGACTCGAGGTCGGAGCTCGCGACGATGTTCTGGACCTCGATCTTGGGGTGCATGTTGATCTTCTGCCCCCCCTTCTTGATCTGCTGGGAGACCTTCGCGATCGAGTCCTCGACCTCCTTCATGCTCTTCGCGCCGGTGCAGACGACCTTGCCCGAGCGGAACAGCAGGATCGCGGTCTTCGGTTCCTTGAGCCGGTAGATGAGCCCCGGGAACTGCTCCGGCTCGTACTCGGCCCCGTCGAGCCCGAGGGCGATCGACTGGAGATCCAGTTCGTCTCCGAGCGACGTGGACGCCACGACGTTCTCGATTCGGATCTTGGCCATAGAACGCCCCGCTGGGGGTATTTAAACCAGCTTATAAAGGCTCGTACCACCCCAAAGTTCGGGTGCCGGTCCTCCGTTCCCCGGCAGGCGGCGATGTGGGACCCGGCCCGCTACCTCGCGTTCGAGACCGAGCGGGGTCGGCCGTGCCGGGACCTCGTCGCCCGCCTGTCGCTCGCGGAGCCCGGTCGCCTCGTCGACCTCGGCTGCGGCCCCGGTACCAGCACCCGGGTCCTCGCGGAGCGGTGGCCCCGGGCCCGCCTCCTCGGGGTCGACCGGTCGGCCGAGATGTTGGCGGTCGCCCGAGCGTCGGGGGTCGCGGCGGATTGGATCGAGGCCGATCTCACGCGCTGGGACCCGCCGTCGGACGTCGATCTCCTCTTCTCCAACGCGGCGTTCCAGTGGATCCCCGACCATCTCGCCCTCGTCCGGCGGCTGTTCGACGGACTCCGCGGCGGCGGAGTGCTCGCGTTCCAGGTGCCCGCGGCTCCTACCGGCGGACTCGGGGAGGCGCTCGAGCGCGTGATCGGGGAGATGGCGGTTCCCCACGCGGCCCGTGCTATCGCGCAGAGCCCGCGCGTCGAGAGCCTCGAGACGTACTACGACGCCCTCGCCGGCCGGGCGGCCTCCGTCGATCTGTGGGATTCCCGGTACGTCCACATCTTCGACGGACCGCACCGGATCCTCGACTGGTCTCGGGGCACCGCGCTGCGACCCTGGCTCGACGGGTTCCCGACCGACGCCGACCGGACGAGGTTCCTGGAGGCGATGGACCGGGCGATCGCCGCCCGGTACCCTCGGAGGCCCGATGGACGAGTCCTTTTCCCGTTCCTCCGCCGGTTCGTCGTGGCAGTGCGGGCCTCGTCCCGGTGACCGGATTAGGGGGTCCCCTGGCCCGAGCCGTTCGGCGACGACGGGCCGGACCCTCGCGGTCCGTTCCCTGCGAAGAACCGACGAAGTACCTTGAGCGTGAACCCCCAGACGATGTGACGGTCGAACGTCACTCCCTCGACCGCGCGCGGTCCGAGCGGGGTCTCGCGGACCACCGTTCCGACGGTCTCGAGGGCGCGGTCCGGGAGCCAGAAGAGCGAGGCGACCTCCCGGGGGTCCGGCCGGAACGCGGGCCCTCCCTCGCCATCCAGCGCGGCGGCGAAGACGCCGACCGTGAGACCGAATCGCGGGGCGTCCTCGACGGCGACGAATCGCACGGGGCGCCGGAGCGCCCGGCCGGGGAGGCCGACCTCTTCCTCGAGCTCGCGGAGCGCCGTGGCCTCGAGGGTCCCGTCGGCGGGGTCGACGTGTCCGCCGGGAAGGCCGATCTGGCCCGAGGCGGGGTCCTGCGCCCGGATCGCCCGCTCGAGGAGGAGGGTCTCGACGGCGTCGCCGGCGCCGCGGAGGACGAGGACCACGGCGGCGCCGGCGGCCGTCGCCGGAGGACCCGGCCGGCTCCACGGCGCGAGCAGACGATCGATCCGGGCCTCGCCGGTATCGCCCGGGGCCGACGGCTCGTGCGCGTTCACGCCTGCCAGTCGAAACGGACCTTCTCGCGGACGGCGGCCCGGTCCTCCGAGTGCTCCGGGCCCCGGTTCAATCCCTTTTCGAGCACCTCGAGGCGGCGCTTGAGCGCGCGCACCTCCTCCTCGAGCGCCGCGAGCCGGTCGTGGTCCGACATCCGCTCGGTCCGGGCCGACATCGCTCCGGGGAGCGCGCGGGTGTAGAAAAGGGGGGACCCCCGGGGCCTACCGCGTCCGCTCCACCCGGTCGACCCACTCGACGAGGAGCTCGGCGATCTCGTCGGGTCGCTCGATCGGCAGGAGGTGGCCGGTCCGGGCGAACAACTTGAGCTCGGCCCCCGGGATCGATTGGCGGAGGAGCCGGGCGTGCGCGGCGTCGATCACCTGGTCGTCCATCCCCTGGACCACCAGGGTCGGGAGGCGCAGATGCCCGAGCCGGGTCCGCACGTCGAACTCGCGGATCGCCTGTCCCCAGCCGAACGTGGAGCGGGGGTCCGTCGCCCGCTGCTGCGCGCGGAGGCGGTCCGCGAAGTCGAGGTGCGCCTCGATCCAGTCGGGGTAGAACAGGTCCTTGAGAAGCCGGAGGACGTAGGCGTCCTCGCCGCCGTCGCGGTACGCCTCCCGCCACCGGTCCAGGATCGCCCGCGTGTGCGCGTTCATCTGGGCGGGGGCGGCGACGAGGACCAAGCTCCGGTACCGCTCGGCGTGATCGAGCGACTCGAGGAGCGCGAGGCAGCCGCCGGCGCTGAGCCCGACCAGGTGCGGCCGCTCGATCCCGAGCCTGCCGAGGAGCGCCTCGAGGTCCGCGGCCATCTCGGCGAACGTGAACCGGCTCTGCTCCGGCGCGGGGGTGCGCCCGTGTCCCCTCAGGTCCGGGGCGACGACGCGGTGCCCCCGGGCGAGGAGCGGTAGGACGCCGTTCCAGACCGTGTGGTCCCCCGCGAGCCCGTGCAGGAGCACGATCGTAGGCCCGGATCCTTCGTCGCGGACCGCGAGCGGGACCGGCGCGGGGGACACGGGCGCGCGCACGGCCGGGGGGGTATTTAGGGGGAGACGGCGCGGGAGCTTTATCCCGCCGTCCGCGTACCCGGCTCCGTGGCCCGCGGCGTGATGCTGATGAGCGGGGGGATCGACTCCCCGGTGAGCCTCTACTACCTCCTCCGGGGCGGCCACGACATGGTCGCGGTCCACCTCGACAACCGCCCGTTCACCGACGACACGCCGCTCGAGAAGATCGTCGACCACCTCGGGGTCCTCGCCGAGCGGTTCGGGCGGCGGGTGCCGCTCTACGTCCTCCCGCACGGGCCGACGCAGATCACCCTCATGCGGAACACGGACCGCCACGTCGGCTGCGTGCTGTGCCGACGGTTCATGTGGCGCTCCGCCGAGCGGATCGCGGAGCGCGAGGGGGCGACGTTCCTCGCGACCGGCGAGGCGCTCGGGCAGGTGGCGAGCCAGACGCTCAGCAACATGCGCACGGCAACGGCCGCCGTCTCGCTGCCGATCGTCCGCCCGCTCATCGGGTTCGACAAGCAGGAGATCGAGGCCGTCGCGCGCGCGATCGGCACCTACGGGATCTCGACGCGGCCGGGGGTCTGCTGCCAGGCCGTCCCGGACCGTCCGGCCACGAAGAGCCAGCTCATCCAGATCGGCCGCGAGGAGGACCACCTCGACGTGGAGGCGATCGTCGAGAACTGCGTCCGGCGCGCCGTGGTCATGTGACGTACTCGACGCTCGAGGTCTGCTCGAGCCGCGGCGGGTTCGAGGCGGTCCCCCGGCCCCGGCTCCTCCTCGACCTCGCCGCGATCGCGGCCCGCCTGCGGGAGCGGGGCGTCCCGGTCACCGACGCCCGGGTGATGCTTCTCGTCACCCTCGAATGCGAGGCGACCCTTGCGCGGGACGGCCGGATCCTCCTCAAGACGCCCGACGCGGAGGTCGCCGCCCGGACCTTCGCCGCGCTCGCGGAGGCGGCCGGTCTGCCCCACGACGGACCGGCCGAGGCGCGCCCCGCGCCCTCGATCCCCGAGAGGCTTATCCCGCCCTGACCCCTCTTCGGGGCATGCGGGAGACGTGGGTCGTCGGCGCCGCGACGAACCGCTTCGGCCGCATGG
>DATJVB010000007.1:0-11012 GCA_035502055.1 Thermoplasmata archaeon | reverse complement strand
CGCTGGATCGTTCGGATCACGTCCGGCACCGGCTCGTAGAAGACCACGAGGTCGGTCGACGGGATGTCGAGCCCCTCCTCCGCGACGGACGTCGCGACCAGGCAGTTCACCGTCCCCGCCCGGAACCGGTCGAGGATCTCCCCCTGCTCGCGTTGGCTGAGGCCGGGGTCGTCGGAGCGGGCCGCCTGTCCGACGAACCGGGCCGGTCGAATCCCGGCGTCATGGAGATCCTCGAGGGCGCGCACGACGCGCTCCGCCGTCGCCCGGTACTGCGTGAACAGGATGACGCGCGCCGCCGGGTTCCGGGCGAGCTCCGTCCGAACGAGCTCCACGGCGACCTCCGTCTTCCGGAGATCGGTCGGAGCGGACCGAAGGATCTCCCGGACGGCGGCGACGTCCGGATCGAGGAGGAACTGCCGCTGCGCCGGGGTCCGTCGGCCCCGGACGGGCGATTCTTGCGCGTCGAGGAACGCCCGGAGCTGCTCCGTCCCCTGCGATTCGACGAGCTCGAGGGCGTGGAGCCCCTTCATCGCGACGGACTGCGCCGTCACGGCGGCCCACGTCCCGGCCGGGGCGTTCCCGCCCGACCGGCGGTGGGCGTCGAGCTCCCGCCGGAGGTGCTCGCCGAGCGCGAGGAGGTCCCGGCGCGAGCCGGCCGACCCGGCCGGCAGGAGGTGCCGCTCCCCGAGCCACGCCACCTGCCGGGCGACGGCGGTCCGAAACCGTGCCGCGAGATGCTGGACCTCGACGGGCACGGCGACCTCGCGCACCTCGACCCCGATGTCGTGGACGTACGGCCGCACGTCGGGGTCCGAGGGGACCCGGTACTCGAACCGCTCGATGCCGAGGTTCGCCCAGATCGCCCGGATCTTGGGAAGGCTCGAGCCGGGCGACGCCGTCATGGCGAGCACGCGCGCCCTCGGTCCGGCCTGGTTCGCCTGCCCGATCGCAGCGTACGGGTACTCGCCGATCGCCCGGTGCGCCTCGTCGAAGACGAGGAGCGAGAAGGAATCGAGGTCCATCGCGCCGGAGGCGAGGTCGTTGCCGATGACCTGCGGGGTCGCCACGACGACCTGCGGCGGCTTGAGCTCGCGCGCCCGCCGGGCCGGCTCGACGGTCCCCGTCAGCACGAGCACAGGAGGCGCGAACAGCGTCGTCCGCACGCTCTCCGCATGCTGCAGCACGAGCGGGCGCGTCGGGGCGAGGAACAGGACCGACCGCGTCGGGGCCCGGAGGAGGTATTCCGCGATCACCCGGAGCGCGATCGCGGTCTTCCCGAGCCCCGTCGGGAGCACGGCGAGCGTGTTGTGGTCGACGGCCGTGGCGGCGATGTGGGCCTGGTAGAGGCGGTCGTCGAGCGCGCCGGGCCGGATCCGCGGGTGCTCGACCCCCGACATCCGCCGACCCGGGGCTCGGGACGGGAACCCCCTTAATACGGGGCGCGCTCGGCGGAGGGTGCTGCCGCTCGGGGTCGACCTCGCGGTGGTGGCCGCCGCCGTCGCGACCCTCCTCTTCCAGGGGATCGCGATCTGGCTCGCGCGGGCGATGCCGAGGCTCTCCCCCGGCGACCGCCCCGGCACCGCGACGGGGCCGCTCGTGAGCGTCATCGTGGCGGCCCGGAACGAGGTCCTCGACCTTCCGGGATGCCTCGACACGCTGCTCGCGCAGACGTACTCACCGATCGAGATCCTCGTCGTCGACGGGGCTTCGACCGACGGAACGGGGGCGGCGGCGCGGACCCGGGGGAGCCGCGTCACGGTCCTCGACGAACCCCCGATCCCCGCGGGCTGGGTCGGGAAGAACTGGGCGTGCGCCGCCGGCGCGGCGCGGGCGCGCGGGGAGTACCTCCTGTTCACCGACGCGGATATGCGCTACCATCCCGACGCGATCCGGGCGACCGTCGCGTGGGCGACGGCCGAGCGCGCGGACCTCGCCACCCTCGCGCCGCGCGTCGAGATGGTCGGCTTCTGGGAGAACGTCGTCCTGCCGTTCTACACCCAGGCGGTCCTCACGTACTTCCGCGCGCCGCGCGTGAACCGGGACACGTCGCGCACCGCCATGGCGAACGGGCAGTACTGCCTCGTGCGCCGGTCGGCGTACGAGGCCGTCGGGGGGCACGCGGCGGTCCGCGGATACGTCCTCGAGGACGTCCGCCTCGCCCAGGCGTTCCGGCGGGCCGGGTTCCGCCTGCGCGTCGCGTGGGCCCCCGATCTCCTCTCGACGCGGATGTACCGCGACCGGCACGAGCTGTTCGAGGGCCTCCTCAAGAACATCCACGGGACCCGGTTCTCGGCGGCCCGCCAGGTCGGTTTCCTCGCCGGCCTCGTCGGCTTCTTCTGGCTTCCCCTCGCGGTCCTCCCGTACGGGCTCTACGCGGGCGACGTCGTCGTCGCGGGCGTCGGCGCGCTCCTCTGGGTCGCGTTGTTCGGGAAGCACGTGGGTTTCGCCCGGGGCGTCCGCGGGCGGGCGGCGTACGGCCTCCTGTTCCCGGTCGCCGTCGGCTTCTACGTCGTCCTCGTCGCCACGTCGCTCGTCCGGGGCCTCCGGCGGACACCGGTCTCCTGGAAGGGGCGATCGTACCCTCTCGACGGAGAGCCCCGGCCGTCGGCCCCCGACAGAGGTTAAGCGGCGCCGCGCCTCCGAGGGGCCGATGGCCGCGTCGGGGGAGACGGAGTTCGAGCTGTTCATCGGGGGCGAGGCGTCGCCCGGCGCCGACGGACGCCGCGTGACGCTCCTCGACCCGGCGACGAACCGGCCCCTCGCGACGGCGGCGCTCGCGACCCGGGACGACGCCCGGCGCGCGATGGAGGTCGCCGACCGGGCGTTCCGGGAGTCGCCGTGGGCCGGCGACGACGGGGCGCGGCGGGCGAAGGCGCTCCTTCGGACGGCTCAGCTCCTGGAAGCGTCGGGCGACGCGTTCGCGGAGCTCGAGAGCCGGAACAACGGGAAGACGCTGCGCGAGGCGAAGGGCGACATGGCGTTCACGGTCCGGACGCTCGAGTACGCGGCGGGCCTCGCCGACAAGCTCGAGGGCGAGACGATCCCCGTCCCGGGCGCGCGGCTCGACTACACGGTCCGGGAGCCGCTCGGCGTCACGGTGCACATCGCCCCGTGGAACTTCCCTCTCGTCCTCGCGATCCGGTCCGTCGCGCCCGCCCTCGCCGCCGGCAACGCGGTCGTGCTGAAGCCGGCGACGCTCACGCCGCTCACCGCGCTTCGGTTCGCCCGGCTCGCGCGGGAGGCGGGGGTGCCGGACGGCATCCTCAACGTCGTCGTCGGGAGCGGGGCCGAGGTCGGCGAGGCGCTCATCGCCGACCCCCGGTGCCGGTCGGTGTCGTTCACGGGGAGCCTCGAGGTCGGCCGCCGGATCGCCGAGCTCGCCGCCGCGCGCCTCGTCCCCGCGACGCTCGAGCTCGGCGGGAAGAGCCCCGTCGTCGTCTTCCCCGACGCCGACCTCGACCGGGCCGCGCGCGGGATCGGGTTCGGGATCTTCGCGAACGCGGGCCAGATGTGCTGGGCCGGCTCCCGGCTCATCGTCCACGCCTCCGTCCGGGAGGCGCTCCTCGGGCGGCTGCGCGCCATCGCGGAGGCGATGAAGCTGGGTCCGGGGACCGCGCCGGGCACCGAGATGGGCCCGGTCGTCTCCGCGGAGCAGCTCACCCGCGTCCTCGGGTACGTCGAGGCCGCGACGCACGACGGCGCCACGGTCGTGACCGGCGGGACCCGGGCGACGGGACCGCCGCTCGACGACGGCAACTTCGTGCGCCCGACGGTCCTCGACGGCGTGCCGGAGGGCTCGAAGGCGGTCCGGGAGGAGATCTTCGGCCCGGTCCTCACGGTGCAATCGTTCGAGTCGGCGGAGGAGGCGATCCGCCTCGCCAACGACACGCCGTTCGGCCTCTTCGCGGGCCTGTGGACCCGCGACGTGGCGACGGCCCACGCGACCGCCCGCGCGCTCGAAGCCGGCATGGTGACGGTCAACGAGCCGCCGATGACGTTCCCGCAGTCGCCGTTCGCCGGCTTCAAGGCGAGCGGCCTCGGCTTCGAGCAGGGGATCGACGCCGTCCGGGCGTACACCCGGCGGAAGAACGTCCTCCTCAACGTCGCCGTCGCGCGGCCGAAGAAGTGAGCGCCCGCCGCGTTCGTACGATGGGGTAAAGCGGGCCGCCGGCCCGGACCCCCCGATGGCGGCGCCCGAGGCCGACTGGGGGACGTGCCGGTTCTGCGGCGGCGCCGTGCCGCCCAACGGGCCGTCGTGCCCCACGTGCGGGGAGCGGGACCAGCCGGTCCGGCCCCGGGACTACGCCCGACTCACCCCGCGCCAGCGCCGCTGGATGGGGTTCGTGAAGATCGCCCGGGTGGCGGTCGTCGTCGGGGTGGCCGTCGGCATCGCCGTCGCGATCTTCTCCGCCGTCTGGACGGGTCCGCCTGTCTACCCGGATCCGCTCACCACGCGCGGCTCCCTCGTCGTCACCCCCGGGAACTTCACCTACCTCTCCGGGTGGATCACCGGCGAGGACTACATCGACGGCAACTTCACCGTCACGTACCCGGTCGGCGTCCCGATCGACTTCTCGGTCTTCAACTCGACCGAGTTCGGCGCGTTCCTGACGCACCATCCCGCCGCCACCATCGCCGCGGCCCCGAACGCGACGCAGTCCCGGATCGTCTTCGCGGCGCCGTACACCGACACGTTCTACCTCGTCTTCGAGAACCCGTACCCGGCGTCGTCCGGGATCACGGTCACGATCTACGAGGTCACGAACTACCAGACGAACGTCGTGATCGGCTGAATCCCGCCGCCGGGCGGGCGCGGGGCTACGCCTCGCGCCGGCTGAGGAACGCCGCCGGCACATGGTCGACCAGGTAGACCGTCTTCCCGGCCTGCATGATGACGATCCCCTCGGCGCGCGCCCGGCGCGCGTCGACGGCGAGGATGACCGGCTCGGGGGTCCGGACCGCGCCCGCGGCGTGGGCGTCCTCGGCGGTCTTCGACAGGTGCACCTTCCGGCGGTCCGACGGCTTGAGGCCGACCTCGAGGACGATCGACGCCTCGTCGGCCGTGACGGGGTAGTAGAGCTCGTCCGGGATCGGGTCGGTGGGGAGGTCGAGGTCGACCTCGAGGGTGTGGCCGTACGTCGCCCGGACCCGGTCGTCCTTCACCTCGTACCGGCCCTTCGCGTCGCTCTCGGCGATCGCGACCAGGTGGTGGACCCGGAGCCAGTGGTAGCCCCGGTGGTGGCTCGAGATGCCGTGGACGAGCTTCGGCAGCTCGACCCAGCCGTGCGGGTCCATCGTGAGCCCGTACTTCTCCGGGAAGTGCCGGAGGACGCCGGTCATGACGCGGCCCAGGTGGTCGAGCTCCCGGTCGTTCATGAGGAACCGACCGGGGGCGCCGCAGACCGGGCAGTTCTCGTCCCTAAAGTAGCCGTGCTGCGGGCACTCCTTCAGCATCGGGTCCGGTCCCTGCGCTACGCCTTGACCTTGTCCGCCTTCTTCTCGAAGTCCTGGAGGAGGTCCCCGTAGAGGTCCGCGAGGTCCTTGAGGACCCGCTTCAGCACCTGCTGCGGCTTCTCCCCCTTGGTCTTCACGTAGAGCGACGGACGGTCGAGGAACGGATGCCCGATGATGTACCGCGCCTCCACGACCTTCTCCTCGGCCTGGAGCGCCTCGACGAGCGGGATGAGGAGGGTCTCCTCCCCCTTCGGGAGCTCGATGCGCAGGGCGTCGTGCTCCTTCTCGACGACCCGCACGTCCATCGAAAATCGGCGGCGACCACCCCGGCACCCTTCTTAACGGTGGCGGACGGCTCGGGGCGGTGCGGCCGCCGGTCCGCGCGGCCGGCCCTCGTAGGCGGGCGTACCGCTATATCTCGGCCGCCGTCGTGGCGCCCGGTCGTCGGCCATGCGGGTGCTGATCGTCGGCGGCGGGGCCCGGGAGGACGCGATCGGCTCGGCCCTCCACGACGCGTACGCGACCCTCCTCGTGGCGACGCCGAACGCGAACCCGGGGCTCGCGGCCGTCGCGGAGGAGACGCTCCTCACCGACCCCACGAACGCGGAGGCGATCGTCGCGTTCGCGCGCGCCCGCCGCGTCGACTACGCGGTCGTCGGCCCGGAGGCGCCGCTCGCGGCGGGCGTGGGGGACGCGCTCCGCGCGGTCGAGATCCCCGTCGTCGGGCCGTCGAAGGCGGGCGCCCAGATCGAGTCGTCGAAGCGGTACTGCCGCGAGCTCCTCGCCCGGCACGGGGTCCCGGGGGCGCCGCGCGACGTGCCGGTCTCCAACCTCGACGAGGTGAACGCGCGCGTCGCGGAGATGCACGGCCCGTTCGCGGTGAAGCCGGTCGGCCTCACCGCCGGGAAGGGCGTGAAGGTCCAGGGGCTCGACTTTACGACGGCGGAGGAGGGGGCGACGTACGCGAAGGAGTTCCTCGCCGCCCACCCCGAGGCGGGCGGCGTCCTCCTGGAGGAGCGCCTCGAGGGGGAGGAGTTCAGCCTGATGGCGTTCGTGACGGACTCGGGGGTCTACCCGATGCCCGTCGTCCAGGACTACAAGCGCGCCGGCGACGGCGACGCGGGGTCGAACACGGGCGGCATGGGCTCGTACTCGCAGCGCGACCACCTCCTCCCGTTCCTCTCCGCGTCGATGCGGGACCGGGCGTTCGACATCCTCCGCGGCGCCGTCGACGCGATGCGGGCGGAGGCGATCCCGTACCGGGGGATCCTCTACGGCGGGTTCATGCTGACCTCCGACGGCCCCAAGCTCCTCGAGTTCAACGCCCGGTTCGGCGACCCCGAGGGGGTGAACGTCCTCTCGCTGTACGAGCAGGGCGACCTCGACCGGCTCCTCCACGGCGTCGCGACGGGGCACGTCGACCCGAACCTCGTCCGGTTCCGCCTCCGCGCGACGGCGCTCAAGTACGTGGTGCCGCCGGGGTACCCCGACGACCCGGTCGCGGGCGGCATCCTCACCCTCGACCTCCCGGCGATCGAGGCGGCCGGGGCGCGCGTCCGGTACGGCAGCGTGAGCGGCGCGGGCCCGTCGCAGGTCCGGCTCACCCGGTCCCGGGGCCTCGCCATCGTCGCCGAGGCGAGCGCGGTCCACGAGGCGGGCGCGCGCGTCGAGCAGGCGCTCGCCCACATCGCCGGCGACTTCCGGGTCCGGCACGACATCGCGTCGAAGGAGGACCTCGCCCGCCGCGTCGAGAAGATGCGACGCCTGTTCGTGCCCGGCGCGAAGGCGTCGCCGCTGCCGCTCAGCGTGTCGCCGCCGGACGCGGCCCCGCAGAGCCACGCGGTGGCGGAGCAGCTCCTGTAGCGGCGGGTCGTCGGCCTTCCCGAAACCGTTAGGTGGCCCCCCTCGCTCCCAACGATCCCATGTTCTGTCCCAAGTGCAAGCGGCTCATGCGGCCGGACAAGGCCGCGAAGGTCTGGCGGTGCTCCGCGTGCGGGGCGACGGTCCCGCTCGGCGGGGGCGTCGAGGTTGGCCGTTCGGCGCCGACGGCGCGCCGGATGGCCGTGATCGAGGAGAAGGGCGCGACGCTCCCGACGGCCGCGGAGCTGTGCCCCAAGTGCGGCAACATGCAGGCGTACTGGGTCCTCCGCCAGACCCGGGGCGCCGACGAGCCAGAGACGCGGATCTTCGAGTGCACGAAGTGCGGGCACAAGTGGCGGGAGTATCAGTGATCCCCGACCCCGGGGAAGTGTCGACCGTCGCGAGCGTCTTCGCCCCGGAGGCCGCCGGCCGCCGGGTCCGCCTGCGCGGGTGGGTCCTTCGGTCGCGGTCGTCCGGCGGGATCCTCTTCCTCCGGCTGCGGGACCGGACGGGGTCGGTGCAGGTGACCGCGCGGCGCGACGCGATCGGCCCCGAGACGTTCACCGCCGTCGAGCACGTCCAGATCGAGGGGGCGGTCCGGCTCTCGGGGACGATCCACGACGACCCCCGCGCGCCGGGCGGCCGCGAGGTGCGCGCCGACGCGATCGAGGTCGTCGACGCGGGGCTCCCGTTCCCGATCTTCCAGGACCAGACGGAGGAGTTCCGCCTCGACAAGCGGCACCTCGCGATCCGGTCGCAGGAGAGCGTCGCCATCTTCCGGGTCCGCGCGGAGCTCCTCCGGGCGATGCGCTCCTTCCTCGAGGCGGAGGACGTCCTCGAGATCACCCCGCCGCTCATCTCCGCGAACGCAGCGGAGGGCGGGAGCGAGGCGTTCCAGTTCGACTACTTCGGCCGGCCGGGGTACCTGTCGCAGACCGCGCAGCTCTACCTCGAGGCGCTCCTCGCGCCGCACGAGCGGGTCTACGCGGTGTCGACGTCGTTCCGCGCCGAGAAGTCCCGGACCCCCCGGCACCTCACCGAGTTCACCCACCTCGAGGTCGAGCTCGCCTGGACGGGCCTACCGGAGCTCCTCGACTTCACCGAGCGGATGATCGTGACGGCGCTCCACGACCTCGCCCAGCGCCGCCCGAAGGAGCTCGCCGAGCTCGGGCGGCCGCCGGAGGAGCTCCTGGCCCTCGCCGTCCCGTTCCCCCGGATCACCTACCGCGAGGCGATCGAGCGGCTCCGGGCGGCCGGACTGCGCGTCGAGTTCGGGAGCGATCTCGGCACGGCGGAGGAGCGCGCGCTCACGCTCCCCGAGACGACGCCGATGTTCGTCACGCACTTCCCGGCGCGCTTGAAGGCGTTCTACATGCTCCGGTCGCCGAACGACCCCGAGCTCGTCGAGGCCGCGGACCTCCTCGCCCCCGAGGGGTACGGCGAGATCGTCGGCGGCAGCGCGCGCGAGACCGACATCGCCCGGCTCACCGAGCGCCTTCAGGGGACCGGCGCCGGCCTCGCCGACTACGAGTGGTACCTCGACCTCCGCCGGCACGGGAGCGTGCCGCACGCGGGGTTCGGCCTCGGCGTCGAGCGGATCCTCCGCTGGGTGCTTCGGCGCGAGCACATCCGCGACACGCTGCCGTTCCCGCGGACGCCGTCGCGGCACACCCCGTAGGCCCGCGGGGGGCTTTGAATCCGAACCCAGCAGCCGAATCCAGTACTTGGCCACCAGCCCTCCAACGTCGTTGTGGGTCCACCCTCATCGTTTTCAGAAGGTCGGGGAACCTTCAGCTGCGTTCGATCTCTCGGATTGAGTCGAGGCGTCACTCGATTTGAGCGAGGAGCACACCCAGGAGCGAGGTTAGGGGCACCGCGCCCGAGTGACCCACAGACCTCGAGGGGCCTTGCCATCCCTCGCTCACCCGCCGGAGCTTGAGAATGGCCCACTCGTCTGCAGAAGCAGCGCGATGGCCACGAAGAGCAGACATATCGCCGGTGAGCGGCTCGTGGTGATTGCCCGCGCCTTGCCCAGTAGGCGGTACGAGGTCTCGATGCCGAACCTCCGCCGACAGAGCGAGTGAGTCGAGTGAAGGAGAACGTCGCGGATTGTTCCGTCCGCCACGTGACCGGTCATCTGATAGACGAGGTACTGCTCCCCGTGCTTGCCCCCTTTCTTCCCCGCTTGACAACGGGCGACCACGTGGATCCGCCGGCGGAGAGGCTCACCCCGCCCCCGAGGGTTCCACAGCGTACGCTCGGTGACGGTGAATCGCTGGCCGCGCGCCTATCACCTCCGCTGGCGCGGCCCGAGCCGCATCGACGTGATCACCGTGTAGGCGTCGGCCCTCAGGCGGATGGGTGTTGCGTACTCGTAGAACTTCCTGTCGGAGCTCGTGAAGAGGACGCTCTACCCGACAGATTCAACGTCAGTAACTGATACTGCCAATCTCGGAGTGCACGTGGCCTCAGCATGAAGCGGAAGACCCAAGCCTTGGTCGCCCGCGCTCAGAATTCCCTAGTTCTCGCGGTAGAGCTGTTCAATCGCCCCCAGGACGAGGGACGGGTTGAAGGAGTCCTGCTCCTGCTCCATCACGCGTTCGAGATGCTACTGAAAGCGGCTGTCTTCGAGAAGACGGGCCGGATTCGTTCTCAGAGGGAGAAGCACAACTACACCATCGATCGATGCATAAACATGTGCCGTGACTCGCTTGGCGTAATCGACAAGGATCAGGCGGTTGTCGTCCGAAACCTCAGCGGGTTCCGCGACGCGGCCATGCACGACACGATCGAGATGGGGGAGGAGCTACTGTACGCCCACGCGCAGTCGGCCGTGGCTATCTTCAACCAGGTGCTGAGCTCAGAATTCAGTGGAAGAGCGAGACGTAGGCTTCCCAAGCGAGTCTTGCCCCTCTCGACTATTCCGCCGAAGGAGATCAACCTCGTGATTTCGGAGGACATGGAGAGGATTCGGGGACTCCTCAGATCAGGAGTTCGCGCCAGGCACTCAGCCGAGGCGAGGCTCCGCCCCTACCTCGTCATGGAGGAGGTTCTCCGAGAAAGCCAGCAAGTCCCCAGCCGGCCCGCTTCAGCGGCGAGGGTCATCCGTGAGCTGAAGGCGGGTCAGTGGTCGACGGTGCTTCCGCTCGTGTCAGGGGTCGTAACGAACCCCGAGTCCGCGATCGCGATCTCCCTTAGGGTCTCGAAGAAGGAGGGTATTCCAGTACGCGTGGACAACAACGCGACTACGACGATCGCGTTCCGATACTCGAAGCTCGAGGACCGGTATCCGTTTCTTACGAGGGACCTGTCGGAACGACTCGGCGGCTTGTCAACCAATAAACTCGTGGGTCTTACGAAGCTCCTCGGTCTTCGGGAGGACGAAGCCTACCACACGAGCATTCGGGTCAGTCGTTCATCCTTCGTTCAGCGGTACTCGTCGCGGGCGCTTGAGGTGCTTAGAGCAGCGCTCGCAAAGGAGGGAGTCGAAGTGCTCTGGAGGGCGTACGTGAGTGGTGAGACGCGAAATCCCTCGGCCTACCACAGCGCGGATGACAGGCCCCCCGTTCCATCGGCACGGGTCGCCGAAGTGCCCCTCCCTGCGGCCGCTCCTGCCGATGTCGCGCATCCACCGTCAGACACCTAGCCGTGCATTCCGCTCCCGTTTAGAAACGCTCAGTTGACGGCAGCCCCCCGAG
>DATJVB010000006.1:0-21503 GCA_035502055.1 Thermoplasmata archaeon | reverse complement strand
CGACGATCGAGTGGGAGTGACGGTGCCCGAGACGTCGCGCGGCGGGGCGGCGAGCGCGGAGCGCCGGATCCGCATCCCCGAGCCGATCGCGCAGGCGCTCGAGGCCCGGATGAAGGGGAGCGCGTTCGCGGACCTCGACGCGTACGTGGGGTTCATCCTCGCCCGGCTCCTCGACGCCCCGTCGGACGCGCCGTTCTCCGAGGAGGACGAGCGCAAGCTCCGGGAGCGGCTCCGGTCGCTCGGGTACATCGACTGACCGTCCGCGCCAACCCCATATCCCCCCGGGGGGTCGACGGGCCGTGCTGCGCTGCCCGTTCTGCGACGCCCCCGAGACCGACCGGATCGACCTCGAGGGACGCCGGTTCGTCGTCTTCGCCTGCCTGTTCACCCCGAGCGTCGACCCGGGGCTCGACGACGCGGCGCTCGACCGGGCGATCCGGGCGGAGTACGCGGGCCGGGGGCCGGAGTTCTTCCGGGGCATGTGCGACCGGCTGCACGTCTACGTGACGAAGGGCGAGGGGGCCCGGCACCTCCGCGGGGGCGACGGGGCTTCCGCCCCCGACGAGCCCCGCGCTGGCCCGACGGGGCCCTAGCTCGGGACGGCGACCTCGCCGATCTTCCGGATCGCCGCGTCGGTCGACACCATGTGCCGCGGGAGGCCCAGCTCGGCCGGGGTCGCCCCCATCGCGAGGCCGACGAGCTGCGGCAGGTGGAAGACGGGCATCTTGAGCGGGTGGCCGACCGCCTCCTCCGCCTTGTTCTGGTACCCGTCGAGGGAGAGGTGGCACAGGGGGCACGGCGTCGCCATCGCGTCGGCGCCGTGCGCCCGCGCGTCGTCGATCTGGGTCCCGGCGATCCGGTTCGCCGTGCCCTCCTTCACGAACAGGATCGGGAAGCCGCAGCACATGACGCGGCCCCGGTAGTAGACCGGCGTCGCGCCGAGGGCGCGGATCAGCTGTTCGAACGACTCCGGCTCCTCGGGGCTCTCCGGCCCCACCTCGCCGGCGGGGCGCAACAGATGGCAGCCGTAGAACGCCCCGACGCGGAGCCCGGTGAGCGGGCGCTTCACCGCCGCCTTCACGGCGTCGAGGCCGACGTCCGTCGACAGCACCTCGAGGAGGTGCTTCACGCGGGTCCGGCCCTCGTACCGGTGGCCGATCGCCTCGAGCGCCCGGTCGATCCGCGGCCGCACCGCGGGGTCGCCGAGCCGGTGCCGGGCGAGGGAGAGCATCCCCTGGCACGTCGAGCAGATCGTGAGGATGTCGAGCCCCGCGCGCTCCGCGATCGCGAGGTTCCGCGCGTTGAGCGCGAGGTTGAGGGTCGCGTTCGCCTCGTCGATGAACCCCGAGCCGCAGCACGAGAAGTTCGGGAACTCGACGAGCTCGATCCCGAGCCGCCCGCAGACCCAGCGCGTCGCGAGGTCCAGCTCCCGGCCGGACTCCTGCGCCACGCAGCCCGGGTAGTACGCGAGCTTCATGGGTCTCCCGACGGCGGGATCTCGTCGTCGAGCATCCGGTACAGCGTCTCGACCTCCTCCTGGCCCTCGATGGGGCGGGGGGACTTGAGAAGCTCGGGCTTCTTGCGCGCCATCCGGATCCCCTGGCCCGCCTGGGTCGCGAGCGCGAGGAGCCCGCCGGTCTGCCGGACGAGGCGCATCTCGTTGAGGATCCCGCGGTCGCGGATGTTCTCCTTGAAGCCGACGGCGTGCCGGGAGCCCGCCTCGGTCGCGCCCTGGACGCGCACGGCCATCTCCTTGAGGTCCCGGATCCGCTCCGACGGCGCGACGTCCTTGGGGCACGCCTCGGAGCAGAGGTGGCACCGGAGGCAGAGCCAGAGCCCGTTCGGCTGGATGCGGCCCAACCGCTCCGCCGACGCCCCGTCGCGCGGGTCGACGACGAACCGGTACAGCTTCGCGAGCGCCATCGGGCCCGGGAAGCCGGGATCCGCCTCGACGGCCGGGCACGCCGAGTAGCACGCGGCGCACGCGATGCATCGGGGGGTCTCGCGGAACCGCTCCACCTGGGCGGGCGTCATCGGGCTCTCCCGGCCCTCGGGGAGCGGATGCCGCTCGTCGGGGATGAGGTGCGGCTCGATGCGGCGGTACCGTTCCCAGAACGGCCCCTGGTCGACGACCAGGTCGCGGACGACGGGCTGGTTCCGCATCGGATCGAGGACGATCCGGCCGTGCCGCTCGAGCTCCGGGCCGATCGGCGTCTCGCACGCGAGGCGGCTCTTCGAGTTCACGAGCATCGCGCACGAGCCGCAGATGGCGCTCCGGCACGAGTAGCGCAGGGTGAGGGTCGGGTCGATCTCGGCGCGGATGCGAAGGAGCGCCGTGAGGACGGGCGTGTGCGGCGGCAGCTGGAGCGCGTACCGTTCGTACCGGGGCGCCGCGTCGTGGTCGGGGTCGTACCGGTACACGTCGAACGTCGCCTCGACCGTCTCGCCCGTCATCAGTAGACCCGCTCCTTCGGCTCCCACCGGGTGTACGCGACCGGGGCGTAGGAGAGCTCCGGACCCTTAGGCGTCCACCGGGCGAGGGTATGCTTCATCCAGTTCGCGTCGTCCCGCTTCGGGAAGTCCCGGCGGGTGTGCGCCCCGCGGCTCTCGGTGCGCGCGATCGCGCCGGCGACGATCACCTGGGCGAGGTCGAGCATGTGGCCGACCTCGAGCGCCTCCGTGAGGTCGAGGTTGTACCGGCCCGCCGCGTCGGTGACGCGCAGCGACCCGGCGCGCCGCTCGAGCGCGCCGATCGCCCGCCGCGCCTCCTCGAGCTCCTCCGGCCGCCGGTAGATCCCGACGAGCCGGTCCATCGTGGACTGCATCTCGGTCCGAAGCACCGCCGGCGACTCGCCGTCCCGCCGGGCCATAAGCTCCGCGAGACGGTGCCGCTCCCGCTCGACGGCGGCGGGGTCGACGGCCGCCGCGGGGGCGCCTTTCGCGTACGCGGCGGCCGCGGTGCCCGCGGCCTTTCCGAACACGAGGGTCTCGAGGAGCGAGTTGCCGCCGAGGCGGTTCGCGCCGTGGATCGAGACGCAGGCGGCCTCGCCCGCCGCGAACAGCCCGGGGAGGTTCGTCTCGCCGCGGATGTTGGTCCCGATCCCGCCCATCATGTAGTGCTGGGCCGGGGAGACCGGGATCGGCTGGGTGACGGGGTCGATCCCCGCGAAGGTGCGGCAGAAGTCGCAGATCTCCTGGAGGCGGGTCTCGATCCGCTCCTTCCCCAGGTGCATGAGCTCGAGGTGGACGATGCCGCCGGGGAATCCCCGGCCCTCGAGCACCTCCGTCACGATCGCCCGGGAGACGACATCGCGCGAGGCGAGCTCGAGGACGTGCGGCGCGTACCGCGCCATGAACCGCTCGCCGGAGGCGTTCTTGAGGATCCCGCCCTCGCCGCGGGCCCCCTCGGTGATGAGGATGCCCGAGTCCGGCAGGGCCGTGGGATGGAACTGGACGAACTCCATGTCCTTGAGGAACGCCCCGGCGCGGTACGCCGCCGAGATGCCGTCGCCCGTGCAGGTGTGCGCGTTGGTCGTCCGCCCGTAGACCCGCCCCGCGGGGCCGGTCGCGATCACGACGCTCTTCGCCGCGATCGCGTCGACGGCCCCGGTGCGTCGGTCGAGGACGACGATCCCCTGGGCCCGGCCGCCCGCCACGGCGATCGAGAGGAGCTGCCACTCGTCGTACACGGTGAACGGCTCGGTGCCGATCCGCTCGTAGAGCGCCTGCAGGAGCGCGAGCCCCGTCCGGTCGGCGGCGTAGATCGTCCGGGGGAACCCGGCGCCGCCGAACGGCCGGCGGGCGAGCGAGCCGTCCGGCGCCCGGTTGAAGATCGTGCCGAAGTGCTCCATCTCGACGACCGTCGGCCCGGCCTCGGCGCAGAAGAACTCGATCGCGTCCTGGTCCCCGAGATAGTCGGACCCCTTCACCGTGTCGTAGATGTGGGTCTCGACGGAGTCCTCCGCGCCAAGCGCCGCGTTGATGCCGCCCTGCGCCGCGCCGGAGTGGCTCCGCAGCGGATGGAGCTTCGAGACGATCCCGACGTCGAACCCCGCCTCGCCGGCCGCGAGCGCGGCCCGTTGGCCGGCGAGCCCGGCGCCGACCACCACCACGTCGTGTCGGTGCATCGTCCGAACCGGCCGACCCGAGGGGTGCGAGATTAAAATCGTTCGCCGGCCCCGCGGACGCCCGGGCGCGCGGCGGGGCCCGGGGCGGGCACGCGGCGCCACCGACTGACGCCGGGACCACCGGCTCGGCAGTCATTATATAGGGTGCACAGGTCCCCCCGACCGTTTCGGGGCACTCGAGGGAAGTCGATGCAGTCCATCGCAGCCGGGGACGCCGAACGGCTCCTCAAGGGGACGACGACGATCGGGCTCGTCGCGAAGGACGGCGTCGTCCTCGCGACGGAGCGCCGGGCGACCGCCGGGAACCTGATCGCGAACAAGTCGACGCAGAAACTGTTCCGGATCGACTCGAACCTGGGGATCACCGTCGCGGGCCTCGTCGGCGACGCCCAGGTGCTCGGGCGCTACCTCAAGGCGGAGGTCGCGCTGTACCGGCTCCGCCGCGGCGCGACGCTCACCGCCGAGGGCGCGGCCACGCTGCTCGCGAACATCCTCAACGGGAACCGGATGTTCCCGTACTACGCCTGGCTCATCCTGGGCGGCGTCGACTCGAAGGGCGGTCACGTCTTCTCCGTCGACCCCGCGGGCGGTTCGATCGAGGACCGGTTCGTCTCCGTCGGCAGCGGCTCGACGATCGCCTACGGCGTCCTCGAGGAGGCGTACTCGCGCGACGTCTCGGTGAGCGAGGGCGTCGACGTGGCGATCCGGGGCCTCACCGCCGCCATGAAGCGCGACTCGGCGAGCGGCGACGGATACACCGTCCACACGATCACCGCCAAGGAGTACCACGAGTTCAGCGACGACGAGATCAACAAGCGCCTCAAGGCGCTCAAGATCCCGCTGCCGCCCGTCCTTCCCTGACGGTTCTCCCGGCCCCCCGCCAACCCCTTCGCGCCAACCCGTTCCCCCGTCGATGAGTTTCGACTCGTTACTGGACCAAACACGGCAGGCGCTCCGAGAGGTACTGCCGGAGACCATCGAGGTCACCGACATCGAGCTCGAGGGCCCGCACATCGTCCTCTACACGAAGCAGCTCGATGCGTTCCTGACGGGCGGGGACTTCCTCCGCCAGGTCGCCCAGCGTCTCCGCCGGCGCGTCCTCGTCCGCAGCGACCCCGCCATCCTCATCGAGCCGCGGGAGGCGGAGGCGGCGATCCGCGAGCTCATCCCGGCCGAGGCGGAGATCAGCCAGCTGTTCTTCGAGCCGGAGACCGGCCAGGTGACGATCGAGGCCGCGAACCCGGGCGCCGCGATCGGCCGCCAGGGGGCGGTCCTCAACGAGCTCAAGCGTCGGATCGGCTGGATCCCGACCGTCGTCCGGACGCCGCCGATCCCGTCGAAGACCGTCGAGGAGGTCCGCATCCACCTGAGGAACCAGTTCGACGACCGGCGGTCGTTCCTCAAGAAGGTCGGCGTCCGCATCGCCCGCGACCGGCTGCCGGAGAAGATCTGGGCCCGGAACACGGCGCTCGGCGGCTACCGGGAGGTCGGGCGGAGCGCGCACCTCCTCTCGACGCAGAACTCGAAGGTCCTCATCGACTGCGGCATCGACCCCGGGTCGGACCGGACGCCGTTCTTCAACGCCCCCGAGCTCCTCCCCCTCGATTCCCTCGACGCCGTCGTCGTGACCCACGCCCACCTCGACCATTGCGGGCTCGTCCCGGTCCTCCTCAAGTACGGCTACAACGGGCCGATCTACGCGACCGCGCCGACGCGCGACCTCATGACGCTCATGCTCCTCGACGCGATCAAGGTGACGAACCAGGAGGCGCGCCGGGGCCTCTACGACTCGTCGCACGTGCGCGAGCTCGTCACCCGGACCGTGCCGCTCCGGTGGGGGGAGACGACGGACATCGCCCCCGACATGCGGCTCACGCTCCACAACGCGGGCCACATCCTCGGCTCGTCGATGGCCCACTTCCACCTGGGCGACGGCGACTACAACCTCGCCTACTCCGGCGACATCAAGTTCGAGCGCAGCTGGCTGTTCAACCCGGCGTCGAACCGGTTCCCCCGGCTCGAGACGCTGATCCTCGAATCGACGTACGGCGGCTTCCGCGACGTCCAGCCGTCGCGTCAGCAGGCGACCGACGAGTTCGCGCAGCTCGCGTCCAAGGTCCTCAACCGCGGCGGCAAGCTCGTCGTCCCCGTCTTCGCGGTCGGGCGGTCGCAGGAGGTGATGCTCGTCCTCGAGGAGCGGATGCGGGAGGGGAAGATCCCCCAGGCGCCGGTCTACCTCGACGGGATGATCTTCGAGGCGACGGCGATCCACACGGCGTACCCCGAGTACCTCAACAGCCAGCTGCGGACCCAGATCTTCCAGCAGGGCGACAATCCGTTCCTCTCGGACATCTTCCGGCGCGTCGACTCCTCGCAGATGCGGATGGGGATCCTCGACAGCCGGGAGCCGTGCGTCGTCCTCGCGACGTCCGGGATGATGAGCGGCGGTCCGGTGATGGAGTACTTCAAGGCCTGGGCCCCCGACGAGAAGAACGGCATCCTGTTCGTCGGCTACCAGGCGGAGGGGACGTTCGGCCGCCGCCTCCAGCGGGGCCTCGGCGAGGCGACGTTCATGGACGGCCCCCGCCAGCAGTCGGTCCCCGTCCGGCTCGAGGTCGCGACGATCGAGGGGTTCAGCGGCCACTCCGACCGGATGCAGCTCATGAACTACGTCGCGTCGGTCGATCCGCGCCCCCAGCGAGTGATCCTCTGCCACGGCGAGGAGTCGAAGGGGCTCGACCTCGCGAGCGGCCTCCACAAGCGGTTCAACCTCGAATCCCGCGTCCCGTACAACCTCGAGGCGATCCGGCTCGTCTAGGCGGGCGCCCGCGTTATAAGTCGGTGCGCCTCCTTCGGCGGGCTCGTTCGGTGGAACCCCAGATCCGGACCCCGGTTGCCCGCCGCGCCCTCGTGCTCGGGCTCGACGGAGCGACGTTCGACCTCCTCGACCCGCTGATGGCGGCCGGGCTCCTCCCGTTCCTCCGGTCGATGAGCGACGCCGGTTCCCGGGCGCGCCTCACCTCGGTCTTCCCGCCGAAGACGATCCCCGCGTGGTACTCGTTCGCGACGGGGAAGGACCCCGGCGAGCTGGGAGTGTTCGGGTTCACCGAGCCCGACGGCGGTCCCGGCCGGAGCCGGATCGTCCAGACGTTCCGCCCGGCCGAGGCGGTCTGGGACCGCCTCAGCCGGCGCGGCGTCAAGGTCGGGGTCATCGACTTCCCGCTCAAGGCCGGGTATCCGCTCCACGGGTTCGTCATCCCCGGCATGCTGACGGAGAACGCGCCGACGTTCCCGGAGGGGCTGCGCGCCGAGGTCGAGTCCGCGCTCGGGGAGGCGTACCTCCCCGAGCTCCCCCCGTACCGGGAGTCGGACCGCGCGGAGTGGCTCGGCCTCGCCACGCGGGCCGTCGAACAGCACGCCCGCGTCGCGGAGCACCTCATCGACCGGTTCGACCCGGCGTTCCTCTTCACCCTCCTCCGCGAGACCGACCGGGTCCAGCACCAGCACTGGCGCGATCTCGCGGCCCCGGTGGAGCGGATCCCCGCCGACCTCGTGGCGTTCTTCCGGGCCGTCGACGCGACGTGCGCGCGGATCGACCGGGCGTTCCGCGCCCGCGGCGGCGGGTCGACGTTCGTCGTCTCCGACCACGGGCACGGGGCGGCCCGGGCCGACTTCTTCACGAACCGGTGGCTCGCCGAGGCGGGGTACCTCGTCTTCCGCCCGGGCGCGGGGCGCGAGCCGATGCGCCGCCAACTCCTCTCCCGCGCCCTCCTCCTCGCCGAGCGGTTCGGACCGGGTCGGGCGATCGTCCACGCCGTCGCCGACCGGCTCCGCGGGAACGCCCGGCGCGAGCTCGTCGGCCGGTTGGTCGCCGGCGAGGCGAGCTTCGAGGCGGCCGCCTCGCGGATCGACTGGGACCGCACCGTCGCGTACTCCTACCCGGTCCCCGAGGGGATCTACCTCAACCGGTACAACCCCCACCTCACGCCCGAGGCGGGCCGCGCGATCGTCCGCGAGATCCGGGCCCGTCTCGAGGCGTACGCCGGCGCCCGGATCGAGGTGTTCGAGCCGGGCCAACTGTATCGCGGCGCCCGGCTCGCGAACGCCCCCGCGCTCCTCGTCCGGATCGACGGGCTCGCGACGGAGCCCCGGATGGACTTCTCCTATCCCCACGTCCTCCTCCGCGACCGGCCGGGGTTCTTCTACGGGAGCGGCGTCCACCGGATGGACGGGGTGCTGCTCGTGAAGGGCGATTCGCCGAGCGACCGCCCGCTCCCGCCGGCCGTCTCGATCCTCGACCTCGCCCCGACGATCCTCGAGGCGATGGGCGTCCCTCCCCCCGACGGGCTCCACGGCCGGTCGCTCGCGCCGGCGCTCGGTCTCGCGGCCTAGGGCGTCGATGGGCTGGCGGATCGACCTCCTCGCGACCGCGCCCCCGAACGACCCCACCTCGGGCCTCTCGCGCGTCGTCTACGCGCTCGGCGGCGCGCTCGCCGGCCGCGGCCACCGGGTGCGCGTCCTGTACCCGGCCGACGACCTCGCCGAAACGCCCCCGGCCGGGCCCGTCGCGACGGTGCCGGTCCCCCTCCTCGGCGCCGGCCGTCGGCCGTTCGGCCGGGACATCGCGATCGGCCGGAACGCCTCCGCCCTCATCGACCCGGACGCGGACCTCCTCGTCGGCAACGACGAGAAGGCGGGCGCGTTCGACCCGAGGCTCACGCGCCCCGCGGGGCGCCCGGTCTTCGCGTTCTTCGCCCACGACGTGGCCCTCCACACGTTCGACACGCTGCGCCCCCTCGAGGCGCGGCGCGGGCTGCGGCAGCGGATCGGCAACGCGCTCGACCGGCGGGCCCTCAAGGGCCTCGAGGGCCGGGCCCTCGCCCGGGCCCGCGTCGTGCTCGTCGGCTCCGCGGCGAACCGGGAGCTCCTCGAGCGGTACTACGGGGTGCCGGCCGACCGGGTTCGCCATCTCCCGCTCGGCGTGCCGGACCCGCTCGACGTCGGGACGAAGGCGGAGGCGCGGCTCGCCGTCCACGTCCCGGCCGACGTCCCGCTCGTCGCGTTCGTCGGCCGGACACCGGACCGGCAGGGGCTTCCGACGGCGCTCGACGCGTTCCGCCGGATCCGGGTCTTCTTCCCCGGGGCCCGGTTCCTCGTCGTCGGCTCGACGGTCGCGTCGGAGCCGGGCGTCACGGGGCTCGGCGTCGTCGACGAGCGGACGAAGGCGAACGTCCTCCGGGCCGCGGACGTCTTCCTGTTCCCGGCCCGGTACGAGGGGTTCGGCCTCGCGCCGCGGGAGGCGATGCGCTACGGGGTCCCGGCGATCGTGAGCCGGCACGTCCCCCTCGAGGGGATCCCCGCGCCGACGGCGGTCCGGGTCGTCGCCGGCGACGACCCGGGCGAGTACGCGAGCGAGCTCGCGGAGCTCCTCGCCGACCCCGCCCTCCGGCGCGAGATCGGCGAGGCCGGCCGACGGCTCGCCGACGAGCTCAGCTTCGATCGGATGGCGGACCGGTTCGTCGAGATCTTCCGTCCCGTCCTCGGCGGCTAGGCGAGGGCGCTTCCGGGCCGGTCGGGGCGGGCGCGTCGTCCGCCGGGAACTCCTCGAGGCGGTACTCCCGCGTCGAGCGCCGGCCGTCGGGGAGGCGTCCGACGGCGCCGGGAAGGTTCCAGGCGACGCCGGGGGCGATCGACCCCGCCGCGAGGAGGTCGGTGAACAGTTCGAGTCGCGCCCGAAGCTCGGGGAACGGGTGGACCGTCCCGGCGGGCCACAGGGGGGCGGCGGCTCGGACGACGGTGAGGGTCTCCCCGTCGGAGACCCAGACCCCGATCGGTCGCGTGCGGGGCCCCTGGGCCGCCGCGACGGCGCGGTCGGCGAGCGACCGGCGGGGGAGGACGACGGCGACCCAGTCGGCCCACCCCCGGCGGCGGACGGCCTGCGCGAGGACTTTCCGCCAGTCGGCGAGCTTGAGCTCGACGAGCCCGATCTCGGCCCCCCGCCGGGCGACGACGTCGAGATAGTCCGAGCCGTCCGGGTCGACCCAGACCGTGTACCCCTGGCCCGCGAGATGCGCGACGACGGGCGGCGCAAGGCCCCGCTCGCGCGCGGGGCCGGTCACGGCGTCGGCCTCAGGAACCACCGGTCGAGCCGGGCGCGTCGGACCTCGACGACGATCGGCCGTCCGTGCGGGCAGGCGTACGCGGGCTCGGAGCGCGCGAACAGCCGCTCGACGATCTGGCCGAACTCCTCCGGCGACACGACGTCCCCGGCGCGGACGGCCGCATGGCAGGCGATCGAAGCGGCGACCCGCTCCGCGAGGCCATCGGGGACCGTCGGCCGTCCGCCGTCGGCGATCTCCGCGAGCAGCGGCCGGAGCGCCTCCGCCCCGAGGCGCCGGCCGAGGTAGCTCGGGACGGCCCGGACGCGGTACCGGTCGCCGCCGAACGGCGCGACGTCGAACCCGGCGGCGCGCACCGCCTCCGCGTGCGCCTCGAGCGCCGCCTTCTCCCGCGCCGAGAGGAGGACGACCGTGGGATGGAGGAGCTCCTGCCGGCCGATCCGGCCGTGGGCGAGGAGCGCATCGAACAGGACCCGCTCGCTCGCGGCGTGCTGGTCGATGAGGAGCGCGCCGTCGTCGCGCTCGGCGACCCAGTACAGCCGGCCGATCGAGCCGAGGAGCCGGAGCGCCGGATGGTGCGCCGACGGCGCGACCGAGGCGGGGGGTGCGACCCCCTCGAACGACCGCTGGCGGCCCCGGCCCTCGGACGCGGTCGGGCCGGGGCGCGGCGCCGGGGGCGCCGGCGCGCCGGCCGGTCCCGGCGGGGCGGCGGGGGCGTCCCCGAGGAGCGCGTCCCGGACGAGGAGGCGGATCGCCTCCGCGAGCGCCCGCTCGTCGGCGAAGCGGACCTCGCGCTTCGTCGGGTGCGCGTTCGGGTCGACCCGGCCGGGGGGGAGGGTGAGGGCGAGGACGCCGATCGGGAAGCGGGCCCGCCCGAGATGATCCTGGAACGCCGCGCGGACCGCCTGCGCGATCGGGCGGGAGGCGACGGCGCGGCGGTTCACCGCGACGAAAAGGGAGGTGGAGTGGCTCCGCGCAAGGGCCGGCCGTCCCAGCACGCCCTCGAGGCGGCCCCCGCCCGGGAGCGCCCCCGAGACCGGGAACGAGCCCGTCGCGAACTCGGGACCGAAGACCCGGTTCGCGGCGTCGCCGAGGTCGAGCGCCCGGACGTACCGCCCGATCTCGCCGCGCTCGGTAGCGAGGACGATCGCGACGTCCGGGCGGGCGAGGTGGATCCGCTCCACGGTCGCGGCGACCTCGACCTGCTCGGCGGCGGCACTGCGCAGGAACTTCTGCCGGGCCGGCGTGTTGAAGAACAGCTCCCGCGCCTCGACGGTCGTTCCGGGCGGCCGCGCGGCGGCCCGCACGGGACCGGGCGCGCCCCCCGCCGCCTCGAGGGCGTACGCCGCGTCGGCGTCGCGGGTCCGGGAGGTGAGGGTGACCCGGGCGACCGCCGCGATCGCGGCGAGCGCCTCGCCCCGGAAGCCGAGCGTCGCGATCGCGTCGAGGTCGTCCGGTCCCGCGAGCTTGCTCGTCGCGTGGCGCTCGAGCGCGAGGGGCAGCTCCTCCTTCGGGATGCCGACGCCGTCGTCGTCGACCCGGATCGCGTCGATCCCCCCGCGGGCGACCGTCACGCGGACCTCGGTCGCCCCGGCGTCGAGGGCGTTCTCGAGGAGCTCCTTCACCACCGAGGCGGGCCGCTCGACGACCTCGCCCGCGGCGATCCGCTCGATCGTCTGGGGGTCGAGCCGGCGGATCGGACGGCGCGTCCCCGCGGGCGACGCGTCGGCGGTCACGGCGCGTCCGTTCCCGCGGGGCCGAGCCGACGGCGCCACTCCGCGAGGAACGCGAGGGCCTCGATCGGCGTCATCCGCTCCACGTCGAGGGCGCGGATCGCCTCCGCGACCGGCGAGGGGGGCGGCGCCGGCGGGCCGAGCAGGATCGCCTGCGTGTAGCGCGTCGCGCCCGATCGGCGGTCGCGCCCGGTCCGGGGTTCGATCCCGTCGGCCTCGAGCCGCTTCAGGAGCCGGGCCGCCTCCGCGAGGAGCTCGGGCGGGAGACCGGCGAGCCGGGCGACGTGGAGGCCCAGGCTCCGGTCGGTGCTGCCCGGGACGAGCCGGTGCAGGAAGACGACGCCGTCGGCCTCGTCCCGGACCGCGAGGTGCGCGTTCCGCGCCCCCTTCAGCCCCTCGACCAGGTCGGTGAGCTGGTGGTAGTGCGTCGCGAGCGCGGTCCGGCAGCCGATCCGGTCGTTAAGGTGCCGGAGCGTCGCCCACGCGAGCGCGAGCCCGTCGAACGTGCTCGTCCCCCGGCCGACCTCGTCGAGGAGCACGATCGACCGGGCGTCGGCCGCCGCGAGGATCTCGCCGACCTCCGCCATCTCGACCATGAAGCTCGACTTGCCGCGGCCGATCTCGTCGGTGAACCCCATCCGTGTGAACAGCGCCGACGCGACGCCGACCCGGGCGTACCGGGCCGGGACGAACGCCCCCACCTGGGCGAGGACCACGAGGAGGCCGACGGCGCGCATGTACGTCGACTTCCCCGACATGTTCGGTCCGGTGAGCACGAGGAGCCGGTCGCCCGCGGCGTCGAGGTCGACGTCGTTCGGGACGAACCGCCCGTCGAGGGTCCGGTCGAGCACCGGATGCCGGCCGTCCCGCACCTGCAGGACGGTGCCGTCGTCGACCTCGGGCCGCACGTACCCGCGCTCCTGGGCGAGGAGCGCGAATCCCGCGAGGACGTCGAGTTCGCCGACGGCGCGGGCGAGGCGGTGGACCCTCGGGATGTCCGGCTCGATCTCCGTGAGGAGCCGCTCCCAGGCCGCCGCCTCCGCCTGCGCGCGGTCGGCCCGGGCGGAGAGGATCGCCGCCTCGATCCGGGTGAGCTCGTCGGTCGTGAACCGCTCCGCCCCCGAGAGCGTCTGCTTCCGGTGGAACCGGTCGGGGACCTTCGCGAGGTGGGGACGGGTGACCTCGAAGTAGTACCCGAACACCTGGTTGAACCCGACGCGGAGCGTGCGGATCTGCGTCGCCGACTGCTCCGTCCGCTCGAGCGCCTCGAGCGCGGCGACGCCGTCGGCCTCGGCGCGGGCGAGCGCGTCGAGCTCGGGGGCGAACCCGGGCCGGAACAGGCCGCCCGCCTCGACGGTCGCGGGCGGCTCGTCGGGCAGCGCGCGGGCGAGCCGGTCGGCGAGCCCGGCGACGGGCGCGAGGCGTCCGGCGAGCGGGGCGAGCGCCGTCCCGCCGGCCCGCTCGGTCCACGCGCGCGCCCGCTCGACCGCGGCGAGGCTGGTCCGCAGGGCCGCGAGCTCCGGCGGCCGCACCCGCCGCCCGGCGACGCGCGCCGCGATGCGTGCGATATCGGCGACGGGCCCGAGCTCCGCGCGCAGCGCGAGCAGGGCAGCACCGGACGCGGCGAGGGTGGCGACCGCCTCCTGCCGGGCCCGGATCGCGGCGACGTCGGCGAGCGGATGGGTGAGCCAGAACGCGAGCGTCCGCCGGCCGAGCGCCGTCGCGGTCTCGTCGACGACGCTCAACAGCGTCGGGCCGGACGGGTCGTCCGGGTTCATCGGACGGACGATCTCGAGGTGCCGCAGCGTCTTCCCGTCGAGGCGGAGTCGGCCGGCGCGGGGCGCGAGCGGGACCCGTTCCAGGAACGGCACGAGCCGGGGCTGCGTCGTCGCGAGGTACGCCCCGAGCCGGATCGCGGCCTCGGCGACGGCGGCGGAGGCGCCCTCGGGCGGCGGGAGGGGGGCGGCGACCGCGGCCGGGACCGGCCCGTCGAGGAGCTCGATCCGCGCGGAAGGGAACTCGTGCGCGAGTCGGCTCCGCACGGGCCCGGTCCGCTCGGAAGGTCCCGCGAGGAGGATCTCCCGCGGGAAGAACGGGGCGAGCTCCGCGACGAGGGGATCCGCCCCCGGCGTCGGCGCGGTCCCGTCGAACCACTCGCCGGTCGTGATGTCGACGAGGGCGAATCCCGCCGGTGCGTCGGCCGGCACGACGACGCTCGCGAGGAAGTTGTGACCGGGCCCGGGGAGGATCCGGTCCTCCACGACGGTCCCCGGGGTCACCACCCGCGTCACTTCCCGGCGGACGAGCCCCTTCGCCAGCCGGGCGTCCTCGACCTGGTCGCAAACCGCGACGCGGAACCCCTTCCGGAGCAGCCGGCCGAGGTAGCTCTCGAGCGCGTGGTGCGGCACCCCGGCCATCGGGGTCCGCTCCCCCTCGCGGTCCGGGGCGCGCGCGGTGAGCACGATCTCGAGCTCCTTCGAGAGCCGCCGGGCGTCGTCGCCGAACGTCTCGTAGAAGTCGCCGACGCGGAACAGGACGAGATGGCCCGGGAACCGGGCCTTCACCGACTCGTACTGCTCGAGGAGCGGGGTCGTCGCGGCCGGCTCCGGCATCGGGAGCCCGCGGACCGGGGACCGGCCTATTACCTCATTGCCCGGCCCGGCCGGCGCTGAGGGGGAGATTTGAACTCCCGTGGCGTTGCCGCCACCAGCTTTCAAGGCTGGCGCCTTGCCGGGCTAGGCTACCTCAGCGCGACCGCCCGACGGTCGCCTCGGGCTTAACCCTGCGGCCGGGAGGGATGCAGGTGCCGGGAGATCCGCCGGCGCGGTCGGTCCGCCGCCGGCTTCGAACCCGGGTGGTCAGCTTGGAGGGCTGACATCCTACCGCTAGATTACACCTGCACCGGCCGTCGGACGGGAGGCCCCCCAGAAAGAGTTTCGCCCGACCGGCTACGCCCCGCCGAGCTCGAGGAGCGCGACCCGCTCGAGGACGAGCCCCTCCCACCGGTCCGGCGGCACCGCCTGCCGCTCGGCGCTCCCGATCCCCAGCCGCTCGAGGAGCGCGGGAGTGACGGGCCGCGGATACACCGACGGGTCCTCGACGAGGCCGAGGGCGGTCACGACGGCGCCGAGCTCCCGGGGGCGCTCGACGACGACGACGAGCTCGCGGGTATCGGCCGAGATGCCGACCTTCGCGAGCGCCCGGGGGAGCTGGTCGTCCCCGGCGACGAACAGCGCGAGCTCCGCCCCCCGGTCGCGCAGCCGGCCCTCCCCACGCGCCCGGGAGCGTCCCAGGTGGGCCCAGGCGGAGAGGAGGTGGGCCTCGCCCGCGATCGACCGGGCGTCGAACACCGCGACGAGCCCCTCGCCCTCCCCCGCGAGCCGCCGGAGGGTCGACACGAGCGGGCCGACCTCGACGGCCGAGCCGTCGGGGCGGCGGGCGCCGACCGCGCGGAGGGTCCGCTCGGCCGGGGGCGCCGGCGCCGGTCGGTCCGTCATGCCGCCATGAACCGGATGAACTCGTCGCGCGTCCTCGGGACGAGGACGTAGTTCTCCGCCTTCTCGCGCCCGATCGTGGAGGTCGGCGTCGGGCCGTAGTCGTGGCCCGGGAGGACGACCGTCGCGTCGGCGAGCCGGACGACGGCCCCGAACAGGCTGTCGTAGAGCCGCCCCGGATCCCCGCCCGGGAGGTCGGTGCGGCCGCACTCGCCGACGAAGAGGGTGTCGCCCGTCGCGACGTTCCCCTCGAACAGGTAGAGGACGCTGTCCGGCGTGTGGCCGGGAACGTGCCGAACCTCGAAGCGGAGCCGGCCCGCCTCGAGGCGCTCCCCGTCGTCGACGCGCCGGTCCGGCTCGAGGGAGGTCGACCGGTGGGCGACGACCTTCCCTCCTGTGCGGGACCGGACGTCGGCGTTCCCCGCGACGTGGTCCGGGTGCCCGTGCGTGTTGAGGATGTACCGGACCTTCACGCCCGACTCGTCGACAGCCGCCAGCACGGGGTCGATGCCGTACGACGGATCGATCACGACCCCCTCGCCGCCCTCGGCCTCGGCGACGAGGTACGTGAAGTTCCGGTACGGTCCGAGGAGGAACGTCCGGAGGAGCACGCGGGCGGCACCGCGGGGACGCTATTTGACCCCGTCCCGCCGCTACGGCTCCGCCTCCGGCGGGACGCCGCGGGCGCCGGTCACCGCGTCGAGGACGACGCGCCCGTCGGTCCCCTCGATGTACCAGAACGGGACGTGGACGAGGACCGCCGGGGCGAGCGCGAGATCGTCCAGGCTCGGCGGGATCCGGCGGCGCTCGATCACGACCGCGCCGCCGTGCTGCTCGGTATGGTCGACGCTCACGGTGTGACGTCGCCGGACCGCGTCCTCCGCGATCGTGCGGGCGTGCGACTCGGAGATCTCCGGCGCGAGCCGCTGGTGCGGCTCGTCCAGGTCCCCCACGAGCTCGCGCTCGCCCGGCTCCCAGAACTCGGCGCGGCCGTTGAGCGCGTGGACGGCGACCAAGTGGTCGGCGGGCGGCGTCCGGCCGCCGTGCGGCGTCGCGACCCGGACCCGGTACGGGAGGACGAAGAACGGAACGAGCCGGAGCGTCGACCGGAGACCCTCGACCCCCGCCATCGCCTCCGCGTCCGCCCGTTCGAGCCGGGGACGGACGGTGCGCTCCCCCTCGGGGAACAGCATCGCCGGCGGATGGAGCGGTCCGGTCGGCGACGACTCCCCGTCGTCCGGCGCCGGGCCCTCCGGTCCGGGCAGGAGGAGCTCGCCGAGCGCGGAGCCGAGCGTCGCGGGGTCGACGATCTCGATGCCGCGCTCGGAGGCGATCCCCCGGGCGACGGCCCCGGGTTCTTCGGGGTAGACGATCGTCCGGTGCACCGCGTCGGGCGGGAAGTCGGCGTCGACCTCGAGGGGGGAGCGGACGGCGTCGAGGAGCAGCACCGCCCGGTGGTCCCGGGCCCGGACCGCGCGCAGGGCGCCCGTCCGGTCCTCGAGTCGGTACCCGGCGGCCTCGAGGAGCCGACGGAGGACCGACACGGTCGACGGGGCGGCGGGCATCGAGGTCGCCATCCCGGCGGGGTTTTTCTCGATTCCCCCGAGGGAGGGAAACCCTGATGGCCCGGTTCCCCGACTCCCCCCGGGATGCCCCGGTTCTGGGTCGGATGCTCCGGCTGGTCGTACGACGACTGGCGGGGTCCGTTCTATCCGGAGCACGCCGCGGCCGGCGAGTACCTCGCCCGGTACGCGCGCGTCTTCGACTGCGTCGAGGTCGACTCGAGCTTCTACCGGCCCCCGACGCCGTTCCTCGTCCGCCGGTGGGCCGGCGTGACCCCCGAGGGGTTCCGGTTCAGCCTCAAGGTGCCGCGCGACGTGACCCACACCCCGACCGCCGAGTCGCCCCGGATCCTCGAGGCGTTCCTGGAGAGCCTTCGGCCGCTCGCCGACGCCGGTAAGCTCGGCCCCCTGGTCGCGCAGTTCCCCGCCTCGTTCGTGCGCGGCTCCGGCCACGCCCGGCTCACGGCGCTCCTCAGCGCCGTGCCCGACCGGTTCCGCCTCGCGGTCGAGCTGCGGCACCGGTCGTGGTGGACGAGCGAAACGGTCGACGAGCTGCGGGCCCGCGGGGCGGCCCTCGTCTGGAGCGTCTACCCCGGCGTCGCGCCGCCCCACGTGACGACGGCCGACTTCCTCTACGCTCGGTTCGTCGGGGACCGGGCGCTCACCACCTTCGATCGGATCCAGCGGGACCGCCGGACCGAGATCGAGGCGATGGCGCGCCACTTCCGCGAGGAGGGCCGCTCCGCGCTCGAGGTGTACGCGCTGGTCAACAACCACTTCATGGGGTTCGGGCCCGGCACGGCGCAGATCGTGCGGGAGGTCCTGGGGCTGCCCGCGGCCGATCTCACCCTCGCATCGCGCGATCCGGGCCAATCGGTCCTCGGCTGACGCCGAGTCCAAGCGAGGCCTTTTAACGCAACCGGCGGTGAACCCGGCCGCGGATGGCCGAGGCGATCACGCTCCGGGTCGCCGAAGCGTTCCAGCAGGACATCGGCCTCGGGACGGCCCGACTCGACGTCGGCACCCGGCAGCGGCTCAAGGTCGGCGTCGGGGATATCGTCGAGATCCGCGGCCGCAAGACGACGGCCGCCGTCGTGAACCGGGCCCAGCAGGAGGACGAGGGGAAGGGGATCGTCCGCGTCGAAGCGGTGGTCCGCCGGAACGCCGGCGTCTCGATCGGCGACCGGGTGCTGGTGCAGCGGATCGACTGCCCGATCGCCGAGGCGATCACCATCGCCCCCATCTACTCCGGCTCGTCCAAGATGGACCTGGGGCCGGGCCTCGAGTCGTTCGTCTCGAAGGCCCTCTCGCACCGGCCGTTCGTCCGGGGCGACGTCTTCGTCATCCCGGGCGTCTTCCTGATGGGCGGCTCGCTCCCGTTCATGGTGGTCTCGACGAGCCCCAAGGGGACGGTCCAGGTCGGCCCGACGACCCTCATCACGATCAAGGACGAGACCGTCACCGAGACCGAGGTCGCGGCCCCGCGGGTGTCGTACGAGGACATCGGCGGGCTCAAGGAGAAGCTCGGCCGGGTCCGCGAGATGATCGAGCTGCCGCTCAAGCACCCCGAGCTGTTCGACCGGCTCGCGATCTCCCCCCCGAAGGGGGTCCTCCTCTACGGGCCGCCGGGAACGGGGAAGACGCTCATCGCGAAGGCCGTCGCGAACGAGGCCGGGGCGCACTTCATCGGCATCCAGGGCCCGGAGATCATCTCGAAGTACTACGGCGAGAGCGAAAAGGAGCTCCGGGAGAAGTTCGAGGAGGCCGAGAAGAACGCCCCGTCGGTGATCTTCATCGACGAGCTCGACTCGATCGCGCCGCGCCGGGACGAGGTTGTCGGCGAGGTCGAGCGGCGGGTCGTCGCGCAGCTCCTCACCCTCATGGACGGGCTCTCCGGGCGCGGCAACGTGATCGTCATCGCCGCGACGAACCGGGAGGAGGCGATCGACCCGGCCCTGCGGCGGCCCGGCCGCTTCGACCGGGAGATCGAGATCGGCGTGCCGACGCAGGCCGGCCGGCTCGAGATCCTCATGATCCACACGCGCGGGATGCCGATCGAGGGGACCGACCGGGAGCGGGACAAGGTCCTCCGGGACCTCGCGGCGCTCTCCCACGGCTTCGTCGGCGCCGACCTCTCCGCCCTCGCGCGCGAGGCGGCGATGCGCGCGCTGCGCCGGTACCTCCCCGAGATCGACTTCGACAAGCCGATCCCGCTCACCCTGCTCGAAAAGATGAAGGTCACCGAGCGGGACTTCAAGGAGGCGCTGAAGCAGATCGAGCCGTCGAGCCTCCGGGACGTCGCGATCGAGATCCCGTCGACCCGCTGGGAGGAGGTCGGCGGCCTCGACCGGGTGAAGCGGTCGCTCCAGGAGTCGGTCGAGCTGCCGTTCCGCAACCCGCAGGTGTACCGGCACATCGGCATCGATCCGCCCCGCGGGATCCTCCTGTACGGGCCCCCGGGCGTCGGCAAGACGCTCCTCGCCAAGGCGGCCGCGACGGAGAGCCAGGCGAACTTCATCTCGGTGAAGGGGCCCGAGATCATGAGCAAGTGGGTCGGCGAGAGCGAGAAGGCGATCCGGGTCATCTTCAAGAAGGCCCGGCAGGCGTCGCCCGCGATCGTCTTCATCGACGAGATCGACGCGATCGCTCCCCGCCGGGGCCTCCAGACGTCGAGCGGGGTGACGGAGCGCATCGTGAACCAGCTGCTCACGTCCATCGACGGGCTCGAGTCCCTCGAGCGGGTCCTCGTCCTCGCCGCGACGAACCGGCCCGACATCCTCGACGAGGCGCTCCTCCGGACGGGCCGGTTCGACCGGCTCCTCTACGTCGAGCCGCCCAACGTCGCGGGCCGGCTCGAGATATTGAAGGTACACTCCCGCAAGATGCCGCTCGCGGAGGACGTGAGCCTCACGGAGCTCGCGCAGCGGACCGAAGGGTTCGTCGGGAGCGACATCGCCGCGCTCTGCCGGGAGGCGGGGCTGGTGGCGATCCGGGAGAACGTGAAGGCGTCGCGGGTCACCATGGCCCACTTCGACGAGGCGTTCCGCCTCACCCACGCGTCCGGCGACCCGGACACCCTCCGCTTCTACGAGGAGTTCCAGAAGCAGTTGGCGCGGGACCGCGTCGGCCGCAAGCGCGAGGAGCCGGTCCAGGCGATCTACCGATAGCCGGCCGCGCCGCGGCGCTTCCGTTCGGGCAAGCTATAAGTACAAGGGCAAGGTTCGCGCCCGAGTTCCCCGATAGGGGAACCTCAACTCGGGAGACGTGGAACACGATGGGACAGGCAGCACCGCGAGCCGCGCTGTGGGCTCTCGTCCTGCTCCTGCTGGTCGGTGGACTGGCGGGACTGCCGGGGGCGCGCGCGAGCTCTACGCCGACCTACACCCTCCTCGGATGGGTGGAGCAGCCAGGGACGGAGGCTCCGGTCCCGGCCGGCGTGACGGTCGACCTGGTCTCCCAGGCGACGGGCCAGACGTTCACCGCGCTCACGCAGCAGTCGAACGGCGTCCCGTCCGGCCAGTTCATCTTCACCGCGTCCAACACCGGCGGCGCCTTGGGACCCGGCTGGTGGGGTCTCGTGGTACCCCCGCAGGCGAAGCTCCACCTCGCCGGCTCCGCGTGCAACCCGTGCGCCATCCTGCCGCAGACGCCGATCCCAGTATTCAGCTACTACAACGCGACGGACCTCACGACCGTCGGCTACCCCATGGTCCTGCCGAACGTCACCGCCCTCGCCTACAACACGACGATCTTCGGGAACGCCACCAACGGTGCCAACCCGGCCGTCAACGCGTCGGTCCAGCTCATCGACCCCCAGCACGCGTCGCTCGTCCTCGCCAACGCGACCACGAACTCGACCGGGGCGTTCAACTTCACCGCCCCGTGGGGCGACTGGGTCCTCAAGACGACGCTCCCGTCGAGCCCGAGCCGGTTCGACTACCAGACGGTCGCCGTCGCCGGGACCCGGATGACGGTGAACCCGTCGATCTCGGCGATCCTCACCTACGGCCACGTGAACCAGATGGCGCACCCGTCGGCCCACGTCCCGAACGGCGGCAACGCGACGGTGATCGACCTCGCGACGGAGGCGTCGTACGTGTACCCGGTCCCGCCGGGTGGCTTCTACGCCGTCGGCGGATACCCGGCCAACTTCACCGGCCCCGGGGCCGAGGCGTTCGACGTGATCCTGAGCCTCGTCGGGTACGCCCCGACCTGGTACGAGATGAACGTGACGAGCGCGTCGACGCCCGTCGAGCACGACGTCCTCGCGACGGCGATCCCGCCGCCCGCGAACTACACGACGAGCCTCGACTTCTCGCACGGCTTCTCCAACCTCTCCGTCAACTCGACCGCCCTCCTGTCGGCGAACTCGGTCTTCCCGAAGCTCCCCAACGCGTCCGTCGGCCAGCTGTGGTCCCAGCTCGCGCTCGACCTCTCCCACAACCTCACGTTCTCGAGCGGCGACCTC
>DATJVB010000005.1:0-3986 GCA_035502055.1 Thermoplasmata archaeon | reverse complement strand
CTCAGCTCGGCGACCCACGGGACCGATTCGTCCCGAAGGTTCCAGACGAGCCCCAGGCCGCCGCCGGGCCGAAGGACGCGGGCGATCTCGCCCGCCGCGCGCGGCACGTCGAACCAGTGGAACGACTGGCCGCAGACGACGGCGTCGACGCTTCCGTCGCCGAGCGGGATCGCCTCCGCCGTCCCCGCGAGGACCGTGACGTCCGGCACCCGCCGCGCGAACGTCTCGCGCATCCCGTCGAGCGGTTCGACGGCGATCCGGTCGGCGCCGGTCGACGCGAGCGCCCGGGTGAGCTTCCCGGTCCCGGCCCCGAGATCGAGGACCCGGCGGCCCGGCCGCAGGTCGAGGGCGGCGGCGAGCGCCGCGACGGCGCCGGCGGGGTACTCGGGCCGGCCCCGGTCGTACGCCTCGGTCGCCCGGTCGAATCCGCGCGCGAGGTCGTGGACCGGCCGGGCCATCGCCGGCCCCGGACGGGCGCGAGCTTATGCCGTTTCGCCGGTACCGCGCCGCCGATGCCCGAGGGGACCCTCGAGCGGACGCTCGTCCTCGTGAAACCCGACGGCGTGAAGCGCGGGCTCGTCGGCGAGATCGTCGGCCGGCTCGAGAGAAAGCAGCTCAAGATCGTCGCCGCGCGGCTCCTCCGGGTCACCCCGGACCTCGCGGCGCGGCACTACGCGGAGCACGAAGGGAAGCCGTTCTACCCCGGCCTCGTCCAGCACATCACGTCCGGCCCCGTCCTCGCCCTCGCCGTCGAGGGCCGGGCGGCGATCGGCGTCGTCCGGCTGCTCGTCGGCGCGACGAACCCGCAGACGGCGGCCCCGGGGACGATCCGCGGCGACCTCGCCCTCGCCGTCACGCCGAACCTCATCCACGCCTCGGACTCGCCGGCCTCCGCCGAGCGGGAGCTCGGGCTCTTCTTCCGGGCCGAGGACTACCACGAGTACACCCGGACCGGGCCGGAGTTCGCCTAGGCGCGTGCGGATGCCCGCGTCGGTCGATCGGGCGGCGCGCGCCGTGGCCCGCGGGGAGGTCGTCGCGTACCCGACGGACACCCTCTGGGGCCTTGGCGCGCGGGCGACCGACGCCCGGGCCGTCGCCCGGCTTAAGGCGCTCAAGGGCCGGCCCGACGGGATGCCGATCTCCATCGCCGTCTCGTCGGTCCCCGAGATCGACCGGTGGGCCGCGCTCTCCGCCCCCGCCCGCGCGTTCGCCCGCCGGTATCTCCCGGGCCCGTTCACCCTCTTGGTGCCGGCGTCGGCCCCCGCCCGGGCCCGGCTCGCGCCCGGGATCGCGGGACCCGACGGGACGATCGGCGTCCGGGTCCCGGACCACGCGGGCGCCCGGGAGCTCCTCCGGCGGACCGGCCCGCTCACGGCGACGTCGCTGAACCGGCACGGCGCGCGGCCGGCCGCCACCCTCGCGGAGGCCCGCCGGGCGTTCCCCCGCGGCGTCGCGGCGTTCCTGACCGGCGGGGCGACGCCGTCCGGGCGGCCGTCGACGCTCGCGGACCTTCGGGGGGACCGGGTCCGCCTCGTCGCGCGGAGGTAGCGGGCGCGTGGCGTACCCCCCGGACCTCGACCGGTGGCGCGAGGCCGCGCGCATCGCCGCGGAAGCCCGCGAGCTCGGGGCGACGCTCGCCGTCCCCGGGCGGTCGCGCCGGGAGCTCGCGGACCGGGTGGAGGGGTTCATCCGCGACTCGGGCGCCTTCCCCGCGTTCCCGGCGAACCTGTCGCGGAACGTCGAGGCGGCGCACTTCACCCCGCCGCGCGACGACGACGCCCCCCTCGACGCGGGGGACCTCCTCAAGATCGACGTCGGCGCGCACCTCGACGGCGCGATCGCCGACACCGCGACGACCGTCGAGGTCGGCGGCTCGCACCGGCACGAGAACCTCCTCCGCGCGGTCCGCGAGGCCGTCGAGGCCGGGATCGCCCAAGTCCGGGCGGGCGTCTCCGTCGACGCGATCGGCCGCGCCATCGAGACGACGATCCACGCGCGCGGGCTGAAGCCGATCGAGGACCTCATGGGCCACTCGATCGAGCGGTACCTGCTGCACGCGGGGAAGTCGATCCCGAACGTCTCCGGGCTCTCCTCCCGCCGGCTCGAGGAGGGCGAGGTGATCGCGATCGAGCCGTTCGCGACGAACGGGATGGGTAGGATCGCCGACGGACCGTTCGGGCACATCCAGCGGTTCCGGGCGGACCCCGGACCGGCCGACGCGACGCTCCACGCGCTGTACGACCGGTTCCGGACCCTGCCGTTCGCCACGCGCTGGGTCGTCGCCCCCGAGGAGATCGCCGCGCTGAAGCGCGGCCGGAGGTTCCTCCAGAGCTACCCCGTCTTCGTCGAGCGGGGCGGCGGCCTCGTCGCGCAGGCGGAGCACACGGTCCTCGTGACGGCGACGGGCGGCGACGTCCTCACGCGCGCCCGGTGACGACGGTCCGCCCGGGGAGCCCCCCGGGGGGGCGGTTCCGCCCGGGTTCGCGCACGGCTTTACCCTCGGCCGCCGTCGGGGGACCGATGGCCCACCCCGGTCCGGCCCCGCCCGGCGGCGGCGCCGCCGCGCCGTTCGACCCCCGGAAGGCCCGCGAGGTGCTCGCGGTCCTCGCCGGGGCCGCCCTCATGGTCACGTACGTCGAGACGATGGTCGTCCCGGCCGTCGTCCGGTTCCAGGTGTTCTTCGACGAGCCGCCGATCGCGACCGTCGCGTGGATCCTCTCCGCGTACCTGCTGGTCGGCGTCGCGTCGACGCCGATCTTCGCGAAGCTCGGCGACCTGTACGGGAAGAAGCGGATCCTCCTCGTCGTGATGTCGACGTACGCCGTCGCCGTCACGCTCGCCGGGTTCACCCCGGACATCGGCGCCGCGTTCGGCATCTCCCGGTACAACCAGATCTACCTCCTGATCGGCGTCCGGGCGCTCCAGGGCGTCGGGATGGCGATGTTCCCCCTCGCCTTCGCCATGATCGGGGAGGTGTTCCCGCCGAACCGCGTCGGCGTGGCCCAGGGGATCATCTCCGCGATGTTCGCGGGGGGCGCCACGATCGGCCTCGTCGGCGGCGCCTGGATCACCCAGGACTTCGGCTGGCGGACGACGTACCACACGGTGATCCCGTTCGCGATCCTGCTCGTCGTCCTCACCGCCGTCGTCCTCACCGAGTCGCGGGTCCGGCTCGCGAAGCGGCTCGACCTCCCCGGCGCCACGTTCCTGGGCCTCGCGCTCGCGACGGGCCTGATGGGCCTCTCCGAGGGCCCGTACTGGGGGTGGGCGGACCTCTCCGCGGTCTCGCTCGGCGGCGTGCCGTTCGGCGTGCCGGAGCTGTTCCTCGTCGCCCTCGTCTTCTCCCTCGCGTTCCTCTGGTGGGAGCCGCGGATCCCGAACCCGGTCGTCGACTTCGCCCGCCTCAAGGAGCGGAACATCTGGATCTCGAACGTCGTCGGCCTCACCGCCGGGGCCGCGATGTTCCTCGTCTTCGTCGCGAACTCGTTCCTGATCCAGGTCCCGGTCGTCGGCCTCGGCGACTCGGTCCTCGACTCGGGGCTCTTGAGCGTCCCGACGTCGCTCACGATGATGGCGCTCGCCCCGGTCGTCGGCCGGTCGCTCGCCCGGATCGGTCCCAAGCCGATCGTGATCGCGGGCTCGCTCCTCATGGCCGCCGGCGGCGGGCTCCTCGCGCTCCTCACGACGTCGACGTTCGACGTCGCCGGCACGGCGGTCCCGTGGATCGTCCTCACCACCATCCCGGTCCTCTCCGGCGTGATCTTCTGCTTCATCGCCGTCACGAACATGATCGTCCTCAGCTCCCGCCCCGAGGAGATGGGGATCCAGAACGGGATGAACGCGACGTTCCGGACCCTGGGCCAGAGCCTGGGGCCGGTCGTGGCGACGACGATCCTCAGCACGTTCACCGCCCCGGTCCTCCTGGGACCGGGGGTCGTGGTCACGCTCCCGACGCTCGACGCGTTCCGGTACGTCTACGCGACGGC
>DATJVB010000004.1:0-2549 GCA_035502055.1 Thermoplasmata archaeon | reverse complement strand
GGCGCCGCCCACCCCGTCGTCGCCGGCCGCCGGCCGGGCGACCCGCGAGATCCGGACGGCGCGCGGGGGGCCCATCGCCGACGGCGGTACGCGGGGCGCGGCATCTTAAACCTACCCGCCGTCGAGGCGCGATGCGCAGCCACACCGACTACCTCTGGTTCGAGACCCCGACGGCGCGCGCGTTCGAGAACATCACCGACCGGGTCCGCGCCATCGTGCACGCGAGCGGCATCCAGGAGGGGCTCGTCCTCGTCTCCGCGATGCACATCACCGCCGCCGTCTACGTGAACGACGACGAACGGGGCCTTCTGTCGGACATCGCCGCGTGGGCCGACCGGCTCGCGCCGCCGGGAGACTACGCCCACCACCGGACCGGGGAGTCGAACGGCGACGCGCACCTCAAGAACCTCCTCCTGGGCCACCAGGTGGTCCTGCCGATCACGCGCGGCGACCTCGACCTCGGTCCGTGGGAGCAGCTGTTCTACGCCGAGTTCGACGGACGGCGCCGCAAGCGCGTGATCGTGAAGGCGATCGGCGAGTGACCGCCGCCGTCGGCGGCGCTACGCCTCGAGCGCCGGGTCCGCGCCGCCGCCGACCGGGGCCGCCCTCGGCCGGGGCGCGGGGGCCGCGAGGTCGACGAGCGGGACCTTGCGGGCGATCTCGGCGGCCATCGCGGAGCAGCTCGACGGCGTCACGGGCCGCGCGGTGTATCCCGGCAGGGCGAGGTCGTACGTGACGACCTTCTTCTCCGCGATCGTCTCCCACACGGCGCGCCAGATCCGGTCGGCCGCCTCGCGCTCCCCGAGATGCCGAAGGAGGAGCTCGAGCGAGAGGATCTCGGCGGTCGGGTTCGCCCGGTCCTGCCCCGCGTACCGGGGCGCGGAGCCGTGGACCGGCTCGAACACCGCGATCGCGTCCCCATAGAGCGCCCCGGGCGCGACGCCGAGCCCGCCCGCGAGCCCGGCGCAGAGGTCCGACAGGATGTCGCCGAACAGGTTGGTCGTGACGATGACGTCGTACTCCTCGGGCTTCTTCACGAGCTGCATGCACATGTTGTCGATCAGCCGCTCGTCCGAGGCGACGCCGGGGTAGCGGGCCGCCACCTCCCGGAACACCGCCTGGAACAGTCCGCCCGTCGTCTTGAGGATGTTCGCCTTGTGCACGGCCGTGACGCGCCGCCGCCCGTCGCGGCGCGCGAGCTCGAAGGCGAACCGGACGATCCGTTCGGACGCCTTGCGCGTGATGACGTTCACCGACTCGGCCGCCGAATGGTCCCGGTCGACCCAGTGCTCCACGCCCGAGTAGAGCCCCTCGGTCGCCTCGCGGACGACCACGAGGTCGGTCTCGGGGAAGCGGGTCCCCTCGCCCGCGATCGCGCGGGCCGGACGGACGGAGGCGTAGAGGTCGAGCGTCTGCCGGAGGGCCACGTTCACCGACCGGAAGCCGCTGCCGATCGGCGTCGTGATGGGGCCCTTGAGGGCGACCTTCGTCCGGCGGATCGTGTCGAGGACCCGGTCCGGGAGCGGCGAGCCGCCGGCCGCGATCGCCTTCTCGCCGGCCTCTTCGACGACCCAGTCGATCCGCACGCCGGTCGCCGCCGCGACGGTGCGGGCCGCGTCGGTCACCTCGGGGCCGATCCCGTCGCCCGGAATGAGCGTCACCTCGTGCGTCCCCACGGTCCACCGTCGGCGCGGAGTGAACCGGGCGGGGTCAAAAGCCCGCCCTCTCCCGGCCGCCGGGGTGGGGGAAGGCGCGGCGCGTGCCCCCTCCCGGGGCCCGTGGAGGATGGGTTATAGGATTTCTTATAGTCCGAGGAATTCCTTGGTCCCATGCTGCGGCCCGCGCACCCCGAGGTCCTCGCGACGGACTGGCTTCCCCCCGTGCCCCTCTACCGCCGACGCGAGGTCGAGGCGGCGACCGACGCGCTCCGCTCGGCGCTCCGCGGCGACGGGCCGCCCGTCACGTCGGTCGTCGGCCCGTCGGGATCGGGCACATCGACCGTCGCCCGGCTCGCGGCGCGCGCGGCGTACGAGGAGCTGCGCCGGTCGACCGGGGGAAACCCGCTCCTTGCGATGGTCCGGGTCCGTGGGAGCCACGGGGCCTGGGGCGTCGCGACCGCGCTCCTTTACCGGCTCGACGACGGCTTCTCGGGCCGCGGCTTCCGCGTGACCGAGATCGCCGCGGGGTTCCTTCGGCGGCTGCGCCGCGACCGTCGCCCGCTCGTCCTGGTCCTCGACGACATCGCCCCCGCCGTCGGCGATCTCTCGGTCCTCCTCACCGCGCTCCTCGATCCGGACCGGTTCCTTCCGGAAGGGGAGTCCGGGATGCCCCCCCGGGCGGCCGTGCTCGCCGGCGTCCCCGAGGCGGCCGCGGTCTGGTCCGGCCTGGCCCGGCACCGGCTCCCCCGGGGGACCCGGATCGACCTCCCGCCGCTCGGACCGGCGGCGATCGACGCGATCGTGCGCGACCGGGCGGCGCGGGTCCTCGGCCGGCCGGTCCCCGAGACCGACCTCGCCGAGCTCCTCCTCGGGGGGCCCGACGGCTCGCTC
>DATJVB010000003.1:0-23398 GCA_035502055.1 Thermoplasmata archaeon | reverse complement strand
GTTCCGGACCCTGGGCCAGAGCCTGGGGCCGGTCGTGGCGACGACGATCCTCAGCACGTTCACCGCCCCGGTCCTCCTGGGACCGGGGGTCGTGGTCACGCTCCCGACGCTCGACGCGTTCCGGTACGTCTACGCGACGGCCGCGCTCGTCGGCGTCGCGAGCGCCGTCCTCGCCCTCGCGCTCCGGAACTACCGGTACCACGCGGACGGAACCCGGCACGACGACGGGGTCCCGGCGACGTCGCCCGTCCCGGCGGCGGAGCCGGGCACGCCGGCGTAATGAGGGGAACCGCGGCCCGGGATCAGGCGGCCGCCGCGCGGGCGAGCTTCGCCCCGGCGACCATGTTCGTGAGCTTCGCGTAGGCGACGTCGAGGCGGCGGGTCCGTAAGCCGCAGTCGGGGTTCACCCAGAGGCGGGTGGGATCGCCCAGGTGCTTCGCCGCCCGGCCGATCCGCTCGGCGATCCGCTCGGGCGTCTCGACCTCGTCGCGGTGGACGTCGACGACGCCGAGCCCGATCGACCGGGGGTCCCCGAGCTCGCGGAACATCGCGAGGAGGGCGTACTCGTCCCGGCCCGGCGCGTCCCGGTTCGCGAACTCGAGCGCCCACTGCGAGCACCGCTTCGCCTCGAGGAGCGCCGGGAACAGGCTCCGGTAGTCGGAGAAGCAGATGTGCATCGTGAACTCCGCGTCGAGCCCCTCCGTCGCCGCGTTGAACCCCTCGGCGACGAGCGCCGCCTCGTCCGGGTGGGTCCCCGCCGCCGGCTCGTCGACCTGGATGACCCGGCAGCCCCGCTCGATGAGCGCCTGGAGCGTCGGCCGGATCGCCCGCCGGGCGATGTCGATGACGAACTCCCGCTGCGCCGCGCGCCGCACGGCCCGCCCCTTCCAGCCGGGCTGGCGGGCGAGGTAGTGCTCGTTGTACGACCAGTCGGCGAGCGTGTACGGTCCGGTGATCGGCAGCTTCGGCTCGGCCGTCGCGTGGGCCTTCACGAAGTCGAACTCGTCGAGGTGGTACGGCCGCTCGAGGCCGACCTCGCCGGTCGCCGTCGCCTTGAGGTAGTACTTGTTGTCGAACGAGCGGACGTGCCCGACGAACTCGAACCCGCGCATCTGCCGGATCGGGTACTCGTACATCTCGATCCGCCGGGCCTCGCCGTCGTACACCCGGTCCAGGCCGGCCGTCTCGAGGAACGCGAGGCCGAACCGGGCGCCGAGGTCCCGGACGCGCGCCGCGCCGATCTCCCGCGACCGCCCGGCGAGGAACGCCGCGACCTCGGGCGCCGCCGGGTCGGCGAAGTGGATCCGGCCGTTCCACGCGCCGAACTCCCCGACCGCGTCGGGGTCGAGCGGCTCGCCGCGCTGGCCCAAGAGCTGCCAGCGGGGCCGGGCGAGGCTCCCGATCTCCTGCGTCGGGAACAACGGCCGCGTCACCGGGCCCCCCCCTCGAGCGCCTGCTTCGCCGCCGGCAGGAGGTGGAGCTTCCGGGTCGCCGGTTCCCACGGGAGGAGGTCGAGCGGCGCGCCGGGGCCGAGCCAGAGCGAGGTCGGGCGGGCCTTCTCGGCGACCCCCCGGGCGACCCGGGCGACCTCGGCCGGGTCCTCGACGAGCGTCGTCCGGGGGTCGACGACGCCGAGCCCGAGCCCCCGCCGGTCGCCGAGGGGGCCGATCGAGGCGGGGTCGGTCTCCGAGAGGTCGACGCCGACGACGGAGACGGGGAGGCGGAGGAGGAGCGGGAGGGCGGGCGCCGCGTCGCCGAAGAACGTCCAGAGGTGCGTCTCGAGCCCGTCGGCGGCCGTCGCGAGCCCCTTGTAGGCGCTCACCACCGCCTCCGCGCGCGCCCCCGTCGGCGGGGCGGTGACGAGGAGCGGCTCCTGGAACTGGATCGTCGAGTAGCCGACGGCGCGGAGCTCCCTCAGCTCCTCCGCGAGGAGCCGGCCGAGCCGGTGGACGAGCCCCTCCGTCGTCTCGCCGGAGCGGTTGTCCAGGAGGCCGGCGAACGTGTACGGCCCGGGGAGGATGACGCGCGCCCGGGCGATCCCCCTCGCCGCGGGCGTGACCGGGAGGCTCCGGGCGACGACGCCCGGGACCCGCTCGGGCGGGGCGTTCAGGATCGGCTGCCGGTAGAACGTGTTCGTCTCGAACCACCGCGTGACCGGGCCGACCGTGAAGCCGCCCCATCCCGCCGCGAACGGGCGGAAGACGTCGGCCCACCGGAGGTAGCCGCCGGTCCGCTGGTCGAGCCGGAGCCGCTCCTCGAGCTCGACGACCGCCGTCTCGGTCGTCTGGTAGAGCTCCTCCACGCGCTCCGGCGTCGTCCGGCCCCGGTCGAGGTCCCGCGTGGCGGCGACGAGCGCCTCCGACCGCGGGAACGGCCCCGTGAGCGTGGTGTGGACCTGCATCGAGCCGCCGCCGACCCGGCCTCGCGACTTAACCGTGTCGCCGGCCCGTCGGCGTGCGGGCCGGGAAAGCCGGTTGCATCGGGGGAAACCGTCGCTAGAACGCCGCGACGTTCGTCGCGACGATCCGGTCGAAGTCGGCCGGTTTCGGCGGCCATCCCTCCGTCATGTACCGGCGGAACGCCTCCGCCGACGGGAGGAGGAGCGCCTCGTTCGTGCCGCGCTCGAAGCCGATCGTCGAGGAGTACCGGTCGGGGAGCCCCTGCCGGGGGCCGAAGTGCGCCGGCAGGACCTCGGTCTCGGGGGGGAGGCGGAGGAGCTTCTCGAGGAGGCTCTCCCGCAGCCGGTCGGGGTCGCCGCCCCCGAGGTCGGTCCGGCCGACGGAGCCGAGGAGGAGCGTGTCGCCGGTGAAGACGTGGTCCCCGACGTGCAGCGACAGGTGGTCCATCGTGTGCCCGGGCGTCTCGAGGACCTCGATCGCCTGGTCCCCGAACTCGACGGCGTCCCCCTCCGCGAGGTCGACGTGGGGGTACGCCGCCGGGGACCGGCGGCCGACGAGGATCGGCGCCCCGCTCCGCTGGTGGAGCGGCGCGTGCCCCGCGAGGTGGTCGGCGTGGGTGTGCGTCTCGACGACCGCGCGCAGGTTAAGGCCGTGGTCCCGGAGGAACGCCTCGTACGGCGCCACCGCGAGGCCGGGGTCGATGACGACCGCGTCGCCGCTTCCGGGGTCCGCGACGAGGTACGCTAGGCACCCCGTCTCGGGCCGGGGCCACTGGACGAGGAGGAGCGTCCCCTCGTCGTCGTCGGCGGGGAACCGCGGCACCGTCGGGTCCTCGAGCCGGGCGTACTCGTCGAGCCCGCCCTCGAGCGCGGCGGCCGAAAGCCCCCGCGCGACGAGGAGCGCGGCCGCGCGCCGGGCGTCCATCCCGGACCGGTCGACGACGACCACGGGGCGCCCCGCGGGGAGGTCGCGGAGCCGGTCCGGGAGGTCGGGGAACGGGATGCGGATCGCCCGGGGGAGGCCGCCGAACCGGCCCTCCGTCGGCCGGCGGACGTCGACCACCGTCGGGGGATCGGGCCCGTCGAGCGCGGCCCGGAGCTCGGCGGCGGAGAGGAGCGGCACCGCGCCCGTCCGCTCGGGCCGGACGAACGGGTGCGGCGGGGCGGCGGAGGCCATCCCGGGGCGGATGGGCGCCCCGCACTATTATGTCGCCGTCGGGCGGCCCCGTCGCCGCCGGCGGACGCGAATACCTTAATCCGCCAAGGGGGCCGTTCGGCCCCGCCATGGTGCGGGCCGCCGACCCCCCCACCGACGTGCCGCGCCGGGCGGTGAAGCCCCCGGCCGCGACGCCGGACGAGGAGGCGAGCCACACCGAGGCGCTCGGCCGCCGGGCGGTGGAGCTCGCCCGGTACTACCAGGGGAAGATCGAGACGGTCCCCAAGGTGCCGGTACGGAGCCTCCAGGACTTCGCGCTCTGGTACACCCCCGGGATCGCCGCGGTCTCCCGCGCCATCGCGGGGCACCCGGACGAGTCGTTCCACCTCACCGGCCGGTGGAACACGATCGCGATCGTCACCGACGGGAGCCGCATCCTCGGCCTCGGCGACCTCGGGCCCGAGGCGGCGCTCCCCGTGATGGAGGGGAAGGCGCTCCTGTTCAAGTACCTCGGCGGCGTCGACGCGATCCCGATCCCGGTCCGGGTCCCGACGCGCGAGGCGCTCGTCGAGACCGTCGAGCGGCTCGCTCCCGCGTTCGGCGCGGTGAACTTGGAGGACATCGCGTCGCCGAAGTGCTTCTACGTGCTCGAGGAGCTCACGAAGCGGCTCCCGATCCCCGTCTGGCACGATGACCAGCTCGGCACCGCCGCCGCGACGGTCGCGGGCCTCTTGAACGCCCTCGAGCTCACCGGCCGGTCGATCCGGTCGGTCCGGACGGTGCTCCTGGGCGCCGGCGCCGCGAACATCGCGACGGCCCGGCTGCTCGGCGCGATCGGCCAGGACCCGCGGACGCTCACGCTCGTCGACCACAAGGGGATCCTCAACGGCGAGCGGGAGGACCTCGACGAGCTGATGCTGCACAACCCGTGGAAGTACCGGCTCGCCCTGCAGACGCACGGCGGCGGCCGGTCGGGGGACCTCGCGAGCGCGCTCGCCGACGCCGACGTCCTCCTCGCCGCGTCGACCCCCGACCCGTCGACGGTCCGGCCGGAGTGGATCCGCGCGATGGCGAAGGACCCGATCGTCTTCGCCCTCGCGAACCCCGTGCCCGAGATCTGGCCCGCGGCGGCCCGCGAGGCCGGCGCGGCGGTCGTCGCGACGGGGCGGAGCGACTTCCCGAACCAGGTGAACAACTCGCTCATCTTCCCGCCGGTGTTCCGCGGCGTGCTCGACGCCCGGGCCCGGACGATCTCCGACGAGATGGTCGTCGCGGCCGCGCAGGAGCTCGCCGCGCGGGTCCGGGAGCGGGGCCTCTCCGCGGACCACATCCTGCCGACGATGGAGGAGCACGACGTCTTCCCGCACGTCGCGGCCGCCGTCGCGACGCGCGCGGTCGAGCTCGGCGTCGCGCGCCACCGGCTGTCGCGGAAGGAGTTCCTCCAGCGGGCCGAGGAGCGGATGGCCCGGCCGGCCGAGCTCTCCCGGGCCCTCGCCGCCCACGGCCTCATCCCGCCGATGCCGCCGCCGACCGAGCACGCCCACCGGAGCCGCTGACGATGGAGAACAATCCCCCGAAGACCACGGGCGCCGAGCCGCCGACCCCGCCGATCCACCTGCGCGACGCGAGGGCCGCGGACATCCCGCAGCTCGTGCCGCTCCTGGTCCGCCTGAAGCGGCTCAACGAGGAGTTCGACCCGCTCCTCAAGGTGCGCGCCGACGTCGAGGAGAAGGCCGCCCACGTCCTCGGGCAGGACCTCGCGAACCCGAAGGCGATCGTCCTCGCCGCCGAGGGCGTGGGCGCGGACCGGGACCGGGTCGTCGGCGTCGTCCGGGCCCACGTCCGGGAGCGGACGTTCTACATGCCGGAGCTCGAGGGCGTCATCGTCGACATCTACCTCCTCCCGCTGTACCGCCGGAAGGGCGTCGGGGAGTACCTCCTCCGCGAGACGACGGCCCGCCTGCAGGCGAAGGGCGCGGGCCTCGTCACCGCCGAGTTCCCGACGCAGAACGAGATCGCGGTCCGGTTCTACTCGAAGCGCGGCTTCCGGCCGATCACGGCCCTCCACGCGCGCCAGCTGTAGCGCCGCGTCCGCGGGCCGCCGCCGCGGGGCGGAAAGCCGTAAAGAGCCCCGGTCGCTCCGACGGGCCGATGCAGCGCCCGACCTCCTCCGCCGCGCCGCCCCGGAAGCCCCAGTTCCTTCGCCGGGGGAAGGTGAAGGAGGTCTGGGAGGTCTCCCCCGACGAGCTCGAGTTCCGGTTCACGAACGACATCTCGGTCTTCGACAAGCACATCCCGAACGAGATCCCGTTCAAGGGCGAGACCCTCGCCGCGACGGCGACGTTCTGGTTCGAGCTCGTCGGCCGGCTCGGCATCCCCCACCACTTCCTGGGCCGCGCGGGGCCGACGGCGATGCGCGTGAAGCGCGTCGAGGTCGTGCCGAACCCGAGGAGCCTCGGGCCGAAGCCGACGAACTACTTGGTCCCGCTCGAGCTGATCGTCCGGTACTACGTCGCCGGGTCCCTCTGGGACCGGATCAAGGCGGGCTCGGTCCCCTCCGAGCAGCTCGGCTTCCGCCGGGGGAAGACCGTCGCCTACGGCGAGCCGCTCCCGCAGCCCCTGTTCGAGGCGACGACGAAGCTCGAGCCGGTCGACCGGCTCCTGACCGACGCGGAGGCGATCGAGCTCGCGGCGATCGACCGGCGCCAGTTCGACGCGCTCCGGGAGAGCTGCCTGCGGATCGACGCCGCGATGGCGAAGGAGATCGAGCCGCGCGGCCTCCTCCACGTCGACGGGAAGAAGGAGTTCGGGATCGACCGGGAGGGGACCCTCATGGTCGTCGACACGTTCGGCACCGCCGACGAGGACCGGTTCTGGGACCGGGAGGAGTACGGCCGCGGCCGGCAGGTCGACTTCTCGAAGGAGTTCGTCCGGCAGCACTACCGGTCGACCGGCTACTTCGACCAGCTGCAGGCCGCCCGGGCCGCGCACCGGGAGGAGCCGCCGATCCCCCCGCTCCCTCCGCTGGTCGTCGACGAGGTGAGCCGGCTCTACACGACGGTCTACCAGCGGCTCACGGGCGTGCCGTTCGCCGGCGCGGCGGGTCCGCGGTAGGGGCGCACCCCCCACCGTTTCTCGACCCCCGCCGTCGCTTTATAAGGGCCGCCCGGCTCGGACCGGTGTGCCTCCGAAACCGGCCCCCCGCGCGGCCACCGACGCGCCCCCCGCCCCCGCCCGCGAGGTCGCCCTCGAGGACCTGGCCGGCGTCGGCGCGACGACCGCCGACAAGCTCCGGGAGGCCGGCTTCACCGACCTCATGGAGCTCGCCGTCGCCTCCCCAGGCGACGTCGCCGAGGCGGCGGAGATCGGGACGGCGGTCGCGCTCAAGATCATCAACGAGGCGCGGCGCGCGGCCGACGTGGGGAGCTTCGAGCTGGGGACGGCGCTCCTCGAGCGGCGGAAGAAGCTCGGGCGGATCACCACGAACTCGAAGGCGCTCGACGAGCTCCTGGGCGGCGGGATCGAGACCCAGGCGATCTCCGAGTTCGCGGGCGAGTTCGGCACGGGGAAGACCCAGATCGCCCACCAGGCCGCCGTCGACGTGCAGCTGCCGGCCGACCAGGGCGGGCTCTCCGGCGAGGCGGTGTACATCGACACCGAGAGCACGTTCCGGCCCGAGCGGATCGTCGACATGGCGAAGTCGGTGGGCCTCTCGCCCGAGGAGGCGCTCACCCACATCCACGTCGCCCGGGCGTTCAACTCGAACCACCAGATGCTCCTCGTGGGAAAGGCCCAGGAGCTCGCGCGCGAGCGGCCGATCCGGCTCGTCGTCGTCGACTCGCTCACCTCCCACTTCCGCAGCGAGTACGCGGGCCGCGGCGAGCTCGCCCCCCGGCAGCAGCTCCTCAACAAGCACCTCCACGAGCTGCTCCGGTTCGCCGACACGTACAACGCGGCGATCGTCGTGACGAACCAGGTCTCGGCCCGGCCGGACATCCTGTTCGGCGACCCGACGCGCCCGATCGGCGGGAACATCGTCGCCCACGCGGCGACGTACCGTGTCTACCTGAGGAAGTCGAAGCCGCCGAAGCGGATCGCGCGCCTCATCGACTCGCCGAACCTCCCCGAGGGAGAGGCGGTCTTCTCCCTCACGACCGAGGGGATCCGCGAGTAGGGGCGGCCGGTCCGCCGACCCGGCGGACCGCCGTCGCCTTCACGTAGAGGACGACCCGGGTCCCGCGGGCGAGGGCGAGCTCCCGGCGGGACCGCTCGGTCACCGCGGCGTCGAACCGGGACCGGCCGACGCGCACGCCGACGAGGACGAGGCCCCGGCCGGACCCCCGAAGCGGGCGCAACCGCTCGACGGTCCCGCCGAGGACGTTCCGGGCGCTCGTCGCGAACCGTTGGCGCGCGAGGAGGACCGACTCCGGCGCGACGGCGATGCGGACCCGGTCGCCGGGGGCGGCCCGGAACCCGACGGCGAGGGAGAGGCCGTCCGGGAGCTCCACGCGGGGATGGGGCCGGTCGCGGTACCGCCCCGCGAGCCGCGCGCCCGCGCCGGCCGTCGCGACGGGGCCCGGCGCCGCGGCCTCGGCGCCCCGCTCGAGGAGGCGCCACCCGCGGGCGGTGAGCGTGGAGCCGCCGTACCCGGCGCCGCCGCGCGTCGACGCGACGATCGGACCGCCGGCGGCCGCCGCGAGCTTCCGGAGCCGGTACAGCGCCCGGTCCCGGCTCACGTGGAGCTCCGCGCTCGCCCGGACGACGGACCCGGCCCGCGCGATGCGCTGGAGGAGGGCGACGTCCGCGGGCGTGAGCCACGTGCGTCCCGGGCCCGTCATCTCACGCCTCCCCTGCGCGCGCGCCGCCGATCGGCGCGACCGGGACGCCGGCGAGCCGGAACGAGACCGACTCCCCCCGACGGGGGACCGGGGACCCGGGCGGCAGCCGGAGCCGGACGGGGACCGCATCGGCGACGGCCGCGAGCGTGCAGCCCGCCGGACCGGGCTCGACCCGGTCGACGGTCGCGAGGAACCGGTCCGTCCCTCGGGCCGACGGCGCGTCGGCCGTCGGGACGCCGACCGCGAGCCCGCCGGGACCGAACCGGTCCGCGAGGGACCCGAGGAAGCCCGGGCGGGTCCCGCCCCCGTCGCCCCCCGCGTAGACGTTCTCGTATCCCACGAACCGGGCGGCGAACGGATCGGGGGGCGCGGCGACGAGCGGGCCCACGGGCCCGAGGTACCCCGCGCGCCCGGCGTCGAGGAGGAGCCACCGGTCCGCGAGGGAGAGCGCGAGCGTCGGGTCGTGCGTCACGAGCAGCATCGGGATCTTGTCCCGCGCCCGGATCGAGGCGAGCGCCGCGAGGAGCTCTTCCCGGGCCATGAGGTCGAGGGCGCCGAGCGGCTCGTCCCAGAGGAGGAGCTTGGGGCCCGCCGCGAGCGCCCGCGCGAGCGCGACGCGCTGCTGCTCGCCCGAGCTCAGCGTGGGGGGCCGGCGGTCCGCGAGCCCCGCAAGGCCGAACCGGTCCAGGAGCTCGCGGACCGCGGGAGCGGCCGCCCCGCCGCCGCCGCGCAGCTCGAGGGGGTAGGCGACGTTCCGCCGCACGGTGCGGTGCGGGAAGAGGCCGAGCCCCTGCGGGACGTACACCGCCCCACGCGCCTCGGGCGGGGCGTGGGTCACGTCGTCCTCGTCCCGCCGGACGGACCCGGAGGCGATGGTCTGGAACCCCGCGACCATCCGGAGGAGCGTCGTCTTGCCGGCCCCCGAGCGGCCGAGCACTGCGACGGTCTCCCCGGGGGCGAGGGCGAGGTCGACGGGACCGAGCCGGAACCCGGCCCGCTCCGTCGACAGCCCGGAGAGGCGCCACGCGGTCACAGCGGGAGCGCCCCCGCGCGCCACGGGAGGCCCCCCGCCCGCTCGACGAGGCGGACGAGGACGAACAGGGCGAACGCGACGAGCACGAAGACGACGGAGATCGCGGCGGCCTGCGCGAGGCTGATCTGGTACACGGTGTAGATGTACACCGAGATCGGGCTCGTCACCGGTCCCGCGTACGGTCCCGAGGGATAGACCGTGTACGCGACGATGAGGAGTCCGCCGATCTCGCTCACGGCCCGGGCCCAGGAGAGGAGCGCCCCGGCGACGATCCCCCGGAGGGCGAGGGGAAGCGCGATCGTCCGCGTCGCCGCCGTCGGCGAGGCGCCGAGCGACCGGGCCGTCTCGAGGAGCCGGTCGTCGACGGCGCGGAACGCGAGCTCGCTCGCGAGGACCGTGTACGGGGCGCTCACGTACACCATGACGAGGACGACGCCCCAGACCGTCGCGAAGACCGGGACGCCGAGCCGGACGGCGAGGGCGCCGAGGGGGCTCTGGGGGGCGAAGGCGAGGAGGATCGCGAGCCCGGCGATGAGGTGGGGGACGACGACCGGGAGGGCGACCGCCGCCTCCACCACGGACCGTCCCGGGAACTTCCGGCGGGCGAGGAGGTGGCCCAGGGGGACGCCGAGGAGGAGCGTCACCGCGAGCGCGATCCCCGAGGCGAGGAGGGTGAACGCGACCGACGCGCGCACCGCTGGGTCCGCCGCCTCCGCGAGCACCGTGTCGAGCGGCGGGTAGAGGGCGAGGGCGACGATCGGGACGACGAACAGGGCGAGGAGGGAGCCCGACGCGACGAGGCGGAGCCCCCGCGCCGCGGCCTGGGCGGCGCCGCTCATGCGAGGAGGGCCGCGAGCCCGGTCGGGAGCGGCGTCACGTCCGGCGCGAGGGTCCCGGGAAGGGAGGAGGGGGTCCGGTCGGTGTACGCCGGGAAGATCGCGGTGAAGCCGGCCGCGGCGAGGAGGCCGGACCCGGTCGGGGAATCGAGGTAGTGGAGGAACGCGAGGCCGAGCGCCGGGTTGGGGGCGTTCGCGGGGACCGTCGCCGCGAACAGGACCGGCGCGCCGCGGACGAGGCTCGACCCGGACGCGGTGAGGATCGTCGTGGTGGCGTTCGCGTAGAAGGCGACGTCGGCGGGGTCCGTCGCGCCGAGCCCGACCCTCGGATCGAGCGGGACGTAGGAGAGCTTCTCGCTCACCGCGTACGAACGGTAGATGATGAACGCGCTCACGACGTGCGTCGCGAGGAGCGTCGCCGCCTGCGACTCGGGCTCGACGCGGGTCGTCGTCGGGTCCGGCTCGGCGAGGCCGCCCACGGGGGTCGTGTAGAAGCGATCGTAGAGCGCGGAGAGCGATCCGTTCGCGACGAGCCCCTCGAGCTCGAGGACGAAGATCCCGTTGTAGCCGTTCGGGTCCGTCGACTGGTTCGCGACGCCGAGGACGATCCCCGGTTGGGCGATCTTCTCCGCCCAGTTCTCCGCGGTGATCCCCGAGAGCGCCGGGACCGACGGGTCGTACGCCAGCACCTCGGGGGTCGACGCGAAGGCGATCTCCCACGCCGCGTCGTCGGGCTCGAGGACGGACGGGATCAGCCGGTAGTCGGCCACGGCGGCGACGTCGTACGCGTGGCCCAGGTCCCGGATCGCCGAGAGCGCCGCGAGGCTGCCCTCGTACTGCTGCGCCGCGAGCGGGGCGGACGCCCCGGGGGTCTCGTTCGCGACGGCGCTCGCGATCGCGGGGAAGATCGGGGCGAGCGTCCCCGCGGCGGTGATCGAGATCGTCCCGTCCGCGGCCGACGGCGCGGAGGCGGACCTCGGGGCGGCGAGATAGCCCGCCGCGAACCCACCGGCCGCGGCGACGATCGCCGCCACGAGAGCGTACAGCCAGACCCGGGCCATCGATGTGTGAGAATCCCACATCGATATAGCGGCCCGGGGGGGGCCGGGGGGTGCCGGATCCTCAGGGCGGCGTCGGACCCGGGAGCGCGCCGCGGCGGGCGTTCGGCGCGTACCGCCACCAGGCGACCCCGACGAGGGTGGCGACTGGGACCGGGCCGAACCGGCGGCTGTCCCGCCCCATGTCGCGCGCGTCGGAGAGCACCACCACGCGACCGGGCGGGACGTCCGGGTTGTCCCCGGGCGCGGCCGCGGGGTTCGGGTCGCCTGGGACCGCGGCGACGCGCTTCACGAGCCGCCGGGCGGGATCCTCGGGATCCGGCAGGACCACGATCGCGCCCCGGGGCGGGAGGCTCCCGGGCTCGAGCGGCTCGACGAGCAGGCGGTCCCCCGGCTCGAGCGTCGGCCGCATGCTGTCGTCCGCCACGATGACGCGGCGGCTTCGCCACGCCCGGACCCCGGTCGCGTCCACGTCGGTACGACGCGTCCCCGCATCCTTAAACCCGTGGCGGCGGTGGCGGCCGCATGCTGTCGCGCGAGTGGTGGCAGGCGGCGCGCCTTCGGATCGCGGACCTGGTGAGCCCCCCGGAGCGGGTGTTCGCCCACTGTGACATCCCGTGCGGGATCTACGACCCCCACGAGGCCCAGATCTCCGCCCTCACGGTCCTCCGGATGGACCAGCTGATCCAGGAACTCCCCGTCCCGGGGGCCGGTGCGAAGGCCGAGGACCACGCGGCCTACCAGGCGAAGGTCGCCCGGTACGCCCTCGTGAAGGAGAGCCACGCCGAGCGGGTGAAGTCCGAGGTCCGCGTGATCTGGGGCGACTACCTCACCCCGGACCATCTCAAACAGCACCCGGAGTTCCACGAGACCGTCTTCAAGCTCATGAAGGCCGCCTCGAAGGCCCGCCAGGGGAGTGTCGTCGCCGACGCCCAGGAGCTCGTCGCGCAGGTCCAGCGGTTCGCCGAGCTGTTTTGGGAGACGAAGGGCGCGAAGACGCACAAGCTCCCGTCGATGCAGAAGTCCGGCGGCGAGATCGTCTACCCCGCGCCGGCCTGACGGACCGCGGTCCGCCCCCTCCGGGGGAGCCGTCCCCTCGGGCGCGAGGGGAAGGTTAAGCGGCCCGGCGCGTCGTCCGCCCCGGTGACGGAATCCCTCCCGATCGACGGCGAGACGCTCGCCCTCGACCCGTTCCTCGCCGTCGTGCGGGCCGGCTGCCCCGTCTCCCTCGGCCCCGACGCCCGGGCGCGCGTCGAGTCGAGCCGACGGGCGGTCGAGCGCGCCGTCGCCGCCGGCCGCGCGATCTACGGGGTGACGACCGGCTTCGGCCGGCTCGCCGACGTGACGGTGCCGCCGGAGGAGGCCGCGGAGCTCCAGCACGCGCTCCTCCGCAGCCACGCGAGCGGCACCGGCCCGTGCCTGCCGGCCGAGGTCGTCCGGGGCCTCCTCCTCCTCCGGCTCAACTCCCTCGCGCGGGGCCACTCGGGGGTCCGGCCCCTCGTCCTCGAGCGGCTCATCGAGCTGCTCAACCGCCAGCTCGTCCCCGCCGTCCCCGAGCAGGGGTCGGTCGGCGCGTCGGGCGACCTCGCGCCGCTCGCGCATCTCGCCCTCGCCGCGATCGGGGAGGGGTGGTTCGTCGGCCCCGACGGCGCGCCGGAGCCGGCGGCGCCGGTCCTCGAAATGCACGGGCTCGCGCCGATCCGTCTCGCCGCGAAGGAGGGGGTGGCGCTGATCAACGGCACGTCGCTCATGGCGACGTACCTCGCGCTCGCCGTCGCCGACGCGCGGACGCTCCTGCGGGCCGCCACGATCGCGGTCGCCCTCTCCTTCGACGCGCTAAAGGGCAACCCCGAGCCGCTCGACGACCGTCTCGGCGCGCTCAAGCACCAGCCCGAGCAGCGGGCCGTCGCGGCCGAGCTCCGACAGCTCCTCGAAGGAAGCGAGCTCGCCCGCCCGGCGGGGGGGTACGCGGGCCAGGAGCCGTACACGCTCCGGTGCGCTCCGCAGGTGCTCGCCGCGGCCCGGCTCGCCGTCGACTTCGCGGGCGGGATCGTCGCGCGCGAGCTCAACGCGGTCTCGGACAACCCGGTCGTCTTCGAGGGGGACGAGTTCGTGAGCGGCGGGAACTTCCACGGCCAGCACCTCGCGCTCGGCCTCGACACGCTCGCGCTCGGTGTCCAGTACGTCGCGGGGTTCGCCGAGCGCCGGACCGCCCGGCTCGTGAACCCGTCGACGAACCGGGGCCTCCCCGCGTTCCTCGCGCCGACGCCCGGCCTCTCGAGCGGGTTCATGATCCCCCAGTACCTCCAGGCCGCCCTCGTCAACGAGAACGCGACGCTCGTCCATCCGGCGAGCGCGACGAGCCTTCCGACGTCGGCCGACCAGGAGGACTTCGTCAGCATGGGCGCCTGGGCCGGGGCGAAGGCGCGGCGCACGATCGCCAACGCCGCCCGCGTCGTCGCCGTCGAGTGGATCGTCGCGGCGGAGGCGCTCGAGCGGCGCCGGCCGGCGCGCGGCGGGCGCGGCAGCGAGGCGGCGCTCCGGGCGGTGCGCTCGATCGTCGCCCCGTGGGCGAAGGACCGGCCGCCCGCCCCGGAGATCGAACGGGTCGCGGAGGAGATCCTCCGCGGCACGCTCGGGGCGCGCGTGAACGCTGAGGTGCCCCCGGCGCGCGAGGCGCCGAAGGGCGGCTGACCGGCGGCCGTCGACGGGTACTACGCGGCGGGCGACGGCGCGGGCGCGGGCGTCGCGAGGTGGCCGACCGACGTCTCGAACGCCACGCGGTGCCCGCACGACGGGCACCCGTACTCGCCGACGCCGCGGTGACGGAGCGTCGTCCGGCACCGGGGGCACGGGATCGGGCGGGCGGTCACCCACGCGGCGAACAGCTCCTGGGAGCGGCGGTCTCCTTCGTGCACGACCGTGCGGCCGTTGTCCGGGGGCGGCGCGGGCGCGACGGGACCGCTCGGTGCGGCGGCCGGGGTTGGTGCGGCTCGGACCCGGGCCGTCATGCGCCCGCACTTCGGGCAGACGGCGGCCTCGCCGGTCGCCGCGGGGACGAGGGGGACGTGGCACGAGGAGCACCGAACGGTGTAGCCGCTCGCCGTCGGGAGCTGCGGGGGGGAGGCGGCCGCGGACGGGGCGGTCGGAGCCGCCGGGCGGGGGGCCGCAATGGGGGCGCGCGCCGCGGGGACCGGGACGACGTGCCCGAGGGAGACGAGCCCCGTCGCCGCATCGAACGAGAGCCCCGGGGTCCGGGCGGCGAGGAGCTCGCGCACGACGCGCTCGGTCTTCCGGCTCGGCCAGGAGAGCGCGGCCGAGAGGCCGGCGACCGAGATCGGGTTGATCTGCTGGACCGTCGAGAGGAGATGGACCTGGTCACGGCGCGTCGACGCGAAGAGTAGCCCCATCGGCTTCCGACTCGCGGAGCCCGTATCAAGAACCTATCGCCGCACCCGAACGCGCGGTCGCCGTCCGCCCGCCACCGCGGGGAGGGGGGAAGCACCGGTCGGGGCGGCTTTGGGTCTCTCGGACGTAGCCACCCGGGGTCGTCCCGGACCGGTGCCCGAGGCCAATATGTGTAATACGTCGCGAGTCTATATAGTTTCCCCGCCCGCCCGGGGCCCGTCCGGGCGGCCGCGTGTCTCACCGGGCCCGTGCGGGTGGTCCGATTGCACGTCCCGACCCATACCTAAATAGACCCTCCACCGACATTCTCTCCTCGAGAGAGGCGCGGGGACCTTCGGGGTCCGGCGCCGTCCACCGGGCGGGGCGACCCGACCGGGCCCCCACCGGGTGGGGGCCGGACGACGCGGCGGTCCGGGGGGCCTACGGGCCCACAGGCCAGTGACGGACGTCGTCGTCGTCGGGGGCACCGAGGAGACCCGCATGCTTCTGCGCGGCCTCGTCCGACTGTTCCACCACCGGCTCGTCGCGGAGGCGCCTTCGTTCGGGGACCTCCCGGCCGCCGTGTCGCCCCACGGGCCGACCGTCGCCGTCGTCGACCTCGACCTGTTCCGGCCCGACGAGGCCGGCTCGATCGCCGAGGCGCGGACCCGGTTCCCCGACCTCCGGATCGTCCTCCTCACCCCGCACGCGTCGCCCCAGACGCTCGCGAAGGCGACCTCCCTCGGGATCGATCGCGTCGTCCGGCGGCCGTTCGCGGTGCAGGAGTTGATGGAGGCGATCGACGGCGGGCCGCCCGCCCTCGCGCCGCCGGCCCGACAGCCGTAAACCCGCGGCCGGGCTTGAAGCGACGTGACCCCGCTCGCCGAGGCGCTGCGCGCCGCCGGGGTGGGCGAAGTCGTCGACGAGCGGACCGCCCGGGAGCGGTACGGCCGCGATGGGTCGCACCTCCTCGGGCGCCCCGCGGCCGCGGTCCGGCCCCGTGGGCCGGACGATCTGGTCCGTCTCGTCGGGTGGGCCCGGGCCCACCGCGTGCCGATCGTCGCGCGGGGGGCCGGGAGCTCGCTCGACGGCGAGTCCGTCCCGCCGGACGGCGCCGTCGTCGTCGACTTCTCGGGGTGGGCGGGGCCTCCCGAGATCGATGTCCGGAACCGGTCCGCCTGGGTCGACCCGGGCGTCGTGAACCGCGAGCTCGATCGGGCCCTCCGTCCACACGGCCTCTTCTACCCCCCGAACCCCGGGTCGTGGACCGTTTCGACGCTCGGCGGGAACGTCGCGACGAACGCGGCCGGACCCCGGTCGTTCAAGTACGGCTCGACGCGCGACTGGGTCCTCGAGCTCGAGGCGGTGCTCGGCACCGGGGAGCGGATCCGGGTCGGCGGGGCGACGCGCAAGCGCTCCGTCGGCCCCGACCTCCGGGCCCTGCTCGTGGGGAGCGAGGGGACGCTCGGCCTCGTGACCCGCATCCGCGTCCGCCTCGCCCTGCGGCCCGCGCGGCGCGCGGCCCTCGTCGTCCCCCTGCCGCCCGAGGCTCGGCTCGGCGCCGTCGCGGAGGCGATCGCCCGGTGGCCGGGGGAACGGGTCTCCGCCATCGAGTACCTGGACCGGATCTCGGCGGACGCGCTTGCGGCCGAGGCGCGCGGCCGGGTCCCGTCCGGCTCCGCCGTCGTCCTCGTCGAGCTCGAGAGCGCGTCGGAGGAGGAGGAGACCGCCCTCCTCTCATCGGTCGCCGACCGGCTGCGCGCGCTCGGAGTCCCGGGCGACCCGCTCGTCGAGCCGGACGCCGACGAATTGTGGACCCTGCGCGGCCGCAGCGGTCCGGCGCTCGACGGCCGGCTCGGCGAACGCATCCGGGAGGACGTCGCCGTTCCGATCGACCGGATCGATGCGCTCCGGGAGTCGATCGACGCGATCGCCCGCCGGCACGGCCTCGAGGTCGCGGTCTTCGGGCACGTCGGGGACGGCAACCTGCACCCGAACTTCGCGATCGATCCGGCCGGCCCCGCGGCCGCCTCCGTGCGGGCCGAGCTCTTGGCGTCGGCCCGGGCGCTCGGGGGCACGATCAGCGCCGAGCACGGCGTCGGCCGGCTGAAGCGGGACCATCTGCCGCTCGAGCTCGACGCCCCGTCGCTCGCGCTCCTGCGGGGGTTGAAGAGGCTCTGTGACCCGGACGGGATCTTGAACCCGGGCGCGCTCCTCCCCGACGAGCCGACGGCCGCTCCGGGAGCCGACTCAGGAGCCGGCGGGTCGCCTTCGGGAGGGCGAGGCGGTCGATCGCGGCGCGCGTCGCCCACCGTCCGCCGCGGACCGCGGGCGGCCGGGCACCGCCGACGGAGGTCGTGAACGCGTACAGCGTGACGCGGAAGTGCGAGTACTCGTGGCGGATCGTTCCCCGGGGAACGAGGCGGCCCACCCGGAGCCCCGTCTCCTCCCGGAGCTCCCGTCGGGCGGCGGCGCGGGGGAGCTCGTCCGCCTCGATCTTCCCCCCGGGGAGCTCCCAGAGTCCGCCCAGGAGGCCGCTCATCGGCCGGCGTCGGACGAGGAGCCGGTCGCGCCATTGGACCGCCACGACCGCGGCCCGCACGGCCGGCTTCGGGGGCCGAGGGGACCGGGTCGGCAGGGCGCCGGGGTCCGCGAGCGTGGCCCGGGCCCGGCAGAACGGGGGGAGCGGGCACTCCCCGCACCGGGGCTTCCGGGGAAGGCAGATCGTCTCTCCGAGCTCCATCAGCGCCTCGTTGAACGCGCCGGCCGCGTCGGCCGGCATCCGGGCCTCGAGGGCCTCGCCGAGCCGTCGGCGCGTGCGCGCGCGGTCGATCGGGGCGGTCTCGGCGGCGAGCCGGGCCCCGACGCGGAGCCCGTTCGCCTCCAGCGCGAGGACGGGCTCGCCGTACGCGAGGCTCGCGACGGCCGCCGCGATGTAGTCGCCGACCCCCGGCAGGGTGCGCCACGCGTCCCGGGTCCGGGGAAGGCGCCCTCCCCGGTCGGCGACGATCGCCCGGGCCGCCGCGTGCAGGTGGCGCGCCCGCGCGTAGTAGCCCGCGCCCTCCCATGCCTTCAGCACCGCGTCGAGGTCGGCGGCCGCGAGGGCCTCGACCGTCGGGAACCGGTCGAGGAACCGCCGGTAGTACGGGACGGCCTGGGCGACGCGGGTCTGCTGCAGGAGGACCTCCGCGATCCAGATCGGATACGCCTCCCGGCGGGCGCGCCACGGGAGGGGGCGGCGGGCCTTCGCGAACCAGTTGAGAAGCCGCGGGACCACGCGGGGATCGAGCCGGACGGCCGACGGCCCGACGGATGTCGCGCCGGCCACCGACGCGGGAGAGCCCGCCAAGGGTTAAAATCCCGGGAACCGTCCAATCGATGGTCGACCGCACGATGGAGTCCGGGCTCCTCCTCGTCAACGACGAGACGTTCGAAGCCGAGGTGATCCGCTCGCCGCTCCCCGTCGTCGTCGACTTCTACACCGACTGGTGCGGCCCGTGCCGCCTCGCCGAACCGCTGCTCGTGGAGCTCTCCCGGTCGCTCGAGGGCCGCGTCAAGTTCGCGAAGGTGAACGCCGACGACTCGGGCGACGTCGTCCGGTCGTTCGGCATCCGGTCGATCCCGACGTACGTCTTCGTGAAGGGCGGCCGGGAACGGGGTCGGGAGGTCGGCGCCCTCGGGGCGACCGAGTTCCGTTCGGTCCTGCGGCGGTTCTTCGACTTCGCCTAGCGGGGCGCGCCGGGAAGCGGCCCCGTCGGCCTGATCCCCGGTCCGGTCGTTTCCCGCGGCGTACGGGCGGGCCGACGGTTCAGTGGCGGAAGACGCGCCAGCCGGTGAAGTACATCGCGATCCCCCACTTCTCGGCGGCCGCGAGGACCTCGGCGTCGCGGAGGCTGCCGCCGGGCTGGATGATCGCCCGGATCCCCGCCGCCCCGGCGGCCTCGACCCCGTCGGCGAATGGGAATAGGGCGTCCGACGCGAGGACCGCCCCCTTCGCCCGGGCGCCGGCGACCTCGACCGCCAGCTCGACCGCCTTCACCCGCGTCGGCTGCCCCGAGCCGATGCCGACGGTGGTCGAGCCGCGCGCGAGCACGATCGCGTTCGACTTCGCGTGCCGGACCACGCGCCAGGCGAAGTCGAGGCTGCATGCCTCGTGCGGCGTCGCCTTTTGCCCCGCCACGAGCCGGAAGTCGTCCGGGACGAGCTGCCGGCGGCTCGCCTCCTGGAAGAGGAGCCGGCCGAGGCCCATGTGCGCGTCCCACCGGCGCGGGCCGTCGGGCGGCGGGTCGGTGAGGACGATCCGCAGCTTCGCCCGCCCGTCGACGGCGGCCCGCGCCTCGGCGGAGATCGACGGCGCGGCGAGGACGTCCACGAACACCCCGGAGAGCGCCGGCGGCACGTCCGCCTCGACCGGCCGGTTCACCGCGACGACGCAGCCGTACCGGGCGACGGGGTCCGTCGCGAGGGCGTTCGCCACGGCCTCGCCGACGGTCGTCCCCGACGCGACCCCGATCGGCGTCGCGTGCTTCACGACCGCCGCGGTCGGGGTGGGGAACTCGGCGACCGTCGCGACGGCCGTCTCCAGGTCGAGGAGGTTCGTGTACGAGAGCCCGGATCCCTTCTCCACCCGGATCGGCGCCGGAGGGGCGAATGTCCCGAGCGGGTCGACGAGCCGGTAGACGCGCGCGGGCTGATGCGGGTTCTCGCCGTACCGGAGCGGGAGCGGCTCGGCCTCGAACCGGAGGACGGCGGGGAGATCCGGCGACCGGACCGGCCCCGCGAGCCCGGCCGCGATGAGCCCGTCGTAGGCGGCGGTCCGCTCGAAGGCGGCGACGGCGAGCGCGCGCCGGGTCTCGGCCGAGAGCGCGCCGTCCCGGGCGGCGAGCTCGTCGGCGACGGCGCCGTACTGCCCGGGGTCGGTCACGACCGCGACGAACGCGGCGTTCTTCGCCGCGGCGCGCGCGAGCGTCACGCCGCCCACGTCGATGTGCTCCGCGAGGTCGGTCCGGCCGGGCTCCTCGCGGAGCCGGCGTCCGAACGGGTAGAAGTTGACCGCGACGAGGTCGATCGGCAAGAGGCCCCGCTCACGGAGCTCGGCCTCCCCCGCCGCCGTCCTCGGCGCGAGGATCCCGCCCAAGAGGGCGGGGTGCAGGGTCTTCACCCGGCCCCCGAACCAGGCGCCGATCCCCGTGAGCGACTCGGTCGACCGGACCGGGAGGCCCTCCGCCTCGAGGCGGGCCCGGGTCCCCTCGGTCGCCAGCATCTCGACCCCGCGCGCGGCGAGGGCGCGGGCGAACCCGACGAGCCCCGTCGGTTCGTCGACGGAGAGGAGCGCCCGCCGGATCGAGACGAGTCCGACCGTGTCCGGTGGCACGTCCCGTACCCCGAACTGGGAGGGTCCCCGAGAGATAAGTCTGGCGAACGGGAGGACGAATGCGACTCGCCGGGACTGGGTGTATAAATACGCCGACCGAGCGTATCATTAGGCCGGGGAGCTGCCGTGCACCGACTCCGCACCCTACGCCAGCACGGCCGGCGGGCCCGGGCCGCCCAGGTCAGCGCCGTCGCGACGATCCTGGGTCTCCTCCTCGTGGTGACGTTCATCGCGCAGTTCGTCATCGCCCCCCTGCCGACGCAGATGTCGGCGATCGAGTACGAGCACACGCTGCTCGTGGAGAATCAGCTCGCCCGCCTGCAGGCGACGGTCCTCGCGCAGGCGAGCTACCCCGGCACGCCGATCGTGCTCACCTCTCCGGTCACCCTCGGCTCGGGCGCGGTGCTGCCGTGGGCGAGCCCGGCGGCCGCCACCGTCGGCGCCGAGCCGGGGAGCATCCGGACCTCGGCCACCTACGCCCTCTCGCAAGTCGTTCCGGCGCCCCCGAACTGGAACGCGGGATCGAGCTGCCTCTCGGGCGGGGCCGGAAGCTGCACGGGAGGCGGTACCGTCGACTCCTGGAACGAGACGAACGCGAACAACACCGCCTTCACGATTACCGTCACCGGCGGCACCAACTCCCTCCGGTACAACATCTCGGGCAACAACGACACGATCAACATCGGGTGGACGGGCGGGAATACCGGGATCGTTACCGTGATCCTCAACGGGTCGGACGACGTCGTGAACTACAACAAGGGCGGATCGGATACCACGTCGTCTCCGATCGCGAACTTCTACTTCTACGGGCAGCGGGACACGATCAACTTCTCGCCGTCCGGTTCGCATTCGAGCAAGTCGATGACGCTCAACGTGACGTTCGTGGGATCGCTGACCCAGGTCTGTCCGTACGGCAACCTCTCGTCGACGGACACCCTCGGCACGCTCGGGACCGGCGGCAGCAACCTGTTCATGAACGTCACCTGGTGGAACGCCATCGGGTGGGCGAGCCCGCCGCACACGGTCACCTATCCGGGCGGCGGTTCGACCAACGAACACCTCACGTTCCAGAACCAGACGGGGGTCGTGGCGTGCGCCTTCACCCGCGGGTACGCGACCACGTACACGTACCAGTACTCGACGGGCCTCTCCGTCCACCTCCTCAACCACTACCAGGCCCCCACCGATGTCGCCTACGACCAGGGCGCGGTGATCGAGCACGCGGAAGGCGGTCCCGCCGTGATGGTGGACCCGCCGGCGATCGACTATTCGCCGACCCCCCAGGGGAGCGCCGCGACGGTGACCCTCGTCAACATCCTCGGGAACATCTCGACCACGGGCGGGACGGAGACGGCGGGGATCACGACGCAGGTCGTCTCCGTGCAGACGATCACCGTCGCGAACGGGCAGGGCACGACGTACCTCTCGACGCCGCTCTTCCTCAACGTGACGACCCTCTACCCGCAGGCGTGGGCGACCTTCTTCGGAAACAACCCCTCCCTCTTCCCCTACGGGACGAGCTGCGCGGCGACGGGCATCCACTCGCCGTACACCTGCCTCGATCCGCCCCCCGGAATGTCCGTCCGGCTCTCGGTGGGCCTCGTGGCCCAGACCCTCACGATCCGCACGATCACGGTCTCCGTCACGATCGACTGAGCGGGACGGCCGTCGGGGCGCCGCCCTATCCCACCCCTCCGCGTCGCGACGTATAACGCGTCTCACTGTGATATTGTGGCCCGAGACACGGCCCCGAGGAGCGCGGCCCGTCGGCCTAGCGGCCGGCGTCGAGCCATCGCTTCCCCTTCCGCAGCGTCCCCCAGGTGCGACGGGTCGCGATCTCGATCGGCTCGCCGGCCGGCCCCGTCCCGCGCGCGTTGAAGGCGGTGCGGGCGCGGGGCAGGTCGGAGACGTCGATCTCCACGAGGCCCCGTCGGTCGATCCAGCGGATCACGCGCGGCGCCCGTCCGTTCGGCGGGGACGGCGGTCCGAGCCGACGGGCGAGCTCCCGCTCGATCCAGCGCGGAGAAAGGGCGGGGACCCCCGCCACCTCGAGACCGAGGTAGCGGGGGCGGGGGGAAGGTGGGTTAGGGTCAGCGGACGAGGTCGATGACTTCCTCGGACTCACCGGCGGCGTAGCCTCCCTTCTGGCCGAGCAGGCTCGTCGCGCGTACGCCCGTGATGATGAGGAGCACCTTGATGGTGTTCTCCATCTCGGGGGAGTTCTCGACCGAGCAGCCCCAGATGATCCGGGCCCGCTTGGAGATCTTGCCGCCCACGAGCGCCGCGGCCTTCTCCGCCTCGGAGACGGTCATCGTCGGGCCGCCGATCACCCGGACGAGCGCCCCGGTCGCGTCCTTCAGCTCCACGCTGCCCAGGAGGGGCGACGTGAGCGCTTCCCCGACGGCCTCGGTGACGCGGTCCGTGGCGCTCTCGCTCTCGCCGAGCCCGATCAGCGCCACCCCGCCGTCCTTCATGACGGTCAGGATGTCCGCGTAGTCGAGGTTGACGAGGCCGGGCCTCGTGACGATCTCGGTGATCCCCTTGATCGCCGTCATCAGGACGGCGTCGGCGAGCTTGAACGCCGCATCGAGCGGCATCCGCGGGACGAGCTCGAGGAGCTTGTCGTTCTGGATGACGATGGTTGTGTCGCAGACGCGCCGGAGGCGCTCGAGCCCGTCGCGGGCCTGCTCCATCCGGGCCGCCCCCTCGCCGTTGAACGGCAGGGTGACGACGCCCATCGTGAGCGCGCCGGCCTCCTTCGCGAGCCGGGCCACGAGGTGCGCGGAGCCGGTGCCGGTCCCGCCGCCCATGCCGGCCGTGACGAACACGATGTGCGCGCCCTGGAGGAACTGGCGGAGCTCCTCCTCGTTCTCGCGGGCCGCCTCCTCGCCGATCTCGGGGCGGGCGCCCGCGCCCAGACCCTTCGTCGCGCGTCGGCCGATGAGGATCTTCCGCGGCGCGTGGATCGTGAGGAGGTGTTTCGCGTCGGTGTTGATGGCGCACATCTCGGCGCCCTGGATCCCTTCCTCCACGCAGCGGTTGATGGTGTTGGAGCCGCCGCCGCCGCACCCGACGATCCGGATGTTGACCTTGAGGGTCTCGGCGAGCTTTGCGAGCTCGACGTCATCCGCGTTGACGTACGTCGGGGCCGCCGGCGTCTTCTCCTCCACCAAGGCCTGGTTCTCCTGGTGCTTCGCGATGGCTTCCTGGATGATCGACTTCATCGATTCCTTCCCCGCCCTGTTTGTCAGACGAGCGTCATACGCTCTGCCGCTCGATTTCAGGAATTGATAGATAAACGTTCCCTTCTAGCGGAAG
>DATJVB010000002.1:0-5767 GCA_035502055.1 Thermoplasmata archaeon | reverse complement strand
GGAGCCGATTGGGACACTCCGCGGAACGTCGATGCGCACCGGAGTTAGGCGAGGCTGTTCTCCCGCGGGGGGCCCCTCCCTCGGATCGAACTCCGCGGATTCGAGCCCGGACGCGATCCGATATCTGCGCCGCTCGACCGGGGACCTGCCGCTTATGAGGCTCGGCCGTCATCGCCCCCGCGCGGGCGAAGGATGACCGGATCCAGGATTGCGACGAGCGGCCCGACGCGGCCAGCCGATTCGCCCGGGGGAAGCCGCGAAGCTCCGCGGGAACACCGGCGGGGGCGCCGGGCGAGCTGGGCCTGGCTCGCTCCGATCACCCTCTGCGCGATCGTCGTGTCGTCTCCGCTCGGTGCGGCGGGCGCGTCGCCGACGTACGTCTTCACACCGCCGTTCGCCCTCTCCCACGTCACCGTCTCCACGTGGCGCGGTCTCAACCAGACCCCGTGCAACCACACCTGGTTCACGACGCTCCCGATGTTCGCCGCGTCGAACGGTACGTTCCACGAGCGGGCGAGGGCGTTCGTCGGTCCGTGCGGAAGCTCGCCGAACGGATCCGGCCAGATCGTCGTCGTGGGTGGGGGGTTCACGCTCCTCTCGCCGGCGTTCCGATTCAACTCGACGGCGATCCATTCGGTCGCCGCCCGCTTCGCCGTCCGATACGCGGCCTCGATCGACGTCGTCGTCCCGTCGGGCAACTCGACCTCGGCTTGGGGCGAGTACTACCTCGAGGCCGGCGTGTTCCTCTACAACGCGTCGACGAACACGACGAGCTACGGAAGCACCCGCCTCTACGGCGGGACGGTGACCGGATACGGGAACGCCACCCTGCGGGACCCCGGCGACTTCGCCAAAGGCGCGGCGTTCTTCAACGGGACGTTCCTCGCCGGGAACGTCTACCAGGCGGGCGTGTTCTTCGACGGGGTGATCTTGGCCTACTCCGGAGGCACATCCTCGCGCGGAGGGAACGTGAGCTGCCTACTGGATCTCAGCTCGGGCGCGGACCGCGCGCAGTTGTTCTCGATCACCGTGAGCTGAGCGCCGACGGGGGCTCCGGTCCCCCCCGGTCCGGCGTCCGGGCGAGCCGGGGCGGAGGTCGCGGGGCCCGAACCGAATCGCCGGGGCCGCCGCGGCGTGCTTCGGAGCGCCGACTCCAGACCTTCCGGTTCCGGACGCAATCGGTATCCGCCCAAGCGGCGCCCCGGTCCCCGTGCATGGTCCGGCGGATCCCCGTCGCTGGCTCCGGCGGCTCTTCGTCGCGGTGCTCGTCGCGGGCGGGGCCTTCGTGGTCGCTGCGATCTGGCTCTCGGCCGAGGGGGTGGTCGTCCACGAGCTCGGGGGTGCGGTCCTTCTCGCGCTCCTCGGGGGCGCCGGCGTGCTCGCATGGCGGACGCGGGCCGAGGACCGACGTCCGCTCGCGCGCGTGACGGGGAGCTTGGTCGCGCTCGCGCTCGCCGGATCGCTCGGCGCCGCGCTCGCGTCCGGCGGGCTACCGGCCGGGTACGGGCCGCTGCCGCTCGTTCCGCTCGCGGCCATGCTGGCCTTCGCGGCGGACGGCGTTCGGATCTGCGGGCGGTAGGGGACGCGGGCGTCAGTGAACGGGGCCACTCCGCGTCGAGGCGGGACATACCACCGGTCGCGTCCGGGCCGACCTCCGATCAGCTCGTACCGGCGTAGGTCGGATCGAGCCGGAGCCCGAGGAGCGCTTCGCCGCGCACGATCCGCATCTTGGCCCTGAGCCCGTACGCGCCGAGGCCGCCTTCCGTGTAGTGCGGTTCATCCTTCGCCACTTCGCGGAAGCCGCGCCCGCGGAACAGGGCGAGCGAGGGGTCGTTGTCGACCTCGACCGCCGCATAGACCACCCGAGCGGCCCGGCCGCCGAGGAGGCGCAGCGCGTCGTCGAGCAGCCGCGCGCCGACGCCGCGCCGCCTGAACGCGGGATCGACGGCGAGATAGTACACGTACCCCGCCTCGGGGGCGAGGAGGGTCAACAGGGAGAATCCGGCCAGGCGACCGTCGACGACCGCCGCGCGGACCCACGGAACGTCCCGCAGCGTCCGCTTCGCGTGCCAGCGGTAGTACCCGGTGAAGCAGGCCCGGATGATCGGGACGACCTCCTCGCGCCCGCCGCCCGAACGGTCTACGATCTCCACGGAGTACCCCCTGGGCTCCCGTCGCGGGGGGTCGTCGATCACGTTCGGAGAGGGACCTCGCCACACCCCGAGAAGGCTGTGCCCCCACCCGCTCGGGTCCGCGACCCGCGATCCCAAGGGGGTCGTCGCGGAACCTCGGACCGCTTCGGAATCGCGGGAGCGAGCCCGGCTCCCGGTTGACCTCGAGCCGAAGGGCATACGCCTCGACGGTCCCGACGGACGAGGTCGCGAGGACACTCGCGAGCCTCCAGATCGGTCGGAACGCCTCCGAAACGAGGAGCGGGAGCTGAAGGATCGCCCCCCGGCAGCTGCGGGGCTCCCCGCAGCGAGACCCCGGGGGCGGGGCCGGGGCGCCGTCCGGCGCCGCGAGGAAGGTACCCCACGTCGTTCGCGGGGCCCCCGCCTCGCGGTCGGACCCCGAAGCGGACTCGCACCATCGCCGCTGCGACGCGAGGGGGTCCGCCGGCTACTCCGTCGGCGTGAAGACGAGCGAGATGGAGTTGACGCAGTGCCGGGTGTTCGTCGGGGTGAACCGCTCGCCCTCGAACACGTGACCCAGGTGGGCGTGGCACCGGGCGCACTCGATCTCGACCCGTTGGCCATCGGGGTCCGGGGCGCGGTGGACCGCGCCGGGGATCTCCTGGTCGAAGGCGGGCCAACCGCACCCGGCGTCGAACTTCCGATCGGACCGGTAGAGCGGGGCTCCGCAGCGCCGGCAGGCGTAGGTGCCGCGGACGTAGTGGTCGTCGAACTCCCCCGAGAACGGGGGTTCGGTCCCCTTCTCGACGATCACCCGAGCCTCGGCCGGGGTGAGCCGGCGCCAGGTCGGGTCCGGCGAGGTCGCCATGGGGGGCGAACCGGTCACGGCCTCTTGAGCTGCGCGTCGAGCGCGCCGTCGGACGGGTCGGCCGCGGGGTCAGGCGGCGCCGCTCAACGGGCCACCCCCGCCGGTCGACTCGCCCGCGACGAACCGCTCGTACGCCCGGCGGATGCCGAACGCCCGGCCGAACAGGAGGCCGACGCTCGCGCCGTACAGCAGGTCGAACGCCGCGATGACGAGGAGGAGCGGGGTGGCGACCCCGCCGGACGGTCCGAAGCCGGTCGTGTCGACCCCCCCGAACAGGACGATCTCGATCGCGAACCGCGCGATGAACAGGACCAGGTACGTCACGGGGACCAGCCAGGGGAGCCGGTAGTACGGGCGCCCTTCGCCCCGACGCTCGAACCGGGCGACCGCGTCGACGTGCGGGGCCGTAATCCACGCGGTCGCGAGGGTCGCCGCGGCGTACGGCGCGACGAGGGCCAGACCGATCGGACCCCAGGTTGCGACCGCGAGGTCGATCGTCGTCGCGGCGAAGACGGCGTAGAGCGCGGTCGCCACGCCGGCGAAGACGAACAGGCGCGACGGGGCGTACGGGGCGCCGCGGAGGAGGCCGATCGTCCGGCGGATCACGACGAAGGCGATCAGCGCCGCGAACAGGATCGACGACTCGAGGACGCCCGACGATGTCATTCGCCCCCGGCTGGCCCTTCGAGATATTTATCGGGGCCCCGACTCCGGCCCCGGCGCGTCGGGCTCAGTGCGCGAGGGCGAAGGCGCGTCCGAGCTGCTCGGCCGTCGACGGGTCCACCAGATCGGGATTGAGGGGGACCCACCCTCGCCCCTCCACGTGGGTCAGCGCCTCGTCGACGGCGCGAAGGAACGCCAGCACCCGTTCGAGGGAGTTGACGCGGACCAGGTACTCGACGTGCTCGAGATAGATCGCGCGGACGCCCTGGGACTCGATCGCCGCGCGGATCGCCGTCTCGATCCCCGCGAGGTCGCCCGGCTTCACCGCATCGGGCCGCGGGGCGTTCGAGAACCACCAGACCGTCACGTCGCGCGGCCCGAGCAGGGCGCGCATCCGGTCGGGGAACTCTCGGCTGAGACACAGGCCCCGATGGCCCGCACCGGTGGCGTCGAGGAAGAGGCGCCACGCGTCGTTCGCCACGGTCCCCGAGCTGACCGCGAGCCCCGCGCGGGGCGCCGGGGGCGCAGGGGGTGCCGGCGATTCGGTCGGCGCGGAGGCGATCGCGATCGATGGAGTCTCCGCTGGACCGAGGGGGGTCGGTCGGTTGAGCGGGGGGGCCACGTCGATCGCCTCGGACGGACGAACCGCCGTCGCCGCCGCGGAGAGCTCGGTCGCCAACCCGTTCGAGCCCCCGTCGCGCCCCCCGCCCCCCAACGCGCTTTGGTCGGCGGCGGGTTCGGCCCTTGGGGGGATCGCGGCCGCCGCGCTCGGCGTCCCGCCGGGGTCATCGTCGGGAGTGTCGACCGGCCGAGCGTCCCCCTCGACGAGAGGATCGGCCGGGCTCGTCGACTCGGAAGCGAGTTCAGGGACCGAAGGGGTCCCCCGTCCGGAACGGGTCTCCGGCAGGGAGGCAGGCTGCAGCTCGGGGGGAGGTTCCGGCGCTGAGGGGTGTTCCGGCTCGGAGGGGGACTCCGGCTCGGAGGGGGACTCCGGCTCGGAGGGGAACTCCGGCTCGGAGGGGTGTTCCGGCTCGGAGGGGGATTCCGGCTCGGAGAGGGATTCCGGCTCGGAGGCGGGTTCCGGCACGGAGGGTGGTTCCGGCTCGGTGGTGCGCTCCGGCACGGAGAGTGGTTCCGGCTCGGTGGTGGGTTCCGGCTCGGTGGTGCGCTCCGGCTCGGAGCGGGGTTCCGGCTCGGTGGTGCGCTCCGGCGCGGAGGGGGGTTCCGGCTCGGAGAGAGACTCTGGCACGGGAGCGGAGTCGTTCCCGTCCAGGGATTCCGGGTCGGAACGGGGTTCGGTCTCGACGAGGCCCGCCTCGGAAACCAGTCGGTCCGCGCGCGGTGCACTAGCTGCGAGAAGAGGCGGGGTAGAGGATCCGTCCGGCTCCTCCATGCGCACCGGGCCCGGATCGACCCCGGAGGCGTTGGCGTCGAAGCGGCTCTCCTCGGATGTCGACCCGGGGGCCGATGCGTCGGTCGTTTCTTCCTCTCGGTCCGAGGAGCTCTCGACCGGCAGCGAAAGCTGTACCCCGTCCGTCCCCGGCGGAGGCGCGGGCGATGCCGCGGCGGAGTCCTCCGGGCTTTCCGCCGGCCGCGCATCCTCCCGACCCTCGAGCCCCGGAGTCTCGTCCGTCGACCCAGGCGTCTCGATGGGGGCCGATTCGGCGTCGCGGGGCGCGTCCGCTCCCTCGCCGGGCGGTATCCCCGCCGGTCGCGACCCCTCGGTCGCATCGGCGGGTGCCGTCGGGCCTGTTCCGCGCGGATCGTACGCGCGGTCCGCCGGGGCGGGGATCGGTCCCGAGGGGACGGCCTCGTCGGAAGAACGCTCCGCTTCGGACCTCCCCGGGGTCGTCGGAAACGGATTCGGATCCGCATCGGCCGATTGCGCCTCCGGGGCGTTCCGCGCCTCCCCTCCCGAGGATGGGACCGGCTCCTCGCTCCGTATCGGGCGCACCGTCGGCATGAACGCCGGTCGCGCCCGCACGGGCACCGTCCCGCCGTAATGCCCCACGATCGCCGCGGCGACGTACGGGCCGAACCCCGGGATAGGGGCGAGCGCATCGAACGTCGCGTGGGCGAGCGAATCGAAATCGTGGATGCCGGC
>DATJVB010000001.1:0-7573 GCA_035502055.1 Thermoplasmata archaeon | reverse complement strand
CGCCGACGTCGGTGTACTGGCGATCGGGGTAGTACGCCGCGACCCCGGCCCCGGCCTCGACGACGACCGACAGACCCTGCTTCACGAGACGCTGGGCGATCTCGGGCGTCACGGCGACCCGCCGCTCGCCCGGGACGGTCTCCTTGGGGATCGACACGCGCAGGGCCATGGGGGTCGACGGGGTCGAACGGGTCGAGATTATACGGTTGTCCTCCCCCGAAGCGCCGGCGCGGAGCGGCCCGGGCCGCGCGGGGTCGGCGGGCTCCCGGCCCTCGCAAGGTTCATCTCCGGCCACTGGGTCGGCTCCGCGTGGCCGGCGAGCGGGCGCCCGACCGGGACGGCCCGTGGACCCGTGAGCCGTTCGACCGGGTCGTGCGCGGCGACGCGATCGCCGTCCTCGACCGGCTTCCGGCCGAAAGCGTCCACCTCGCGATCACGTCGCCGCCGTACAACGTCGGCATCGCGTACGCCGGCTACGCCGACGACCGGGCGCACGCGGAGTACCTCGCCTGGCTCGCGCGGGTCTGGGCGGCCCTCCACCGGGTCCTCGTGCCGGGCGGACGGTTCGCCCTCAACGTCGCTCCGACGTCGATCAAGGAGTTCCGGCCGATCCACCACGAACTCGCCCACGACATGCGGCGGCTCGGCTACATCCTTCGGACCGAGATCATCTGGTACAAGCAGACGATGGGCCGGCGGACCGCGTGGGGGAGCTGGCGAAGCCCCGCGAACCCCCACATCGTCCCGTCGTGGGAGTACGTCCTCGTCTTCTCGAAGGGGTCGTGGCGGCTGGACGGCGACCGCGCGGCGATCGACATCACGGCGAAGGAGTTCCAATCGTTCTCCGATGGGTTCTGGTCGATCCCGCCCGAGCGACGTCGCCGGGGGCACCCCGCGCCGTTCCCGTCGGCGCTCATCGAGCGCCTCGCGAAGTACTACTCCTACCAGGGGAACGTGCTCCTCGACATGTTCGGCGGCACCGGCACGGTGGCCGCGGTGGCCCGGTCGACCGGCCGCCACTACCTCCACATCGACTCCTCGGCGGAGTACTGCGAGCTCGCGGTGGCCCGGATCCGGGAGGCGGCCCCCCCGCGGGGGACTCCCCCGATCCCGCCGCCCGCCGGCGTGACCGAGGCCGAGGGTCCCGTGGAGTCCGCCCCGTAGCCGCCGGCGACCGCGAGGAGCGGGCCCGCCGCCGCTCCGCCGAACGGTTTTTCTCGGTGGAGCCGCTCTCGACCGCATGGCCGGCGTGCCGCCCCCTCCGCCGCCCCCGCCCCCTCCCCCGCCGCCGCCCGCGATGTACCCCGTCGCCGGGTACGCGCCGCCGGGGTACGGGGGCCCGGGAACCGGCTTCGGTTATCCGGGATCGTTCCGGGGATCGACGGTCCACGCCGTGGGCGACATCCGGAAGGGAATGTCGTACTACCGGATCTACCTGGTCCTCACCCTCGTCGCCGCGCTCCTCCTGGCGGGAAGCGCCGTCGTCTCGAACACGCCGCAGTTCGAGGGGGGGTCGATCCCGTCGTCGATCTGGAACGGCAACAACACCTCCCAGAACGCGCCGGTCGGATCGACGGGGACGACCGCGATCGCCCTGCTCGCCGGCCTCGCGGGCTTCGTGGGGATCATCGTGCTCCTCGTCTCGTGGATCACGTGGCGCCGCGGTGTCCGCGAGCTCGCCGAGGCGGGGGCCGAGTATGGGGCGGTCCAAGCCGCCGCGGCCGAAGCCGCCGAACGCGACTACTCGCGGACGGTCTGGACGTTCATCGCCGCGATCCTCGCCTCGATCGCGCTCGCCATCGCGGTCGTCGTCATCGCGCTCTCGATCGTGACCGCGTGCCTGCCGCCGGCGACGTGCGTCTCTCCGACGGCGCAGACCCTCGCCTCGCTCCGGAACGAGATCATCGCGACGATCCTCGTGGCGACGCTCATCGGCTACCTGTTCAACCTCCTCGCCTACCACTTCTCCTCCCGGAGCCTCGTCGGGTCGATCCGCTCGATCGCGGGGCCGGTCGGGCAGGCAGCCCTCGACGGGGGACGCCGGATGATCCTCCTCGGCGCGGTGCTCGGGTTCGTCGCGGTCCTCTCGATCCTCTACGTGCCCCTCGCGTTCCTGGAGGCGCTTCCGCCGATCCTCCTCCTGATCGGCTTCACTCGGCTGATCGGCGCGTACGATGGCTGGCTCGAGGACCCGCCGCCCTCGGGGCCGAACGCCGCGTCGGCGCTCAGGTAGCGGGATCGGCGGCGAGCGGGCGTCCCGGGGTCGGCAAGAGCCGTCCCGCGAGCTCCGCCACGGCGAAGTCGAGGAGCGGCTCGAGGTTCACCGTGTCCGCCCGGTTGTAGCGGACGAGCCGGTCGAGCGCCCCCGCCTCCCCGCGCCGGTGCCGGTGCCACAGCCGGACGGCCTCGAGGCCGTCCACCCCCTCCACGCCGGACCGGTCGCCGAGGCGGAGCCGTTCCTCGATCCGCTTGAGGCCGCCCGCGTGCCCGAGCCGCTTGAGGACGAACCTAAGGTCGATGTGGGCCGCGGGGGCGACGAGCTGGGGGAACCGGTGCTCGAGGAACGGCACGTCGAACAGGATCCCGTTGAACGTGACCAGGAGGTCGAACCGGCCGAGGTACCCGGGGAGCTCCTCGAGGTCGTCGTCGGCGACGAACGACCGGGTGCGGCCCGGGGTGTGGACCGTCACCACGGTCACGATCCCCTCGTACGGGGAGAGCCCGGTCGTCTCGATGTCGAGGAAGGCGGTCCGGCTCCGGAAGGCGGGATAGAGCCGCCAGTGCTCCGACGTCGGCAGCCGCCGCGCGAACCACGCCGCCGTCCCTCCCGAGAACGCCGTCTCCGCGGCGGCGACCTCGCGCGCGAGGCGCGCCTGGCGGACGGGGGCGATGCCGGGCAGCGCGGGAGCCGAGACGAACTGCGACCAGTCGGTGACGCCGTGGCGCCACAGTTCCGCCTCCGTCGCCGGCCCGATCCCCGGGAGGAAGAGGAACGTCGCTCGGAGGACGCCGGGACCGCCCGCGGCGCTCATCCCGAGGGGCTCGCCCCGCTCGGGGCCGGCGGGATCGGCTTCGACATGAGCTGGCTCACGACCGCGTAGCCGATCTTCTCGTAGAGGCGGATCGCGCCCGGGTTGTTCGCGAAGACGTGGAGCCCGATCCGGTTCGCCCCGTCGGAGCGCAGCCGCTCCTCGGCGAGGCGGAGCGCCGCCTCCGCGTACCCGCGCCGCCGGTGGGCCGGGTCGATCGCGAGGTCGTAGACGAACCCGCCGGGCGGATTCCCCGGAACAAGCCACAGCCAGATCCGCCCCACCGCCTCGCCGTCGGGGAGGGCGCGGATCGTGAGGAGCGCGTGGCCCGAAGTCGCCCGTCCCTCGGGCAGCAGGCGGGCGAACTCGGCCCGGGCTTGGGCCTCCGCCCCCTCGGCCGACCACCGGCCGGCCGCGACGTTCGACTCGGCGTACGCGGGGATCGATTCCGCGAGGAACCGGTCGTACTCGGCGTCGCTCATCGCGTCGAGCCGGACGCGCCCGTCGGCCATCGCCCTTGGGAGGTCCGGGCGCGGATAACGGCCACGACCGGGCTACGGCCGGGGGTCCGCCCCCTCGACCGAGACGTCGCCGAGCGGCCTCAGCCGCTCGCGGGTGCGCTCCCAGAAGGCGCGGACCCGGTCGGGCGTGGGCCGGCGGCCGTACGACGGCGCGCGGAGCTCGATCTCGAGGAGGTCGGGATCGTCCGCGTCCCAGCTGATGCGGAACACCTCCTCGTCGGCGATCGGCTCCTCGAAGGAGAAGACCCTCTTCCGGGGGTCCGTCGAGACCGGGTTCGGCTCCAGGAGATCGAGCGGCGGGAGGGGGGGCGGCGCGGTCCCCATGAGGAGCGTCGGGGCCGGCGAGGGCGGCAGGCGGACCCGGATCCAGGCGACGACCGGCCAGCGGGTCCGGGGCACCCCGTACGACGGCACGGCGTCTCCCGGGACGTGCCCCGAGAAAGCGTTTCCACCTCGCCCCCGGCGGGGCCGGGCGCGTCCGCCCTCCGCGGGTGCGGGGCTTCCGGGACGAGGCCCGGGGGGGCGGGGGAGCTCTCGCCTACTGGGCGCCGGGGGGCGGCCCGCTCGGGGGAGCGGGGGCCGACGGAGGCGCGGCCGGCGGGGTCGTCGGCATCGGCGCCCCGGGGGCGCCCGTCGGCGGCGTCCGCCGCCGGCGCAGCACGACCGCCGCGACGATCGCCGCGATCACGATGACGACGACGAGGAGGATCCAGAGAGTGCTCGACGCGAGTCCCCCCCCCTGCGCCGAGGCGGCCGCCTGGGTCATCGCGGTGGCCGTCCCGCTGGGGGCGCTCGGCCCCACGGAGTTCCAGGCGACCACCCGGACGTAGTACGTCGTGCCGGCGGCGAGGTTCCCGATCGAGGCCGCGAGCCCGGCACCCACGCTCACGGTCGTCCACGGACCCGAAGAGGACGTGGCGTACGAGAGCGAGTAGTTCGTGACGGCGGCCCCGTCGGTCTCCGCCGGGGCGTGCCAGGAGACGTTGAGCCGGGAGTCCCCGACCACGGAGACGGCGATCGACGCGGGCGGGAACGGGATCCCGAGGGGCACGGCGGACGCCGACCCGGAGGCCGAGCTCGTGCCCGAGGCACCGTTCGCCTCGACGACGACGTAGTACGTCGTCCCGTCGGTGAGGCCGGTCAGCGTCGTCGAGAGCCCCGAATCGGTCGCGGCCGCGGTCCACGGCCCGCCCGCCGAGGTCGCCGTGAGGAGCGTGTAGCCCGAGACGGGGTAGCCGGTCGGGGCCGTCGACCCGGTCCAGCTCGCCGAGATCGTCGTGTTGCCGGGCGTGAGGGCGAGGTGGGTCGGAACCGACGGAAGCGCCACGAGCGTCGTGAACGCGGTCTCGCCCGTGTACCAGAGGGGCGAGTAGAACGTCCCGGTCTCGCTCGAGAACGCGGGGATGCCCCAGGTCGGGCCCGGGAGATCGAACGTCTGGCTCACGTCGCCGGTGGCGATGTCGATCACCTCGAGGGTGGTCGTCAGGTAGTCCCCGTCGATGACCGCGAGCCCGCTCGCGTCGTCGACGGCGAGGCCGTACGGATCCACGTCGCCCAGGCTCCAGTTGCCCGCGAACGTGGCGGTCGTCGTGTTGATGAGTGTCACGTTGTTGTACCCCTCCATCGGGACGTACAGCATCCCGCGGGCGTCGGTCGTCATCTGGTTCCCGTAGACGACCCGGTACAGGCTCACGTTCCCGATGAGGACGGAGGTCGTCCCCGAGTAGAGGCTCAGCGTCTCGTTGATCGAGGGCGACGGCGAGCAGCCGATCACCGCCACTTCCTCGACGGCCGGCACGGCGGTGAGGCCGCAGACCCCGTTGTCGTCGACGAACGACGTCTCCACCGAGTCGCTACCGCCCGACATGTTGAGGACCGTCACGTTGTCGCCGGAGTAGGGGTCGTCCGACACGTAGAGGAGGTGGTGGACCGCGTCGACGTCGAGGTAGAGCACCGGGTTGAACGTCGAGATCGTGCCGACGTACGATCCGTCGGTCGTGTTGTACACGTCGACGTACGGGCCGTCGTCGATGACGTAGACGAACCCCTGGACCGGGTCGACCGCGAGCTCGAGCAGGTCCGGCGCAGGGTATCCCGTGAGATCGATCGTCCACCGGGGCAGGTTCGTGGTCGCGTTGTAGGCGACGAGCTCGGCCGGCTCGAAGTAGAGCTCGTAGTACGCGTCGTGGAGCGGGTCCGTGAAGAACTGGATCCCCAGGGTCGTGGACGAGGGGTACGCGAGCACCTCATCGAGGGTGAAGTTGCCGATGTCGATCGAGAGGAGGTCGGTCGCGTTGCCGAATCCCCCGGTCGCCACGTAGACGGCGTCGCCGACCTGGGCGACCACCAGGTCAGTGTACGTCCAGCCGAGCGGCTCGGTCGCCCAGGAGTTCTGGAAGACGTCGAGGATGATGCCGAAGTAGCCGAAGTACACCTCGATCTCGTCGCCGCCGCCCGGCGTGAGGTTCGCGATGGCGAACATCACCATGTCGTCCTGCCAGGAGAAGGCGCAGGCGAGCGGCTGCCCGTCGAGGAGGCTCGGGGCCTGGGCGAGGTACGCGCCGGTGTAGGAGAAGACCTGGACGTCCCCCACGCCCGACTGGTTCGAGACGTAGATGTACCCCGTCACGTTGTCGTAGCCGCCGACGCCGGACTCGAACGAGGGGTCGGTCCCGCTGAAGTCGATCCCGACCGCCGCGAGGTCCTCGGTCGTGTTGATCGCGTCGAGCACCGGGGTGCCGGTCGGAAGGAGGACGTACTCGTTGGTCCAGACGTCGATGAAGCCGACCGGATCGCACGAGGTGCAGGGGAACGGGATCACGGTGGTCACGTCGTTCGTGGTGGTGTTGATGATCGCCACCTCGACCGTGGTGGAGTTCTCCGCGAAGACCTGGTCGCTCGCGGGGTCCCAGAGGAGGAAGTACGGCTCGAACGCGGGATCGCCCAGGAAGACGGAGAGGTTCGCGACGGGGTCGAGGGTCGTCGCGTTGAGCACGAGGATCCACCCGGGCCCGCCGCCGCCGGAGAGGTTGTCGAACCCCACGTAGAGGAGCGAGTGGACGGGGTCGAGGACCATCTGCGTCGCGACCGCGACCGCCGGGTCCGCGAGGAGTACCGGGTCGCCGATCGGGGCGCCCGTGGTGAGGTTGAACCGGTCGAGGATGTCCGTCTCGGGGCCGTAGAGGTCGTAGAACCCCGAGCTCACCGAGTAGAGCGTCTGCGTCGCGTTGTCGACGGCGGCGTAGCCGTTGAGCGCGCCGGTCGGGGGGGCGGAGACCGTGTTCGTCACGACGCGGCCGGTCGAGGGGGCGGCGACGGCCGGGGCGACGACCGCGGGCCCGGCCAAGGGGGCCGACGACGCCGCGGCGGCCGCCCGCGGGGCGGGCGGGGCGCTCGCGTGCCCCGTCGCGGGAGCGAGGAGCGCCGGCCCCGCCGCGAGGACCATCGTCAGGACCAGGATCGTCACGGTGTCGCTTGCGCGTCGCGTCGGCCGCATCGAACGATGATGGCCCGGCACCCCGTATATCATTCTTTGGCGGGAGACGATTCGGTCCGAGGAGGCCCGCCGCCCCCCCGTTCGCGGGCCTTTCGGCCCGGTCCGGATTCTCTTGGGGGGAAAAAAAGAGAATCACACGCGTTCTGCTTAACTGCCAAACGCCGCCAGCTTAGCGTAGCTGCGGACGTTAGTGGCCGCGGGCTGAGCGGATCGCCCGAAGGCTTTCCGCGTACACCCCGGCTCTATCGAGCTCGTCTTCTACGAATGTCCTTAAAGGTCTCTCTTTTTCGAGGGGGTTTCGGGCTTAGATGCTTTCAGCCCTTATCCCGTGGCGCGTGGCTGCTCAGCGATGCCCTGCCGGACAACTGATGGACTAGAGGCGCCGATTCCCCGTTCCTCTCGTACTGTGGGAACCTTCTCGTCAGAGACCCTTGCACTTCCGCCAAAAAGCAACACACCTGTCTCGCGACGGTGTAAACCCAGCTCACGATCCCTTTTAATGGGCGAACAACCCCACCCTTGGTAGC